>JBOGZL010000133.1:0-10464 GCA_050697195.1 Solirubrobacterales bacterium
GTGTCCACTCCGAGTGGGTCTCGACTCCATAGCTGTACCTCGCCCGCATCTCGGGGTTGGTGATCGCCTCCCAGAGGCGCTCCGGGGTCGTCTTGATGTAGATCTCGAACACCGCGCCGTGCTCGCCCATTTGGGCTTCGGCCAGGCTTCGATCATCCATCGTCCTGCCCTCCAATCGTGTCTTGAGCCCACTGAGCGCGGCGGCCCAGGGCTCGGCGTACTTGCTCACCCATCGGTCGTGGACGAGCCGGATCGGGACCGGGTTCAGGAAGTGGAGCTTCTCGCGCCCACGGCGGCGCGTGGTCACGAGGTTGGCCCCCTCGAGCACCCGGAGGTGCTTCATCACGCCGAAGCGCGTCATCGGCGCCTGGCGCTCGACCAGCGCGCTCAGCGTCTGCCCGTCCGCCTTGAACAGCTCGTCGAGCAGGCTCCTGCGCGTCGGGTCGGCGAGTGCCTTGAACACCGCATCCATGTCCGAAATAATAGGTGACTATTTGGTCACCTGTCAAGCCCTGCGGCGTCGCAGGTTGGTCGCCGCCTCGCGGCGCTGCCTGACGCTGCTGCTACCGTCTTCCGGGTCGAGCGACACCGTTGTCGCCCGAGAGGTTCCGTTTCTCGCTGCGCTCGTGAGCGTCTTCGGGGTTACTGGATCTCCCCGACGTTCAGATAAGGAGCGCACACCATGTCGCAGTCATTCGCCGATCTCGGCGTATCACGCCAGGTCGCAAGAGCCCTCGCCACGCGTGGCATCCACCAGCCCTTCGCCGTCCAGCGGCTCGCGATCGCGGACGTGCTCGCGGGGAGGGACGTGCTAGTCCAGTCCCCGACCGGGTCCGGCAAGACCCTCGCCTTCGGGGTCCCGATCGCCGACCGCCTCGAGCCGGGATCGCCGCGTCCCTCGGCGCTCGTGCTCGCCCCGACCCGGGAGCTCGCCGCGCAGATCGTCGAGGAGGTCAGGCCGGTGGCCAAAGCCAGGGGCCTATCCGTCGCGGCCGTCTACGGCGGCGTCGGCTTCGGCCCCCAGATCAAGCGCGCGTCCAGAGCCCACATCGTGGTCGCGACGCCGGGGCGGCTCGAGGACCTGCTCCAGCGCCGAGCCCTGAGCATCGACCACGTCCGGGTCCTCGTTCTCGACGAGGCCGACCGGATGCTGGACATGGGCTTCAAGCCCGCGGTGGACCGGATCGTCAAGCAGACGCCGACGAAGCGCCAGACGCTGTTCTTCTCGGCGACGCTTCAGGGCGCGACCGGGAAGGTGGCCGCCGCGTACACGCGCGACGCCCGCCGCCACGTCCACGCCCCAAGGCCCGAGAGGCGCGCCCAGGTCACGCACCGGTTCGTCCACGTCGACTCCCAGGGAGCGAAGCTCGGGGCGCTGGTCGGCGAGCTGCGCGGCAACGACGCCGACCGCGCGCTGGTCTTCGTGCGCACCAAGCACGGCGCCGACCGCCTGGTGAAGCGGCTCGGCCGCAAGAACGTACGGGCGGCCGCGATGCACGGCAACAAGTCGCAGGCCCAGCGCCAGCGGGCACTCGCCCGCTTCGAGCGCGGCGACGTCCAGACGCTGGTCGCGACCGACGTCGCCGCTCGCGGGATCGACGTCGACGACATCTCCCACGTGATCAACTTCGACGTCCCGGGGGACCGCGACGCCTACCTGCACCGCGTCGGGCGCACCGGGCGAGCAGGCCGCGGTGGCGCCGGCGTCAGCTTCGTGCTCGCGGACGAGTCGCACTACATGCGCCGGATCGCCTCGGACCTCGGGATCAAGCCGCAGCTCCAACGCCGCTAGGCCACTATCGTCCCGGCGGTGGCCGACCCCGAGCTGTCGCTGGTCGAGTTCCCCGCCGATGACCCCGAGCGGGCGCGGCGGTTCTGGGGCGGGCTCCTCGGCGCTGAGCTCGAGGCGCGCGAGGATGGCGAGGGGGAGGGGTGGCAGACGCACGCCGCAGGCCCCGCCGTCGGGGTCCACTCCCGCGGGCGCGGTCCGGGGGACTCGTTCTCGCTTCCCTACTTCGTCGTCGCCGACCTCGCCGAGGCGCTGAGCCGGGTCGAGGCGCTCGGGGGAAGCGTCGTCCACCCGGGCGAGCGATGGGCGATATGCAAGGACTCCGAGGGGAGCCCCTTCGGGCTCGCGCTCGATCCCGGCTGAACTACTGCCTCAGCCCGCCGCGCGCCCAGCGCTCGAAGTCGGCGAGCACGTCCCACACGACCTCGGGCGGCGCCGAGACCTCGACCTCGCTCGATGCGACCGCGGGGGCGCTCTCGTCGATCTGCACGGCTACTCGGTGACGACCCGGAACCGGCCCTTGCCGTCGGCGTCGTCGCGGACCTTCTCGAGCCCGCCCGACTGGCGGGCGGCCTTGAAGGCGTCCTTGAACTTCGGCTTGCCCACGCCGAGCTTCCCGGCGACGTCGTCGCGCGTGAACTCCGACTGAGCGAGATCCCGAGCCGCCCTTATGACTTGGTCGGTCGTGATGGTCTTCGCCATCGTGGGTTCCTCCTTGGTTGTTCCCCCTCTGCGGAAGCGTCGGCTCGAAGGGCGGAGGGGGAGGGAAAACCCACCGGGCTACGGGCAAGGGTAGCGGCACCCGTGCGCGCAGGCGCACCCCACCGGTGCGCACAGGCGCAACCCACCCTGCACGCGGGCGCGGCCGGGAGCAGGGAGACTGCCCCGGTGCCCGCGAGGATCATCGTCGCCGGCGGCGGCTTCGGCGGCCTGTACGCCGCACGCGAGCTGGAGCGCCGCCTCGCGCCGGGGAGCGCCGAGGTCACGCTCGTCAACGACGGCAACTTCCTCCTCTACGCGCCACTGCTTCCCGGCGTCGGCGGCGGCACGCTCGAGCCGCGCCACGTGGTCGTGCCGCTGCGCGAGGAGCTGCGCGGGACCGAGGTCCGGGTCGGCGACGTGGTGGGGGCCGATCCCGGGCGCTCCATCCTTCGCGTCACCCCTCCCGCCGGCGAGACCGAGGAGCTTCGGTACGACCACCTGATCGTGGCCCTCGGCTCGACCTCCAAGCACCCGAGGATCCCCGGCCTCGCCGAGCACGCGCTCCCGTTCAAGAGCGTCGCCGATGCGCTCGCGCTCCGCAACCGCGTGATCGCGAGCCTCGAGAGCGCCGAGGCGACGGACGAACCCGACGAGCGCGCCGCGCACCTCGGCTACGTCTTCGCCGGCGGCGGCTACACCGGCGTGGAGGCGATCGCGGAGATCGAGGATTTCGCGGCCGACGTGATCGGGCTGTACCCACGCTGTGCACGCCACGGGATGCGGTGGACCCTCGCCGAGGGCGAGCCGCGGATCATGAGCAGGGAGATGCCCCCGGCGCTGTCGGAGTTCACGACCCGCGAGCTTCAGTCGCGGGGGATCGAGGTCCAGACCGGCGTCCACGTCGATGAGGTGACCGAGCGCAGCGTCCACCTCACCACCGGGGAGACGATCCCCGCCCGGACGCTGGTGTGGACCGCGGGCATCACCCCGTGCTCCGCCGTCGCCGCGCTCGGCCTGCCGCTCGAGGGGCGGGGGCGGATCACCACCGACTCGCGGATGCGTGTCGAGGGTCACCGCAACGCGTGGGCGATCGGGGACGCCGCCGCCGTCCCGGATCCCTCCGCGCCCGGCGACCCCTGCCCTCAGACCGCGCAGTTCGCGCTCCGCCAGGGGCGTGCGGTGGCGCGAAACGTCGCCGCGGCGGTGGTGGGCGGCGAGGCGCGGCCGTTCGCCTACCGGAACCGCGGGATGGTCGTGGGGCTGGGTCGCCACAAGGGCGTCGCGAGCGTGATGGGTTTGAAGCTGCGCGGCTTCCCCGCATGGTGCGTGGCGCGCGGCTACCACCTCGCGGCGATGCCCGGGACGCGGCGCCGCGCCCGGCTGCTATCGGACTGGACGCTCGCGATGCTCTTCGCCCGCGACTCCGCCGAGCTCGGCACGCCCCGAGACGATTAGCCGGCGCTCAGCGCCACTTCCTCCAGTGCCGCTCGATCCGCGCGATGAACTTCTTCGGCGGCTCCGCGTAGAGCCCCTCGGCGAGCGAGGTCGCGCTCGCGAGCAGCTCCGACTGCCTTTGCGCGACCAGCTCCCCGAGGCCCCCGAGATCCTCGTCGCTCAGCAGACGGGTCCGGCTCTCCGCGTCCTCGCGCAGCACCGCGAGGTCGTGATGGTCGCCCAGAAGGTCCGAGAGGTCATGCGCCTTGTCCGCGGCCCTCCCCAGCTTGCCCGGACGGGCATCGCGAACGAGGCGGAGGTGATACCAGAGATCCTTGACCCGCTTTCGCCACTCATGGACGTTCTCCGCGCTGGGATCTTCCCCGGTGTCCGCGAAGCGGTTCCGCCCTCGCCGGTAGCTCCGCTTCAGCCCGGCCGCGATCAGCTCGAAGTCCTCTCCGTCGAGGCTCCAGTCGGCGATCGCGTCGCGCCCCGCCTCGATCTGGAGCGCGGCGGTGGCGGCGGGGCCGGCGCCATCGTCGAGGGACATTCCTTCGGATAGCGCGCGGCGCTCATCCTCGAGGGCGCGAATCAGCACTGCCAGCCCGTCCCCGGGGAAGGAATCGCCGAACCGCTCTTGGAGCGCGGCGATCGTCTCCAGCTTCACCTCCGCGTCGCGCGGACCGGAGAGCACGCGCGCCGCCTCCCCGTAGCGGGAGTTCTCGCGCGCGTAGGTCCCGTCGCCGAGCGGCCCGCGGACCAGGCGCAGCACGGAGCGAAGCTTCTTCAGGTCCTTGCGCGTCTCGTGGACGGCGACCGCGGGCTCCTCGTCCACCTTTCCGCGCAGGTGTTGGATCGCACTCTCCGCCCGCCCCGTCGCGACCCGGCGGAGCCCGTCGGCGACCGGCTCGTCCGCGCGGAGGCGGTATGTCGGAATCATCCCGATCCTCCCGGCGGCGCCCCGCGCATCGCGAGGCTCTCGTTTGCGTACCGGCCATCCCCCGTCACCTCGGTACCCAGCCAGCTTGGAGGATCGAATGCCGCGCTTGCCTCCTCGGAGTGGAATTCGACCTCCGCGAGGAGGATTCCCGCGAGCGGGTGCTCGAACACGTCGACCTCGATCGTGAGGTCGTCGTGGGCGACCGCGTAGCGGCGCTTCGACACCCGCCTTCCCTCCGTCAGCGGCCACAGCGCGTCGAACTGCTCCCGCCTGAGCTCGACCTCCTCCTCGCGGCGCACCTCGCCCGAGCCGCGCTTCACCGTCAAGAACGTCGCCCCGCCCTTCTCGCGCAGGCGGACCTCGCTCTCTCCCTCGACGATCGCGAGGTAGCCCTGGCGGATCGCGGTCGAGGGATGCTCGTCGAGCCACCCCGGCCTCTCGTCCAGCAGGAACTTGCGCTCGATCTCCAACGAGTCAGCGATCGCCGCGCCGCTCCTCGCCGATCAGCTCCAGCTCGCGGTGCAGCTCACCGAGGAAGGGGAGATCGGGGTAGGTGTCGCCGAGCTCGCGCAGGGTGCTCATGTAGTGGTCCAGCCTCGGCTCGGGGGCGGAGTACGGATTGTGGGCGAGCAGATCCTCGGTCTTCGCGAGCTTGTCGGCCGCGTAGATCGCGGCGACGCTGCGATCCCGCGCGGCCCTCGCCCTGTGCTCGGCCTTGCGCTCCGCGTAGGGCTCGATTCGCTCATCCTCGGTCATCGCCGCGACCAGCCGCGCGACCTCGGGGCCGAAGCGCTCCTCGACCTCACCGGCGTCGGTCGCGGTCTCCTCGATCACCTCGTGAAGCAGGGCCGCCGCGACGATCGTCTCGTCGAACCCCTGCGCGCTTAGAAGCTCGGCGACTCGCACGGGGTGCCCGAGGCCGGTCTCGGCCTCGTGCCGGGGGCCGGAATGGGCGTGCTCGGCCATCCGAAACGCGCCCTCGAGGAGCGGCGAGCCGCGCGCGAATTCCGGGACTTCCATGTGCGGTGAGGGCAGTGCTCCCCCCGGCCACCGTGAAAGGTACGTAGGCTTGGCAGCAGGAATGTAGCGGCGATGTGAAGGGGATGAACCGAATGGACGTGGTGGTCGTCGGAGGACACGGAAAGGCTGGTCTGCGCCTGCTTCGCCTGCTCTCGGAGCGCGGCGACGGGGCGCGGGGCGTGATCCGCAATCCCGACCACGCGGCGGACCTCGAGGGCGCCGGCGCGAGCGCGGTGGTGTGCGACATCGAGGACGACGACGCCGACCTCGCCGGCGCCGTGGGGGACGCGGACGCGGTCGTGTTCGCGGCCGGGGCCGGGCCGGGGAGCGGGACGGAGCGGAAGAAGACCGTCGACCTCGGTGGCGCGGTGAAGCTGATCGACGCCGCGAAGGCGAACGGGATCTCGCGCTACGTGATGGTCAGCTCGATGGGCGCCGACGACCCGCCGCCCGGCGACGAGGTGTTCGCCGTCTACCTGCGGGCGAAGGCCGCCGCCGACGACGCGCTGGTCGCGAGCGGCCTCGACCACACGATCGTCCGCCCGGGCCACCTCACCGACGATCCCGGCACGGGCCGGATCGAGGCCGCGGAGAGCCTCGGCCGCCGCGGGGAGATCCCCCGCGACGACGTCGCCGCGACCCTGCTCGCGGTCCTCGACGAGCCATCGACGGTCGGGAAGACGTTCGAGATCGTGAGCGGCGAGGAGGAAATCGCCACGGCGCTTCGTAACTTGTAGCGGTGAGGGTTACGCATCCTCGCAACCTGTCCCCGGCGTACCAGTCCCAGTGCGTCACTTAGCGAAAAGGAGCTTCGTTGTCGTCGCGATCAGCGCGGTGGCGATCGCCTGCGTCCCCGCCCTGACCGCGAGCGGGAAACCGTCGGCCAACTACGAGACCAAGGTGAGGATCAGCGAGCGCTCCCCCGCGTTCCACGGCAGGGTGCAGTCGACCTTCGAGCCGTGTGAGAAGCGCAGGGTGAGGCTGGTGAAGAAGGGGGAGGACGGGAACAAGGTGATGGGCGAGGATCGCACCGACGGCAAGGGCACCTGGAAGGTGCGCGTCGACGAGCTGACGCTGAAGTCAGGCACCTACTACGCGTGGGCGGGCCGCAAGAAGGTCGGCCGCAAGATCTTCGTCTGCAAGCCGGACCGCTCGCGCGCGATCGTGATCGACTGATTCGGCCGCCGAGCGCCGGATAGGATCGCGGCCGTGGCAGGAGGTCCCTCCGGGATGCCGCGACCGCCCTACAAGGACGAGGGGATCCTCGGCCCGGGCGGGCGCAAGTTCGTCGCCGCGCTGCTCACGGTCGCCGTCCTGGTCGGGGTCGGGTTGGCGGCGCTCGAGGTCGACTTCGGCGAGCTCGCCGACGAGATCGAGGAGGCGAGCGAGCCGGCCGACGAGCGGTCGACCGCTCCCGGGGAGTCCGGTGGCGGGGAGGGGGGCGACTCCGCCGCGCCGCCCGCGCTCAGCACCGGCGGCCTCGCCCACGCTCTCGCCGCGCTTCGGGAGGAGATCGGGGGAGATCCGAACTTGCTCCGGGTGATGGCGATGCCGGGCGGGATCGAGCTCGACGTGCGGGGCGGCGAGGAGCCGACCGGCTTCGGGTGGAGCGCGGGCGAGCTCACCGAGCTCCCGGTCGCGGTCGCGGTCGGCGCCGGAAGGCTGGAGGAGCGCGACTTTCAGGGCTCCCAGGTTGAGCCCGGGTCGCTGGGGCGCCTGCTGAGCGGCGCCAGGCGCCACGTCGGCGGGCGCAACCTCGAGGTCGTCAACGCGATCCTCGAGCAGGGCCTGATCGAGCCGAAGCTGCGCTGGGTGCTCAACGCGGAGGCCCCGAACGGCGCCAACCTGAGCTTCCAGGCGAGGCCGAGCGGCCGGGGGGTCGATCAGGTCGGATCCTCGGGACCTCCGGGCGCCGGGCTTCCGCCGCCGGCCCAGCGCCAGATCCGCGACGCCGAGCGCCGCACCGCCTGCATCCAGGACGCGGCCGGCGATGTCGCCGCGATCACACGCTGCGTGGAGCGGTCCCCGCCGTGAGCGCTGGCCTCAGCCCGCGCCGCTTCCTCGACGAGTCCGACTCCGACTACCTGCGCGGCTACCGCGAGGGCTTCCAGCTCGTGCTCCAGGACGTGCGCCGGCTCGAGTCGTAGCCCGTCGAAGGAGCCTCGGTCAGGTCCGGGCGACGATGGTGACGAGCGTCGCGAGGACGGTGACGATCGTCGCGCCGCCGACCTGAATCATCGTCCGCTGAACGCCGTCGATGCGACCGCCGAGCCGCGCCTCGAGGGCGTCGAAGCGCGCGTTGATCTCGACGCGCTGCTGGCGCAGGTCCTGGTCGAGGCGGTTGAAGCCCTCGTCTACCCGGTTCGAGAGGTCATCGAGGCGCTCGTCGGTCCACGTGGCGCGGGCTCGCTCCATGGCCACACGAGGATAGACCCGTGGATGTCGCGGATGACGCGCACGGCGTGAAAGCTTCACCTCATCCGCTGGGTCCGCCGGGTGGGATCGCCAGGAGGCCGCGCAGACGCGCGCGAAGGCCGTGCCTCGAGGCGAGCTCTTCGCGGAGGGATCTACGGTCCTTGAGGGTGGGGGTGTCGTCGCCGATCGGGGCGAAGCGGCCAGCGCGGAGCCTGGCGACGTAGCGGGCGGCGGCGTGCTTGCGGTAGGTGGTGAGGCGGCGCTCGAGCGCGAGCAGGGTCTCGTTGGCGTCCACCGGCCAGCCGAGGCGGCCGAATGCGTCGGGAAGCTCGCGGAGATGGGCGTCGGCCCGGGCCCCAGCCGGGAGGCGAAGGTAGCGGTGGCGGCGAGCCGCGGCGGACGCTGCCGCGACGGCGAGGCCGACGAGGGCGAGGATCGCGATCCCGCCGGGGATCGTCCACAGCGGGAAGCCGGCGTTAGAGGGGGTCGTGGCGGCGGGACGGGTCTCCGGCGGTGTGAAGCCCTTGCGACGGTTCTGGCCCTGGCTGCCGCCGCCGAGCCCGAGGCCGCCCGCGTCGAGGCTGGCCGCGGCGGTCCGGCCGGCGGCGGGGGCGCTCGCGGGAGTCGGGTCGAAGCTGACCCAGCCGATCGTCGGGAAGTACGCCTCGACCCAGGAGTGGGCGTCGAGGTCCTGGACGAGGTAGCGGTCCTTGTCGTCGGGGTCTGGGGTGCCGGGGCTGAAGCCCGACACGACGCGGCTCGGAATCCCGCTCATCCGCAGCATCAGCGCCATCGCGCCGGAGAACTGCTGGCAGTAGCCGAGGCGGCCCTCGAACAGGAAGGCGGAGAGGGGATTGCGGTTGGAGGGCGGGTCCTCGGTGTAGGTGAAGCCGCTCTGGAAGTGCTGCTCGATCGAGCGCGCGGCGTCGTAGGCGGTGGGCTCGCGGGTGAGGCGGGTCGCGAGCTCGTAGGTGTCGGCGTAGGGGGAGGCGGCGATTGTTTGGCGTGCCGCGCGATCGCCGGGCGGGGTGGGGGCGCCGCGGAGCGGGATCTGGACGTCGGTGCGGGGCGCGAGTGCCGTGGACTCGGGGCCCTGGGCGGGGGCGCGGCCGGGGATCGTGAGCTGCGTGTACCGGGCGAGCGCGGGCTCGTACCGGTCCGGGACGCCGCGAAGTCGGCGCGCACTCGGGTCGGGGGCATAGGCTGTGATGCTGTAGGTGTCGCCCTCCTCGAGCGGGTCGCCGTCGGTCACCGTCGTGCCGTCCGGCCGCGAGAGGACGTTCTCGAGCCCGTCGACGGATATCAGCGCGCCGGCGCCGAGCACGAACTCGCTCTCCATCGGCCCGACCGTGACGCCGATCTGCTCGAGCCACCTCGCGTTCGGGGCCTCGAACCCGATCGCGCCGGATTCGCCCTCGACCTCCATCGGGAGCTCGAGGCGGTCCCCGAAGGCCTGCTCCGTCCGCTGCCACGCGGTGCCGTCGAACTCCGAGAGCACCGCGGTCTTCCAGTACTGGGGGTTGTCGGTCTCCATCGCGGCGAGCGCGGTGCCGTGGCGGGGCCAGTCGAGCGGCCCGTAGCTGTGGTTCCACTCGAACGTCGTCGGGTCGGCGCGGCCGAGCTCCCACTCGCGGAAGTCGATCCACGGCTCGTCGTGGTCGAGCGCGCCGGCGAGCGGGAGGGCGAGCGCCCCGGCGACGGCGACGAGCACGGCGCCCGCGATCGCGTCCCGCGTTCCCACTGAGGGAAGCCACAGCCACGCTCCGATCGCGAGCAGGAGGAGGAAGCCCCACAGCAGCGGCTGCTCGGGCGCGACGACCGTTGCGCCGACCGCGAAGGTCGCGGCGAGGACCACCAGTGGAACGGTGCGGCGGGCGCGGGGCGAGCGGCCGCCGGGCCAGAAGGCGAGCGCGGCGGCGAGCCCGAGCGCGAGCGGGAGGCCGGCGAGGATCACGAGGCGCGACCACTCGTTGGCGCCCCGGTAAGGGTAGGCGATGTCGCCGTTGAGCCCGGAGAACCCGCGGCCGATCTCGCTCCCGAGCTCGTCCCAGCCCCCGGGCTGGATGAGGCGCGCGGGGACGCCGATCGCGAGGAGGCCGAGTGCGGTCGCGGCAAGCGCCGCCAGCGCGCCGAGCGCCGCGCCCGCGGCCCGCCGCGGGTGGCG
>JBOGZL010000134.1:0-3736 GCA_050697195.1 Solirubrobacterales bacterium
GCCGTGGGCGAGGATCCCGGCGATGTAGTTGAGCGCCTCGCGCGAGAGCAGCCCGTAGCCGTTGAAGTCGTACATCGCGTTCTCGCCCCCCCCGGAACAGGGACTGGTGGACGTGCATCCCCGACCCGTTCTCCTCGAACAGCGGCTTCGGCATGAAGGTCGCCGACTTGCCGGCCTCGTAGGCGACGTTCTTGACCGCGTACTTGTAGGTCTGGAGCTTGTCGCCCATCCGCAGCAGCTTGTCGAAGCGCAGGTCGATCTCCGCCTGGCCGCCGGCGGAGACCTCGTGGTGGTGGAACTCGCACGGGATCCCCATCTCCTCGAGCACGACGACCATCCGCGCGCGGATGTCGGAGTGGGTGTCCGCGGGGGGCGCCGGGAAGTAGCCCTCCTGGGGGCGCAGCGTGTAGCCGAGGTTCCCCGGCTCCCCGTTGCGCGAGCCGTTGCCTTGAAAGCCCGCGCCGCGGTTCCAGAACCCCTGCTTCGAGTCGACCTCGTAGTAGGCCTTGTTCACCGTCTGATCGAAGGCGACGTGATCGAAGATGAAGAACTCGGCCTCGGGCCCCATGAAGCACGTGTCCGCGATCCCCGTCTCGATCAGGTAGCCCTCCGCCTTCTGGGCGACGTAGCGCGGGTCGCGGCTGTATGGCTCCCGCGTGATCGGGTCGAAGATGTTGCACACGATCGACAGCGTGCGCTGCTCGTGGAACGGGTCGATCACCGCCGTCGCGGGATCCGGGACGAGGATCATGTCCGACTCGGAGATCTCCTGGAAACCGCGGATCGAGGACCCGTCGAAACCGAGCCCGTCCTCGAACGCGGCCTCGTCGAGGCCGTGGATCGACAGCGAGACGTGCTGCCACGTGCCCGGGAGGTCGGTGAACTTGAAGTCCACCATCCGCACGCCGTGCTCGCGCGCCATCTCGAGCACGTGCTTCGCCTCGACCTCGTGCTGGTCGGAGAACTCCTGCACCGTGAGCGGGAGCGGCCCCGCGATCGCCTCGGACGCCATCAGCGACCCTCCTCCGCGTCGCCCTTGCCCGCCGCCGCGCTCTCTCCCGTCTTCGGAAGCGCCTTGACGAGCTCGTCGAGCCGCTTGCCGGTGAGCGACTCGAGCACCTCGGGCAGCTCGGCGACGATCTTCATCACGTCGCGGGTGACCCGGTGGGCGCCGACGCCGCCGTTCCCGTCGCCACCGAGCATCACGATCTTGTCGGTCTTCGATAGCGGCTCGGAGACCGCGGCCGCGAGCTCGGGCATGATCGACAGGAGGCGATCCGCGATCGCGGCATCCGAATACTTCGCCCACGCCTCCGCCTTCGCCATCATCGCCTCGGCCTCGGCGACGCCGCGCAGGCGCGCCGCGTCGGCCTCGCCCGAGCCCTGCGCCGCGAGCTCCTCGCGGCGGGCCTCGGCGAGCGACTCGATCTTGCGAGCCTCGGACTTCGCGGGCTCGATCACCTCCGCCTCGAGCTCGTTCGTGCGTCGCCGCACCTCGGCCTCCATCAGCTCGATCGCCTTCTGGCGCTCGACGATCTCGACCTGGAGCTCCTGGGCGCGCACCTCCTGCTGGGTGATCGCGCGCTGGAGGTCGTAGGAGAGGTCGGACTCGGCGAGCGCCCGCTGGCCCTCCTGCTTGAAGGTCGACTTCTGGATCTCGAAGTCGCGCCGCGACTCCTCGATCGAGGTGTCGGCCGTGTAACGGGCAGCGCGCGCCTCGCGCTCGGCCTCGGCCTCGCCCCGGACCGCATCGCGCTTCACCTGCGCGGTGCGGGGGCGCCCGAGCGCCTCGAGATAGCCCTGCTTGTCGGTGATCTGGCGGATCGTCAGGGACACGATCTCCAGCCCCATCCGCTCGAGGTCGGGAGCGGCGAGGTCCTTGGTCCCGGCGACCAGCTTCGCGCGCTCGCGGTACACGTCCTCGATCGAGTGCGAGCCGACCGCGGAGCGAAGGTGGCCCTCGACGGCCTGCTGGGCCGTGCGCACGATGTCGTCGCGTCCACGGGACAGGAACTGCTCCGCGGCAAGCTGGATCCCCTCGTCGGTGGGGTCGACCTTGACCATGCAGACGCCGTCCACCTGCATCGGGACGCCGTGCTCGGAGTAGGTCTCACCGGTGCGGACGTCGAACTGCATCAGCTCGAGCGAGAGCCGTTGCACCTGCTCGCGGAACGGCCACACGAACGTGCCCCCACCGCGGACGATCCTCGGGCCCTGGGCCCTGCGACCCCTGCGCCCGGAGATGATCAGCACCTCGTTGGGGCCCGCCTTCGTGTACTGGTGGGCCCAGATGATGAACGCGATCAGCACCAGGGCGGCGACGACCGACGCCGCGATGATCAGGGCAACCGTCATGTCTGTGTGACCTCCCGGTCTTCGGTTTCGAGTTCCGTGTCATGGTTTCGGTGACCGCGCGGGAAGCTCGCTCCTCGCGCGTGTTGGTCTTGGGTCCAGATCGTGTCGAGGTCCAGCGACTCGGCGGGCCGCTCGGCCGCCGTCTCGATCCGCATGTCCCCGGCGTGGCGCAGAAACCCGATCTCGACCAGGTAGCGTGCGACCGAGGTGGCGAGGGCGTCGGTGTCGCCGGCCAAAAAGACCGTGATGCCGCGTTCCTGAAGCCCAGCGACCACCTCGCCGGCGGCCGTGTGGCGAACCGGGACCCCGAGGCTCTCGCCGCCCTCCATCAGACACGCGAGGCGCTGCCCGGTGGCGTCGGTGAGCTCCTCCGCGCGCGCCCATATCTCGGGCCGGACATCGGTCGCGTACAGCGCCCAGGGGTTCAGGACGTGGCCCCTGACCGCGAGCTCGTGGCCGATGTAGCGCAACAGCCCGGTTACGTCCGGTGCGGAAGGAGGCGCGTCCGGCGCCGTGGGACCCCGGCGGCGCCGCTCGTGCTCGCGCAGCTCGGTGGGGTTGGAGAGCAGGCCGATCACCCGCCCGCCCTCGGATGCGCCCTCGACCGCGGGCAACCACAGGGAGGCGTCGTCGAGGGAGCGGATCACGGCCGCCGGAGGCACGAGGCGGATGTCGGATGGGCGCACGACGAGGATCTCGGGCTGCTCGTCCTCCATCAGGTAGCCGGCGGAGCGCAGCCAGCGGACGAGCGGCTCGCGCAACCCGGCGAGGTCGTGGGACTTGATCTTCGGGCCGGTGAGCACGGGGCAGACGAGCCGCGCGCCCTGCTCGTAAACGGGCAGCGAGTAGTCGAACCGCGGGGCGCGGAAATAGCACAGCGGAAGCGCGCGCGCGGGCGCGATCACCTCGAGCTGGCGCTCCACCTTGCTTCGCAGCGCGTACACGTTCGCGGCCTCCAGGGACTTGCCGGCGACCTCGCAGCGGTAGATCTCCTTGAGGATCGGGTGTGGGGACGCATTCTCGTGCCGGAACACCGGGAGCCCCGCCCGGGTCCCGCCGAAGCCGCCCCTGATCCCCACCCGAAGGACGTAGATCGGAACGTCCGGAGGGTTCTCGGCCCCCAGCTCGACGACCGCGCCGGGGTTTCGCTCGAGGCCGACGTTAACGGGCTCGACGCCGCCCGTCTGGTCGCGAACGATCCCCTTGGTCCAGTCCCAGAGCCTCAATAGCCCCACCCGACCGGGGCCTGGTGGCGGATCGTGTCGACGCCGCGCTCCCCGGTCCTGATCCGGACGACCTGGCCGACCGGGAGCACGAACAGGAGCCCGTCCCCGGTCTCGCCCGTGTACGCAGCGGCGACGATCGCCTCGACGGCGCGCTC
>JBOGZL010000135.1:0-4111 GCA_050697195.1 Solirubrobacterales bacterium
GGCTGGGGACGCCCCGAAGCCGGTGCCGCTGCGCGAGGTCGCGGCGCCGCGGGTCGCCCGCGCGGGGACCGGGATCGGCGAGCTCGACCGCGTGCTCGGGGGAGGGATCGTGCCGGGATCGCTGGTGCTGCTCGGCGGCTCGCCCGGGATCGGCAAGAGCACGGTCGCGGCGATGGCGCTCGGCAACCTCTCCGCCGCCGGGCGGCGAACGCTGTACGTCTCCGGGGAGGAGTCCACGGCCCAGGTGAGGCTGCGCGCAGAGCGCCTCGGCGATGCGGCGCTCGGAGTCCCGGCGATCGCCGAGACCGAGGTCGGGACGGTCCTCGCCGCGCTCGAGGCCGAGCGGCCCGACGTCTGCGTGATCGACTCGATCCAGACCCTTCACGCCACCGACGCGACGGGCGCCCCGGGATCGGTGGGCCAGGTTCGCGAGGCGGCGGCGGCGCTGATGGAGACCGCGAAGCGGCTCGACGTCGCGGTGATCCTCGTCGGCCATGTCACGAAGGAGGGCTCGCTGGCCGGGCCGCGCGTGCTCGAGCACCTGGTGGATTGCGTGCTGATGTTCGAGGGAGAGCGCGAGCGCAGCTACCGCACCCTGCGCGCCCTCAAGAACCGCTTCGGCGCGACCAGCGAGGTCGCGGTGTTCGAGATGCGCTCGGGCGGGCTGACCGAGGTCGCCGACCCCTCGGCGCGGTTCGTCGGCGAGGCGACCGCGGCGCCGGGGTCGTGCGTGCTGTGCGCGATGGAGGGGACGCGACCGCTGCTGGTCGAGGTCCAGGCGCTGGTCGCCCCGACCGAGGTCGTCCCGCCGCGCCGGATCGCCGCGGGGATCGATCGCAATCGCCTCAGCCTGGTGCTCGCGGTCCTCGCGCGCCACGCCGGGATATCGCTCGCGAGCGCGGACGTGTTCGTGAACGTCGCCGGCGGGGTGCGGGTCGAGGAGCCCGGCGCCGACCTCGCCGTCGCCCTCGCGCTCGCCTCGGCCCACCGCGGGGAGGCGCTGAACGACGGCCCGGGTCGCCCGCGGGCATGTTTCGGGGAGATCGGGCTCACAGGCGAGCTGCGCCACGTCGCCCACCCCGAGCGCCGCGTCGCGGAGGCGCTCAAGTTCGGCCTCTCGCGGGTGATCGGCCCACCGGCGGCGGAGCCGATCGACGGCCTCGTCTCGGTGTCCGGCCTTCGCGACGGCCTGCGCGCCGCCCACGCGCCCCCCGCTCGCGCGAAGAAAGCTGCCTAGACCCGATAACACGACAATCGACGGGGCACGAGGAGCGGCTGCCGACTTAACCACCGTATAGGCGGTCAACTCGACAAGCGGTCCGGGATCGCGAGCGATCGTCGTGTTGGCGGCGGGCTGGTGGAGCGCGACGAGGCGATCGCCGCCGTCGCTCGACGGCAACACGGCGTCATCACGCGCAGGCAGCTACTGACCGCGGGGCTCGGGCCGGGCGCGATCGACCGGCGGGTGAGGCGTCAGTGGCTGCACAGGCTGCACCGCGGCGTTTATCTCACCGGCCATCCGCCCGCATCCCACGACGCGCGCGGGCTCGCGGCGGTCCTCGCCTGCGGCCGGGGCGCGGACCTCAGCCAGCTGAGCGCCGCGGCCCTTTGGCAGCTGCTGCCCGATGCGGTCGGCTCGCGGCCGGTCGACATCACGGTCCCTCGCCGCAACCCCGGCGTGAAGCCGGGGATACGCTTGTATCGAGCGACCGCACTTGATCAGCGCGAGGTCCGTGTCCGTGGGTGCACTCCCCTCACCAGCCCACCGCGGACACTTCTGGACCTGGCCGCAAGCGCCTCAGGCCGGGAGCTCGAGCAGGCTCTCGCCGAAGCCCAGCGCAGGCGGTTGGCGAGCGAACGCGAGCTTTCGACGCTGCTCGCTCGGCACCGCGGGCGCCCGGGGACCGGGCCCCTGCGGGCGTTGCTGGAGGCCCAGGCCACACCAGGCCTAACCCGATCCGAGGCAGAGGAGCGCTTCCTCGCGTTGGTCAGGGCCGCGGGGCTTCCGCCACCGCGCACCAACGTCCGCCTTCAAGGGTATGAGGTCGATTTTCTGTGGCCGCGCGAGCGTCTCGTCGTCGAGTCGACGGCTACCGGTTTCACTCCCACGCAGCCGCATTCGAGCGCGATCGTCGACGCGACGCCCAGCTCGAGGCCCGGGGCTATCGGGTGATGCGGATCACCTGGCGGCAGATCGTCAGCGAGTCCCATGCGACGTTGGTGCTCGTCGCGCAGGCCCTTGCCCAATCTGGCCGGTAGCCGAACGGCTGCGACTCCCGCTTGACACGGGCCATTCCGAGCTTTCCACACGGAATTGCGCTGGCCCGCAACGTGCAGCGCCTTTTGCCATGATGGCTCGGAGTGATGGCGCCGATGCCCGGGGGAGATCTGAACGAGCTGGAGGCGCGTCAGGAACCCCGGTTGCTTCGAGCCCTCGACATGGTCGCCCCGGGCGCCCCTCTCCGCGAGGGCCTCGACAACATCGTCCACGCTCGCACCGGCGGCCTGCTCGTTCTCGGTGAGCCGGAGGAGATCTCCTTCCTGCTCTCGGGCGGGATCAAGCTCGACATCGACTACACCCCGGCGCTGCTCTATCAGGTCGCGAAGATGGACGGCGCGATCGTGCTCGACGCCGAGGCGAGGCGGATCTCGTGGGCGAACGTTCAGCTGATGCCGGACCCGACGATCGTCTCGATGGAGACCGGCACCCGCCATCGCACCGCGGACCGCGTCTCGAAGCAGACCAGCGCGCTGGTGATCTCGATCTCGGAGCGCCGCGACGTGGTCAGCATCTACCTCGAGGGGATGAAGTACATCCTCCAGGACATCCCCACCGTTCTCAGCAAGGCGAACCAGGGCCTCGCCACGCTCGAGAAGTACCGCGCCCGGCTCGATCAGGTCTCCACCCGGCTCACCGCGCTTGAGTTCGAGGGCGGGGGCGTGCTGCACGACGTGCTCGCGATGCTCCAGCGCGCCGAGCTCGTGACCCGAATGGCGGTCGAGGTCGAGCGCTACATCATCGAGCTCGGCACCGAGGGGCGGCTGATCGAGACCCAGCTCGAGGAGACGGTGGTCGGCGTGACCGCCGATCGCGAGGCGCTCGTGCGCGACTACGCCGTCGACGGCTCCGAGCGAGCCGTGGAGGCGACCCTCGCGGCGCTCACGCGGCTCTCCCACGCCGACCTGCTCGACTTCGGAAGGCTTGCCGAGCTGCTCGGCTGCGACCGCAAGGTCAACACCCTCGAGCATCCGGTGAGCCCGCGCGGCTACCGCGTGCTCGGGCGGATCCCGCGGCTCCCGAGGCTCGTCGCCGAGCGCGTCGTCCACCGCTTCGGCGGGCTCGACGAGATCCTCTCTGCGAGCGAGGCGGATCTCGTGGAGATCGAGGGCGTTGGGGAGAGGGCGCGCGACATCCGCGAGGGCCTTCGCAGGCTTCAGGAGGTCGACCTGGTCGACCGGTATCTACAGAGTTGACGGCCGCCCTGGGGCGGCCGTCTCGACGAAAAGGAGGCGACATTCCGGAGCTAGTAGAAGATCCGATACAGACAGGCCCCGAGGTGCACCCGGTCCAGTGCGACTTCGAAGAGGGCGACAACGTCGTCTACCCACACCACGGGGCCGGAGTCGTGATCAAGAAGGAAGGCAAGCAGCTGCTTGGGGAAAAGCGGGACTACCTCACGATCAAGATCCTCCACAACGACATGACCGTCATGGTCCCGTGCGAGAACGCAGGACTGGCCGGGCTGCGTCGCGTGATCGGCGGGAGCGACGTCAAGAAGGTGATCAAGGTCCTCACCGGCAGCGTCTCCGAGATGCCGAAGAATTGGAATCGGCGGTTCAAGTACAACCGCGAGAAGATCAAGACCGGCGATGTGTTCGAGCTCGCCGAGGTCGTTCGGAACCTCGCGATCCGCGAGTGGGAGAAGGGGCTCTCCACCGGCGAGAAGCAGATGTACACGCGCGCGAAGAAGATCCTCGCGTCAGAGTTCATGTACGCGCTCGGCAAGGACGAGGACGGCGCGGAGGCCTACCTCGACGAGCTCCTGGAGGAGCGCTTCGGCGCCAAGGCCACGGCCTGAGGAGGAGAGCGGCGGATCGGGGCGTCGCAGGG
>JBOGZL010000136.1:0-26576 GCA_050697195.1 Solirubrobacterales bacterium
GAGCGCGCCGAGCTGGTCATCCTCCCCGAGCTCGCGGTGACCGGCTACCCGCCCGAGGACCTGGTCCTCAAACGCCACTTCCTCGCCGCGAACATGCGAGCGCTCGAGGAGATCGCCTCCGGGGTCCGCGACATCGTCGCGCTGGTCGGCTACGCGGAGGCGGACGGGTTCGTGCACAACGCGCTCGGCGTCCTGGCCGACGGCGAGGTGAAGGCCTCCTACACCAAGATGCTGCTCCCCAACTACGGGGTCTTCGACGAGCGCCGCTACTTCGAGCCCGGCCCCTCCCCCGCCCTGATCGACGTCAACGGCCGGATCGTCGGGCTGACGATTTGTGAGGACGTGTGGTTCCCCGGCCCCCCGGCCGCCGCCGAGGCGCTCGCCGGGGCGGGCCTGATCGTGAACGCCTCGGCCTCGCCCTACCACCACGGCAAGGGCGGGATGCGAGAGCAGGAGATCGTGGCCACCCGCGCGCGGGAGGTCGGCGCCGCATTCGCCCTCTGCAACGCTGTGGGAGGGCAGGATGAGCTCGTCTTCGACGGCCACAGCGTGATCATCGATGAGCGCGGGGAGACCGTGGCACGAGGAGCGCAGTTCGCCGAGGACCTCGTCGTCTGCGACATCGTGCTGCCGCCGGTCGGGACGGACCGGCGACCGGCCGAGGTCCCGGGAGGGATGGACGCCCCGGTCGTCGCCCGGCTCGAGGTCCCATCGCCGTCCGAGGCCAGGGACTGCCCCCCGCCCTCCGAGCCGCTCGTCAAGGAGGCGGAGATCTACGACGCGCTGAAGCTCGGGCTGCACGACTACGTGGAAAAGAACGGGTTCCAGCGCGTGCTGGTCGCGCTCTCGGGCGGGATCGACTCGGCGCTGGTCGCGCTGGTCGCGACCGATGCGCTCGGCCCGGAGCGGGTCACGTGCGTGGTGATGCCTTCCCCCCACTCGAGCGCCGAGACGCAGGCGGACGCCCGGCGGATTGCCGCCAACCTCGGGGTCGACGTGATCGAGATCCCGATCGAAGGTGCGATGGAGACCTACGAGGAGCTGCTCGCCGACGCCTTTTCACGCGACTCGGGCGAGCCCGGCCTCGCCGCGGAGAACGTCCAGGCGCGGATCCGGGGCAACCTGATGATGGCGCTCTCGAACCGGTTCGGATGGCTCGTGCTCACGACCGGCAACAAGAGCGAGCTCTCGGTCGGCTACGCGACGCTCTACGGGGACATGGCCGGCGGGTTCGCGGTGATCAAGGACGTCTTCAAGACCCTGGCGTACGAGCTCGTGCGCTACCGCAACGGCGTCGAGGGACGCGAGCTGGTACCCGGGTCGGTGCTCGAGCGACCGCCCACCGCCGAGCTCCGCCCCGGCCAGCTCGACCAGGACTCCCTTCCCCCATACGAGCTCCTCGACCGGATCCTCGAGGCGTACGTCGAGCGCGACCGGGGCCGCGACGAGATCGTCGCCGAGGGCCTCCCCGAGGACGTCGTGGACGAGGTCATCCGGATGGTCGACCGGTCGGAGTACAAGCGGCGTCAGGCCCCGCCCGGAATCAAGATCACCCCGAAGGCGTTCGGCCGCGACCGTCGGCTCCCGATCACGAACCGCTTCGGCGGTTAGTCGCCGCCCCCCCGTCGCTTCTCACGGGGCAATCTGAGGGGATCAGCGCAGCGTGGGCTGACCGGCGGTGGAGCGGGTGGCGTCGAGGGTGAGTGCCGACTCCCCCTAGCGGGGGAACCTTAACCGCACACTCGCCGGCACCTGAACGCCGAATGTGCGATAGGGGTCGTATAGCGACCCCAACCGCACACTCGCGGCCAAGGCCACATCGAGTGTGCGGTTATGGACGCCGCACCGAAGCGAGCACGGCATCGCTTTCCCTACTCGCCCTTCGGTTAGCGTCGTCATCCCCTTCATCGGAGACCGAGCCACGCTCGAGAGGCTCGCGACCAATCTGCGTCGGCTGCGGCTTGGCGGTGACGAGCTGATCGTCGCGGACAACACCGACCCCGGGATCGCCCCGGACGTGCTCCCTTCCTCGGTGCAAGTCGTTCGCGCCACAGCGGAGCGCTCGGCCTACCACGCTCGCAACGCCGGTGCGAGCGCTGCGGGCCACGACTGGATCCTGTTCGTGGACGCCGACTGCCGCCCGGCGCCCGAGCTCCTCGACGCGTACTTCGACCCGCCGCCCCCCGCCGGCTGCGGGGCGCTCGCGGGGACCGTGGTCGGGAGTCCCGCTCAGGGCGCGCTGGTCGCCCGCTACGCCCGCGCCCGCGGCTTCCTCAACCTCGCGGGCGGGGGGGAGGGACCGAACTGGCGGATTGCCGTCGGTGGCAACGTCCTCGTGCGCCGGGCAGCGTTCGACGAGGTCGGCGGGTTCGCGGAGGGGATCCGCTCCGGCGGCGACGTGGACTTCTCACGCCGGCTCCAGCGTGCCGGATGGACGATCGAGCGCCGCGACGCGGCGCGTGTCGAGCATCTCCACCGCGAGCGATTGCTGCCGTTCCTCGCGACGATCGCCCGCTACGCGGCGGGTTCGCGGTGGCTCAACCACCGCTACCCGGGTTACTCGCCGCGCTGGCCGCTGACGAAGCAGCTCGCCCTGTCCGCGCGTGACGCGATCCTTCTCTCGGTTCGAGGGCAGCGCGAGGAGGCCGTCTTCCGCGCGCTCGACGGGCTCGGCCTCGTCGCCCACAACGTCGGATACCTGACGCCCAATTCCCTGCGTGGGTAGCCGCGCAGTGCCCTTGCCCGCCTAGCCTGTGGAGCCTCGAGGCCGCGCTCCCGCTCTCACGCGGGGATGTCGCACAAAGGGTCCCGGCGACCAGCACCCCTAACGAGACTCACATAGCGGCCGGAGCGACTGGGCGAGCGCCCAGCAGGACGAGCGCGTGGTGGACGAGGCCGACGTTGCCCGGATTGTTAACCCGCGCGGAGATCGGCTCCTATTGGCCCGGTTTGGGTTTGTGCGACACCCTCACGCGAAGGGAGAAGCGCGGGATAGGCCTGCGCTGACTACTCCTCCTCGTTCGCTGCAGGAGCGGTAGTGAGGACTGTGCGGACGCCTGCTCCCGTGCGGGGCCGAGAGTCAGGCTGTTCCGTTTGATGCCCCGTGACCGGCACACGTCACCGAACCAGCCTTACGGCACACCCATTTCCGCGGCGGCACCCATGCCGACGCCGCTCGGGGCCGTTCTGTTAGCCGTTCCGCTTGCGGGGACGGGCGGTTGCCGCGGGTCGATGCAGTGAGAACCAAGGTCTGGGCTCGCAAGGCGGTCCCTTGGCATGATGAGGGGATGGCACTTACTCCACACAACCCAGCCGAGTCCTTCCCGCCCTACGCGAACTACGCTCATGCCATCGAGGTTCCGGCCGGTGCCCGCACCCTTCACATCAGCGGACTCAATGGATATGAGCCGAACGGAACTACAATGCCCGACACATTCGAGGCGCAGGCCGAGCTGGTCTGGCGGCATCTGGGAGCTGTGCTCGAGAGCGCGCGGATGAGCTACGCCGATCTCGTGAGCGTGCGGTTCTATCTCGCCGATCCGTCATTCGATCCTGAGAACGTGGCCATCCTCACCCGGCACCTCGGCGACCACACCGCTGCCCGCACCGTAATCTGTGCGCGCCTGCTGGAGCCGGAATGGCTCGTCGAGATCGAGGCGGTCGCCTCCAAGCTGGACTGAGGACGCGTTCTTCCGCGAGCGGCCTGTCCAACCCAGCCGCGTCATCCACCGGGGCGTTGCGCAAAGGGATCCCCTTACGGGACACGGGTACCGCTCTCACGCCAAAGGCGGTCGTCCAAGCCCGCCGCTCTCTGGCGCTCGCCCCGGACGATCCTGATACATCTCGCAAACGAGCTCCCGGCTCCCGCTTCGCCAGGAACCCGGGAGCTTGCGTTCACAGACCAGCGAGCTCGACGCTCTCGAAAGCGAGGACCTCGGCGAGCCGATCGAAGTGTGCGTCTCGGTGAAGAACGGCCAACCCGCCGTGCTCGGCGGCAGCCGCGGCGATCACGGCGTCGGTGGGCGGCACCCGGTGGTAGCCGTCACCGCGCTGAGCGAGCTCGCCGAGCGCGCTCATAGCGGCGTCGGCGACCGCGCGATCGTTGCGCAGGATGCGGAGCGCGTCGAGCTCGGACTCAAGCCCGAGGAACTCTGAGCTGGTGCGAGCGGAGTAGAGGATCTCCATGCGCACGATCGGGGTGATCCAGAAGCGGTCGTCGAGCACCGCCTGTTGAATCAGCGATCCGAGGTTGTCCGGAAGCGCAGCGGCGCGCCACCATGCCGAAGTGTCTGCGACGAACGGTTGCCCGCCGCGCAGCAGCTCTTCGGCGTCCACCGCGGCTGCTACTGCTCGTTGCCCTTCAGCTGCTCGACCTGCTTCAGCGCCTCGTGGTCGAGTCCTTCGGAGTTGCGCAGCCGCTCGGCAAGCAGCTTCAGGCGCTCCGCGCGCTCTGCATCGCTGAGCGCCGGCTTCTCGGCCGTCGGCGTTGTGCTGGGAACTGGGGGCTCCACGATGAACAGCGTACCGGGGACCTGAGACCGACAGGACGCGACTCCCGCCCACGGTGGTAGGCCAACCGCCAGTATCCACTGTCGATGGGAGGAGGTTCCCATGACCCAGTTCGCAGTGCTCGACTCCGCCGGGCGACGGCGCTCGCCGGCAACCCTGCCCGGCTACCACGCCGGACGACCGCCTCGAAACAAGGGGATGCGCTATCCAGCGGATCCGCCAACGGTCGAGGAGATCATTGCCGTGATGCGCGAGGTCGGCGCCGACAGTCACGGCTCGCGGGTGCGCGGGCTGATCGCCGTCCTTTGGCGCGGCGGGCTTCGCATTCAGGAGGCCGTCGCTCTGAGTGAGCGCGACCTCGACCCCCGCCGCGGCTCGATCCTCGTTCGCCGCGGCAAGGGCGGCCGCCGCCGTGAGGTCGGGATGGACGGTTGGGGCTTCGAGCAGCTTCGCCCCTGGCTCTCAGAGCGGGCGAAGCTGCCCGTCGGGCCGCTGTTTTGCGTCATCGACGGCCCGACGCGGGGGCGGCCGTGGTCAGCTGCCGGCGTCCGGGTCGAGTTCCGTCACCTGGCACTCGAAGCAGGAATCCGGAGGCGCTTCGCGCCGCACCAACTCCGCCACGCCCACGCGCTCGAACTCGCGCGTGAGGGAGTCTCGCTCAACATCATCCAGCGTCAGCTGGGCCACGCCAACCTCGGCACGACCTCGATCTATCTGCAGGGGATCGACACCGAGGAGATCATCGCCGCCGTTCACGGACGTCGGGCGCCGATGATGCCCGCAAGCGTCGGCCTTCGGTTCCAAACGAAGTCCCCGGCCCACGCGGGAGCGCCGAGCCAGGCGCTCCCGCCGGCTGGAGGCTCCGATCCGCGCAGCTGCTTGCGGAGGATGGCGAGCGTCAGGACGCGTCAGTGGAAAGGCCTACAGGCGCCTGGTGTTCGTCCCGAGCGAGCGTTTCGCCCCGTACGACTTCAGATGCTCGCTTTCAGCACGGAGCGGAAGAGTCGTTCAGCGGCGCGACCGTCCTGTGCCCCCGCCGAACACCGCAATCAGGCCTACCAGCACTAGGAACGCTACAGCGATCCAGCTCGTGATCGGATGCTCGTGAGGCCACGCCACCAGCCACAGGAACGGGGTCAGGACGGCGATCAGGGCGAGTATCCACCAGATCCCCGACCTCGCGGATGAGCGCGGGCGCATCGGGTCCGACGGTAACACGGTCGCACGCTCGCGCTTTCGCCGGGCGGCAGCGAGCGCGTAGGTGCCTGGGTGTCGCAGCCTGCCTGCAGCGGGGCAGGCACTCAGCGCGAACGATGCGACAAGACGTTGACGGTCACGCCGCTCGGCTCGCGGAGCATGAAACGCCGAACTCCCCACTCCTCGTCGCGGAGGGGGTAGGTGATCTCGAGACCCTGCTCCACCGCCTTGGCGTAGACGGCATCGACGTCAGCAACCTCGACCGATATCCCCGGCGCCGCCGGGTCGTCGTTGCCGATTATCGTCACCTGGGCTGAGGGGTTGGTCGGTGAGGCGAGGGTCGCCACCCAGCCCATGTCCATCGCCACCTCGAAGCCCAGCAGGTCGACGAAGAAGTCCCGGGTCTCGGCAGGCCGCTTTGTCTTGATGTTCGGCACTGCTCTGCTGATGGTCACGCTCCGTGTTCTATCGAACTGCTGCCGATGAGACAGCGCGCACGCCGAGGCAGGATCAGTGCAGCGCGCTCGGCAGCAGGAGACAAGCGCTGGTGCATTCCGATCAATGCAGGCAGCTTGGAGCGACCGTAAGACATGCCCGCTCCGGACGAGACGCAGGTGCCAAGCTGGCCTGACGTTCGCACCTCCATTGCGCGAGCAGCGGCAGCGGGCGCAGCTTCCGCCCTCACGCGCAGGCGCCAGCGTTCTTTAGCGCTATGAGTCGGCCCTCATGCCTTGGCTCGCCGTCGCATTCGGCGAGCGTTCAGGCGCTGCATGGCGGCGCCGAGCCGCTGGGCACGGCTGCCCGGAGGAGGCATTGCCCCGAACTGAATGCCCATCTCGAGCTGATTCGCGATGACGCGGCCGCGTCTGATGCGATCTCCCTCGAGCTCGTAGAACCCACCGATCTCGCCCGCAAATGCACCGCCGGTCGGCGCGAGCGCGGGAGACTCGGGAACGTCCCAGGGACCCGCCATGGTGCCGACGACCCGCCAACGAACCGCGACGCGACCACCATCCTCAGACAGATACGGACCGTCGACGAGCTCGAAGCGACAGTCCGACTCCATCCGCCAGAGCGCCCCGAACAGACGCTCCACCCCCGCATGGCCCTTGACGGGTTCCGGCCAGGCGTCATCGTCGTACTCGATGTCCTCCGTGTAGACCGCCGCAACACCGGCGACGTCGCGCTCATTGAAAACCCGCTTGAGGCGCTGGATGATCGCCCGCGCGGACTCCGACGTGTGCGGCTCGTGGTTCCTGCCACCGATGCGTCGGAGGGTATCCGTCATCTTGCCGCGCTGTCGCGTCGCGCGAGGAGCGACACCGGCGATGCGCTCACTGGCACGCGAGAGCGGCAGCGATCGCCGAGGCCGGCGCAACCGCCTCGGCGACCAGGAGGCGGTAGCCGAGATCGAGTTCTTGTAGGTCCAAGAGCGCGCGGTTGCGTTCGACCCATCGTCCGTTCTCGAGGTCTCGGCGGAGCCGCCGTAGCGGCTCGGCGAGCTCAGCTTCGCTGCAGAGGTGGAACGTCGAGATCCCGGCGCGCACTCGAGGGTCGAGGTAGGCCGCCGGGCGCCGCCAGAAGGCCCTCAAATCCATCGAGGCAGTTGTGGGGAATCGGCGGTGCTTGTAGGGCGGGCGCGGCATCGCTCGGCCGCTGAGCGATCATCGCGGCCGAGGGCTCGATCGCGATCACCTCGCGGTCGGTCGGCTCGTACGCGCCTGTCCCCGCACCGACGTTCGCCACCGATCGCGCGTCCCCGAGCGCCGCCCAGATCAGGGCCGCGATCCGCGGATCGGTCGCCGGGTATCCCTGTAGCCGGCGGCGATGCGATCGTAGAGGTCACTCGCAGCCATGTTGGGGCGCAACAGCCTTTGGTGTTCAAGAGTCCCACAACTCATTCCCCGGCGGAGGGATCCGGGACCGTCGGGGAATCGTCGGGCCTCCCTCTCCAGGTCCCACGTGGCCGGGATCGCGTGACCGCGGCGTCGTGCCCGCTCCCGCACCGCGCGAGGAGGGATACCGAACGAGCCGCTTGCCCGCCCGAGGGCGCGCGGCTGACTATGTCTGCGAGATGAATTGCTCGAGCTTGTCGAAGCCGTCCGTCCAACCGTCCCGGTGAAGATCACGGCGCGCCTCGGTCTTGAAGGGACCCTGGGCGAACACGACCTCCGTCGACTCGCCGAGATCTCGAAACGACAGTTCGACCAGGGTCTCGACGTCGTCGGGATCTGGGTCCTCCCATACGAACGTGTAGGCGAGGCGGGTGTGCGGATCGACCTCGCGGAACTCCCCGGAGAGATAGAACGGATCGCCCTCGGGCGGCTGCATCTCGATGCGGAAGGTGTCTCCGACGCGGGGGTCGAATTCGAGGCTCGGGACGGTGAAGCCATCCGGCCCCCACCACTTCGCCACCTCGTCGGGATCGCTGAAGGCCTCAGACACAACCGAAGGAGCGGCGGGAAGGACGCGCTTCATCTCGAGGGTCAGCTCGCCCGACTGCGCCGCCATGCGTGGAACCTATCCCAGCGGACCGCTTGGCGGATACTCGGAGGAGAAGTGTTCGGCTGCGCTCGATCCGCGACTCCCTTGCGCGAGAGCCGGGCGCGCGCGGTCGGCTCCACGCGTTCACGCGCGGAGGTGCGAGACGAGCGCGCAGTTGTGGCTGACTAGACGCGTAGCGCGCTAGCCCGAGCGCTCACGTCGGGCTCGGACCTAACGAGATGGATGCAGCGCCGACCCATCAGTCGGGTCGGGGAGCCCGCACCCGGCGGCTTCGAGGGCTTCCTCCCGGGTCTTGAAGGCCTGGAACCTCACTACCTTGCCCATCCGAAGGGTGTAGACGATGGCCCAACGCCGCTCAAGCTGCGCCCCGCTTCCCTTCCCGCGTCCTCGCTCGTACTGGACGACGACAACCCGGTTCTCGTCGGCATCGATGATCGCGAAGCGCATCGACGTCGCCGATGCTCCCGCGCTCGATCTCGATCGCACCCCGCTCCACCACGCTCATCCCGGCTGAAGTCCGGCGATCGCCGCCCGGAGCGCCCCGGCGACCTCGGCCATGTGCTCGTCGCTGTCGTACTTCCGTCGCGGCCAGAAGAAGCCCCGCAGGCCGTCCTTCGGTCGCCGTGGGGCGACGTGGACGTGGAGGTGGGGGACGCTCTGGCTGACGACGTTGTTCATCGCCACGAAGCTGCCCGGCTTGTCCATCGCGTCGGGGATCGCCCGCGACAGCAGTCGCGCCGTTGCGAACAGCGGCTCGAGCAGCTCGTTCGGAAGGTCGGCGAGCGTCTCGTGGTGCTCGCGCGGGATCAGCAGCGAGTGCCCGGGGAACAGCGGTCGATGGTCGAGGAACGCGAGCGAGTGCTCGTCCTCGTACACGACGTGGGCCTCGTCGTCGCCGGCGACGATCGCGCAGAAGCGGCACTCGGGATCGGGCATCCCGGCATTGTCCCGGTTCGCCGACGCGGTCAGGCGATGATCGTCAACGCCCCGGGGTCGATCCCGAAGGCGAGCTCGGTCTGGTCGCCGATGTAGTCGCCGTCGACCTGAAGCGGGAACGGGCGGATCTTGCCCTCGGCGTCGCGAGAGACCGACTCCAGGCGCGCGGCCGTCACCTCCTCGAAGTGCTCGATCTGGCGATGATCGGTGGCGGTGAGTCGGTCGAGCAGGACCCGCGAGGCGATCGTCGGCATGTCGCGCTGGGCGGCCCGCTTCAGCAGCGCGATCGAGAGCGTGCCGTTGTCGAGCGCGGCGCCGGCGCACACCCGGACGGCGGTGTCGCGGAAGTAGGTGTAGGGGTCCGAGTTCTGGACGATCAGCGTCAGCCCGTCGAGCACGTCGCCGTCGAGCTTGAGGTTGAACCGAACCGGGTCTCGGAGGTAGCGCCGGTAGAAGGCGGAGATCGCCGCCCAGGTGAAGTACCACTCGCCGGCCCGGGCCTTGAGCCGCGGGTGGGCGTCGACGCGCTGGACCACCGCCGCGTCGAGCCCCGCGCCGCACGCGAACACGAATCGCCTCCCGTTCGCGACCCCGAGGTCGATCCTGCGCGGCTTGAAATCGTCGGCGAGCCCGAGCAGGTGCTCGGCGGCGTCCACGACGTCGTTCGGGATCCCCAGCGTGCGGCAGACCACGTTCGTGGACCCGCCCGGCAGCACCGACACCGGGACGCTCGTGCCGGCGAGCCCGTTCGCGACCTCGTTCAGGGTTCCGTCGCCGCCGAACGCGACCACGATGTCGTAGCCCCCGTCGCGCGCCTCGCGTCCGATCTCGATCGCGTGCGCCCGCGCCTCGGTGCTCACCGCGGTGACGTCGTAGCGCCCCTGGAGCGCGTACACGACGAGGTTCTTGAGCCGGTCCGAGACCGTGGTGGCGTAGGGATTGACGATCACGAGCATGCGCTTCTTGGCCGCTCTCATCCCACGGCCTCGTACCGGATCACGCCGTTTTCGGTCAGCTCCCGGACCCGGCCGTCGTTGATCAGCAGGTCGATGTGGCCGATCACCTCCGAGAGCGTGAGGAACGCCTGGGTCACCGCGACGTTGCCCCACAGCTCCTGGGCGAGCTCGTACCCGCTGCTGGGACGCTCGGCGATCAGGGCGTGGATCTTCTCGGCGCGGGACTCGAACCCCGCGAATCGCTCGTCGATCAGCGCGACGTGGTCGGTGATCGGCTCGCCGTGTCCCGAGAGCACGATCTCGGCCGGGAGGTCACGGGTGCGGCGAAGTGACTCGATGTAGGTCACCAGGGCCTGCGTTCGGTCGTCGGAGCCATCCAGGGGCCTCGTGATCAGCGCGTTCGAGGAGATCCGCGCGATCAGGTGGTCGGCAGCGAGCAGGATCCGGCGATCCGCGTCCCACAGCAGGGTGTCGGAGGGGCTGTGCCCGGGACGGTGCTGGACCTCGAGCGCGCGGTCCCGGAACGTCAGAGTCTCTCCGTCGCGAAGTGGCCGGCCCACCTTCGGCCTCGACCCCCAGGCGCGAAAGCTGCGCGACACGCTCTGGAGCGCGGTGACGACGTCCTCGGGCACACCGTGGCTCAGCATCAGCTCGGCAGCGAACTGGTCGTCGCGCTCGGCGTCCTCGCCGAAGTTCTCGAGGAAGTCGACCGCGGCGTCGATCGCGGCGACCTCGGCGCCGGACCGGGAGGCGATCACCTCGGCGAGGCCGATGTGGTCGATGTGCTGATGGGTGAGGACCACCAGCTCGAGGTCCTCGATCGAGCGCTCGTGCTCGGCGAGCTGGTGCCCGAGCTCGTCGAGGCCCTTGCCGGAGTTCGCCCCGGTGTCCACGAGGGTGAGCGGCTCGTCCTCGATCAGGTAGCAGTTGACGCGGCCGACCATGAACGGGGTCGGGAGCCGCAGGGTGTGGATTCCCTCCTGGGCGGCGCGCTCGAGCGCCTCGGCGGGAGTCACGAACGGATCAACTTCAGGACTTCATCTCTCTTGTTCTCCAGGTCCTTGCGCGAGACAAGGGACTCCAGGTTCAGCCGCAGCAGGGGCTCGGTGTTCGAGGGACGGACGTTGAAGTGCCAGTCCGGAAAGTCGACCGAGACTCCGTCCAGCCACGAGACCTCGCCCCCGGAGTAGCGCTCGGCGAGCTCGCGCATCTTCGCTTCCTGGTCGGCGACCTCCGAGTTGATCTCGCCGGAGATGAAGTAGCGCTCCCGATACTCGCCGACGAGCTCCGAGAGCGGCTTGTCCTCGACCGAGATCAGCTCGAGGACGAGCAGCGCCGGGATCGTTCCCGAGTCGGCGGACCAGAAGTCGCGGAAGTAGTAGTGGCCGGACACCTCGCCGCCGAACGCCGCGCCGTGCTCGCGCATCGCCTGCTTGAAGAACGCGTGCCCGACCCGGTTGAGGTGGGGGACGCCCCCGTTCTCGGCCACCGTGTCCGGGACGGCGCGACTCGCGCGCACGTCGTACACGATCCCGGCGCCCGGGTTGCGCGAAAGCACCGACGTGGCGAGTAGCGCGGTGAGGAAGTCGCCGTCGACGAACTCGCCCGTGTCGTCGATGAAGAAGCAGCGGTCCGCGTCACCGTCCCACGCGATCCCCAGGGCCGCCTTCTCGGCGAGCACCTTGTCGATCACGAAGCGCCGGTTCTCCTCGAGCATCGGATTCGGCTCGTGGCCGGGGAACTCGCCGTCCGGCGTCCAGTATGTGGGCACTAGGTCGAGCCCCAGCCGCTCGAGCAGCGGCCCCGCCATCGGCCCCGCCATCCCGTTCCCGCCGTCCACCACCACCCGCTTCGGGGTCACCCGGTCCGGCTGGATGAACGAGAGCACGTGCCGCTGGAACTCCCCGTAGATGTCTGCCTCCTCGACCGTGCCGCGGCCGGGCGGCTTCGGCATCCCCGCCTCGATCTCCGCCCGAACCTCGTCGATCCCGGCGTCGCCCGACAGCGCGAGCGCTCCCTCTCGCACCAGCTTCACCCCGGTCCACGCCTTGGGGTTATGGGAGGCGGTCACCATTGCCCCGCCGTGCAGCCCCCGCTTGCCGACGAGGTAATAGAGCATCTCGGTCCCGATCATCCCCGCGTCCACGACGTGCGCGCCCTCGTCGAGCAGGCCCTGGCGCACCTGCGCGGCCATCTCGGGCGCAGTGAGGCGCATGTCGCGTCCGAGCCCGATCCCGAGCTCGGAGGGGTCCTTGCCGGCGATCCTCCCGAGCACCCGGGCGAACGCCCTCCCGATCAGGTGCGCGACCTCGGCGTCCATGTCCTCGCCGTAGACGCCGCGAATGTCGTAGGCCTTGAAGATCCCGGGCTCAACCGCGCTCAAAACCGGCCCTTCAACGCGTCATAGCTCTGCTCCAGCGTCTGGGGCATGACCCGGGTGTCGGCGAGCACGGGCATGTAGTTGGTGTCGCCCGCCCACCGCGGCACGACATGCATGTGGATGTGGGAGTCGAACCCGGCGCCCGCGATCCTCCCCTGGTTGAAGCCGACGTTGTAGCCCTCGGGCCCGTAGGCGTCCTCGATGACCGCCATCGCGCGTGAGGCGAGCGCCATCAGCTCCGCGACCGTGTCCGCGTCGAGGTCCTGAAGCCGTCCGACGTGCTCGAACGGGGCGACCATCAGGTGTCCGTTCGTATACGGGAAGGTGTTGAGGATCACGAAGCAACGGTCCGCGCGATGGACGATGAAGCACTCCTCGTCCCTTCCCTCCGCGGGCTTCGCGCAGAAGATGCACTCGGTGTCCTTGGAGGCGTCCTTCACGTAGGCGAGGCGCCACGGCGCCCAGATCCGGTGGTTGGCCACCCAGCGGAATCTACTCGGGGACCTGCGGCCAGCGCTTCAAGAGCGGCAACGGGTCGATCGGCTCGCGCTCGATCCCCTTCCCGAGCCGGACCTCGAAGTGGAGGTGGGTCCCGTAGCACGAGCCTGTGCAGCCCATCGCCCCGACCTGCGCGCTCGCCGGGACCTCCACGCCCGGCGACAGCCCCGTGGGGCGGAGCATGTGCAGGTAGACGTAGGTCTGATCCTCCGGCTCGCTGTAGATCGCGACGTAGTTGCCCCGCCCGCCGTCGTTCCCCTTCTTGATCACCACACCGTCGCGCGTCGCGAGCAGCGGGGTGCCCGGCTTCGCGAACATGTCCTGTCCCTCGTGCGAGTGCCCGTAGCGGCTCGCCCCAAACATCGCGTCGGCCTCGCCGTAGTCGACGTCGCCGTCCACCCCCACCGGATGAACCGGGCCCGTTTCGGATGTGATCGCGAGCGAGGTCGGGACCTCCTCGCCGTCTCGCGACCCCACCGGGATCAGGCCGGCGGCGGCGCTGCGGCCACCCCTGATCCCATCATCGGCCGCAAACGGAACATCGCCCACGATCGACAGCAGTCCGGTGACGAGCACTCCCAGCGCCGCGGAGCCGGCGATCCGACCCAGGCGCGAGCGTTCGCCCGTGGACCCGGGCGAGTGGCGGTGCTTCCGCGCGCTGTCTTTGGCGTCGGCCCTCGGGATCAGTTCCTCCGAGCATCCTGCTCGAGTCTCGCGACCCTAGTGAATCCATCCGCGAGTACACGCTGGGGTATACCCGCGAAAGCGCGCCAGTATGCCGCCCCCGCCGGACGGCGCCTGGATCACTACAGCCAGCCGCGACGCCGGAAGTAGGAGACCATCCCGACGAGGATCGCGACCATCACGCCGATGATGACCAGGAAGCTGGCGCTGAAGCCATCGGTCGGATCGCCGCCACCGGGCAGCCCCACGTTCATCCCGAAGATGCTCGCGATCATCGTCAGCGGAAGCACGATCACGCTGATCGCGGTCAGGACCCGGAGGATGTCGTTGACCCGATGCGAGATCACGGACTCGTTCGTGTCCTCGAGCGCCTCCACGACCTCCTTGTAGTTCTCGAGCAGGTCCCAGATCCGCTCGTGCGCGTCGACGATGTCGTCGAAGTAGATCTCGAGGTCGAAGTCGGGCGCGAGGAAGCGTCCCTTGACGCTCTCGAGGTCGCGCAGCACGGGACGCTGGGGCCGGATCACCTTGCGAAAGTTGATGATCTCCTGCTTCGCGTTGGAGATGTCGCGCACGATCTCCTCGGCTTGGCCGGAGAAGATCTCCTGCTCGAGCGCGTCGAGCTTCGTCTCGATCTTTCGCAGCATTGGGAAGCAGTAGTCGAAGCTGTCGTCGACGATCCGGTAGAGCAGGTACCCGGATCCGCGCGAGAAGATTTGATCGCGCAGCTCCTCCTTCGCGCGGCAGCGCTCGAACAGGTACTCGACCGGCTGCAGGGGCTGGTTGGGGATCGTGATCAGGAAGTTTGGCCCAACGAACATGTCCAGCTCGCCGGCGTTCAGCCGCCGCACGGCCGGGTCGAAGACCGGGAAGTGAAGGACGATGAACAGGTACTCCGGGTACTCGTCGATCTTCGGCCGCTCGTTGCGCGAGAGCACGTCCTCGAGGTCGAGGCCGTGGAAGTCGAAGTGCTCCTCCAGCCATCCCCACTCGAGCGCGCTCGGGCGGTCGATGTTGACCCAGCGAAGCCCGTCGCCGGTGACCGTTTCTACATTCGGCTTCTGGCGCTCAGGCGCCGGTGCCGGCGAGGTGAGCTCGCTGCCGCGGCCTGACCGTCGCAGTCTCGGCTTCGGGAGGTTCGGCATCGTTCTTGCTCATCTCGGACTCGACGTCGGACATCGACGCGACTAAGGGTACGTCACGGTACGGCCCCGATCGCGCGCCGCCCGTGATCGTGCAGCGGGCCGGCCGCGGGCAGGAGTGGGGGCCACCCGCGAGAACCTCTCGACATGGCGGAGGAGGCCGATCGTGCGCAGCTCCTGACTGCGCTGACCACCGAGCACTTCACGCTTCAGGGCGCGCGGGCGCAGACGACCAGCGAGAGCACGTCGCGCGCGGCCCTCTACATCATGGCCGTGTCGAGCACCCTGATCGCGCTCGGGTTCATCGCGCAGGCGTCGGCGACGGGGGACCTGTTCAACGTGTTCTCGTTGGTGGTGCTGCCGACGCTGTACGTGATCGGCATCTTCACGTTCGTGCGGATGACCGAGAGCGCGGAGGAGGATCTCCTCTACGGCCGCGCGATCAACCGCATCCGCCACCACTATCTGGAGGTCGCCGGCGACGGGTCGCGGCTGTTCCTGATGGACGCGCACGACGACGTCCCGGGCGTGCTCAGGAACATGGGCCTGCGACCGACCCGTACCCAGCCGTACCTCACCGCGGCGTACATGATCGCCGTCGTCAACAGCGTGATCGGGGGGGCAGCGGTCGCGCTCGCGGTCGCCGCGACCGGCGATCCACCGCTCGGGATTCCGGTGGCGATCGGGGGCACCGCCGCGGTGGCCTCGCTGATCCTGATGCATCGCGCCCAGATGAACCGGTTCCGGCGCGGCGCCATGTTCACCGACGTGCTGTTCCCCTCGGACTTCCGTTGATCGGCTGCCGGGGTCGTCGTTTGACGACTCCCGGAGCGGGCATAAGCCGCCGGAGGGACGGATGACTACCGCGCTTCAGAACGGGATCGCGAGCTACGAGATGGCGCGAGAGGCGCATCGCTGGGACGTGCCGTCGCGCTACAACATCGCCGCGGACGTGTGCGACAAGCACCCGGCCGGCAAGCCGGCGATGGTGTTCGAGGACTTCCGCGGTACCCGGCGCGAGCTGACATGGGGGGAGCAGCGCTCGCTCGCCAATCGCGCGGCCAACGTGCTCGCGGCGCACGGGGTGCAGCGCGGCGACCGCGTCGCGGTCTGCGCCCCAGCTTCTCCCGAGACCGCGGCGATGCTCCTCGGGACGTGGAAGCTCGGTGCGATCCTCCTCTCGCTCTCGGTCCTGTACGGGGACGAGGGCATTCAGCACCGGATCAGGGACTCGGGGTCGAAGCTGATCGTCACCGACGCCGAGAACGCCGGGCGGATGCCCGCGGAGCTCGTCGACGAGATCATCGAGCTGGACGAGGGGCTGCTCGCGGACGCCGACGATCATTTCGAGACCGTCGACACCTCGTGCGACGACCCGGCGCAGATCTACTACACGTCGGGGACGACCGGGATGGCGAAGGGGATCCTCCACGCCCACCGCTACATCCTCGCCCACGAGGAGTTCGTGTATTGCCACGACGTTCGCGACGGGGAGCTGTTTCACGGGATGGGCGAATGGGCGTGGGCCGCGGGAATCGCCCCGCTTCTGGGGCCGTGGCGCTACGGCGCGACCCAATTCGTGTACCAGCGGGAGGGGGGCTTCGATCCCCACGCGCAATTGGAGGTCCTCTCACGCCACGGCGTCTCGAACGTGTTCACCACCCCGACGGCGATGCGGGCGATGATGGCCGTCGAGGACGCCGGTGAGCGCTACCCCCAGCGGTTCCGGGTGGTGTGCTCCGCCGGCGAACCGCTCAACCCCGAGGCGATCCGCTGGTTTCGCGATCAGTACGGCGTCACCGTTCTCGACTACTACGGCCTCACGGAGTCCTATCCGCTGTGCGCGAATTATCCGTTCATGGAGGTCCGCGAGGGATCGATGGGCAGGCCGATGCCCGGATGGGATGTCCAGATCCTCGACGAGGACGAGAACCCCCTCGGAACCGGAGAGCGGGGCGAGATCTGCCTGCGGGCGCGCTCGAACCCGCACTACCCGCTCGGCTACTGGCGGAACGAGCAGGCGGGGGGAGAGGCGTTCGGCGGCGAGTGGTTTCACAGCAAGGACGCGGCCGAGCGCGACGAGGACGGCTACTTCTGGTACGCGGGCCGCGCCGACGACGTGATCATCTCGGCCGGCTACCGGATCGGACCGTTCGAGGTCGAGTCGGCGTGCATCGAGCATCCCGCGGTGCGCGAGGCGGCTGCGGTCGCCTCCCCGGAGGAGAAGCGCGGCAACGTCGTGAAGGCGTTCGTGGTGCTCGCCGAAGGAGAGCGGCCCTCCGACGAGCTCGCCGACGAGATCAAGCAGTTCGTTCGAGGACACCTCTCGGCGTACGCGTACCCACGCCGGATCGAGTTCGTCGAGGAGCTCCCGAAGACGCTGACCGGGAAGATCCGGCGGATCGAGCTGCGCGATCGCGAGCAGGCCGAGCGACCGGCCGGCTGAGGGGCGTAGCGGCCGATGGCCCGCCCCGACTCGAAGCGGCTCCACCTCCTGCGCCACGCGAAGTCCGACTGGGACGACCCCGAGCTGGCCGATCACGATCGCCCGCTCGCGCCGCGGGGAAGGCGTGCGTCGAGGGCGATCGCGACGCACCTAGCCGACAAAGGGATCGACCCCGCGCTGGTGCTCTGCTCGTCGTCGGCGCGCACGCGCGAGACCCTGGACCGGATCGCCTCCGCATTGGGATCGCCGACGGTCGAGATCGAGGACGGACTCTACGGTGCCGGCGCGGCGACCCTGCTGGAGCGCCTGCGGCGGGTCCCGGACACGGTCGGCTCGGTGATGGTGATCGGCCACAACCCGGGGATCGAGGAGCTCGCGCTCGAGCTCGCGGGGAGCGGTCCGGATGTCAAGCGGATGGAGCGCAAGTACCCGACGGCCGCGCTCGCCACACTGACCGTCCCAGGGGAGTCGTGGAGCGAGCTCGCGGAGGGACGGTCGGAGCTGGTCGCGTTCGTGCTCCCTCGCGAGCTCGAGTGAACGCTGGCGTTTTCCGATCGCCGCTGGTAGACTGCCGCGCCACATAACCGCCACATCGAGAGGGGTGGAGGGACTGGCCCGAAGAAGCCCCGGCAACCCCCCCGCAAGGGGAAAGGTGCCAACTCCAGCAGGTGGATTTGCCTGGAAGATGTGAGTGAGAGTCCCACCAGGACCTCCGCTCACAGCCCGGCGGAGGTTCTTCACTAGCGGACAAGCAAGGAGAAGGTGAATTGGGACTCGAATCGCTCAGGTGCAAGGAATGTGGGGCTGAATATCCGCTCGACGCGCGCTACGTCTGCGACCAGTGCTTCGGCCCGCTCGAGGTCGCCTACGACCACTCGGGGATCGACCCCGCGGAGGCGAAGCGCAAGATCCAGGCGGGCTCGCGGGGGATCTGGCGCTACTCGGACTTCCTGCCGTTCGACGGGGCGCCACCCGCCACGCGCAGCCCGCTCGAGCCGGGTCTCACGCCGCTGATCAGGGCCGACCGGCTCGCCGAGCGGCTCGGCGTGGGGGAGGTGTGGGTGAAGAACGACGCCGCGAACCCCACCCACTCGTTCAAGGACCGGGTCGTCGCCGTCGCGCTCGCGAAGGCACGCGAGCTGGGCTTCGACACGGTGGCGTGCGCGTCGACCGGCAACCTCGCGAACGCCGTCGCCGCCCACGCCGCGGCCGCCGGCCTCGACTCCTACGTCCTCGTCCCCTCGGACCTCGAGGAGCAGAAGCTGCTCGCGACGGCGGTCTACGGGACGACGCTGGTCGGGGTGCGGGGGACCTACGACGACGTCAACCGGCTCTGCACCCAGCTCTCGGAGACGCGTGAGTGGGCGTTCGTGAACGTCAATCTGCGTCCCTACTACGCCGAGGGCTCGAAGACGCTCGCGTACGAGACCGTGGAGCAGCTCGGGTGGTCGCTTCCCGACCGCGTCGTGTGCCCGATCGCGTCGGGGTCGCTGTTCACGCGGCTCGGCCGCGCGTTCTCGGAGTGGCGCGAGCTCGGCCTCGTCGCCGGCGAGCTGCCGCGCTTCAACGGCGCCCAGGCGGACGGCTGCGACCCGGTCGCCGAGGCCTACGGCGCCGACGAGAACCTGTGCCGCCCCCAGCGTCCGGACACGATCGCGAAAAGCCTCGCGATCGGCGACCCCGCCGACGGCCCCTACGCGCTCGACCTCGCGCGCTCTTCCGGGGGCGGGATCGACTCCGTCACCGACGCCGAGATCCGCGACGGGATCCGGCTCCTGGCCGAGACAACCGGGGTGTTCACCGAGACCGCCGGCGGGGTGACGACCGCGGTGCTCGCGAAGCTCGCCGAGCGCGGCGACGTCGGCGCCGACGAACGCGTCGTCGTCTACATCACCGGCGAGGGCCTCAAGACCCTCGAGGCCACCCGGGAGCTGTTCCGGATGCACGAGATCGACCCGACGCTCGAGCAGTTCGACGAGCTCGTCGAGCGCGAGCCCGCGGGGGCGACCGCCTGATGGCCGTCACGGTGAAGATCCCGGCCCAGCTCCGCGTCGTCACCGACGGCGAGGGGGAGGTCGAGGTCGAGGGCGCGACGGTCGGCGAGGCGCTCGAGGCGCTGTTCGACCGCCACGAGGACCTCCGCGAGCGGATCACGGAGGACGGCGACGTGCGCCGGTTCGTGAACGTGTACGTCGCGGGGGAGGACATCCGCTTCCGGGACGGCCTCGAGACCGCGATCGGCGAGGGCGAGGACGTCACGATCCTGCCCGCCGTCGCCGGCGGCTAGCGCCACCTGCGCGCTCCGCATTCATAATCTGCGCGATGCAGGCCCCAGAGAGCGTCATCGTGCTCTGCGGCGGGCGCGGAACGCGGCTTCAGGAGCGCACCCACTCGATCCCCAAGGCGCTCGTGGAGATCGGCGCGCGCCCGATCCTGTGGCATGTGGTGCGGATCTACGCCTCCCAGGGGATGCGACGGTTCGTGCTCTGCACCGGCTACCTGGGCGAGATGATCGAGCGCTTCGTCGCCTCGGAGGCGTGGCCCGAGGAGGTGAAGATCGAGTGCGTGGACACCGGTCTCGACACCCCGACGGGCGGGCGGATCAAGCTGGTCGAGGATCGGGTCGAGGGCGCCTTCCACGCCACGTACGCGGACGGGGTCGCGAACGTCGACCTCAGCGCGCTGGCCGAGTTCCACCGCGCCCACGGCGATCCCGCGACGGTCACGGTGGTGCGCCCCCACAGCCAGTTCGGGGTCGCCGAGCTCGACGGCGAGGGGCGCGTGCGCGGGTTCGCGGAGAAGCCCCGGCTCGACCACTGGGTGAACGGCGGATTCTTCGTCTTCGAGCCGGGTGTGTTCGCGTACCTGGAGGAGTCGAGCGTGCTGGAGCGCGAGCCGCTCGAGCGACTCGCGGCCGAGCGCGCCCTCCACGCCTACCGGCACACCGGCTTCTGGGACTGCATGGACACCTACAAGGACGCGGTCCTGCTCAACGACCTCTGGGAGTCCGGCGAACCGCCGTGGCGAACCTGGGACCCGGTAGCTGTTCGCTCGTAACCGGCGGGCGCGGGTTCGTCGGCGCGTGGCTCGCGCGCGGCCTGCTCGAGCGGGGCGGCCGGGTGGTGTCGTTCGACGTCGAGGACGATCCGTCGCGGCGCTCTGGCCTCGAGCTTGTGGGGGTCGATGGCGAGGTGGCCGAGACGCGGGGCGACCTGCGCGACGCGGACGCCGTCACGCGTGCGCTCGCCGACGGCGTCGACTCGGTGTTCCATCTCGCCGCGCAGACGATCGTCGGGACGGCGGCGGGCGCCCCCGCGGAGACGTTCGACGTCAATGTCCGCGGGACCTGGACGCTGCTCGAAGCGTGCCGCGAGCACGGGGTGGAGCGGGTCGTGGTCGCGTCCTCGGACAAAGCCTACGGAGCGCACGAGGAGCTTCCGTACAGGGAGAGCTTCGCCCTCCAGCCGACCGCGCCCTATGAGGCCTCGAAGTCGGCCGCCGACCTGATCACGCGCAGCTACTGGCCGTCCTACGGGCTCCCGGTCGCGGTGACGCGGTTCGCGAACATCTACGGCGGCGGCGATCTCAACTTCTCCCGTCTGATCCCGGAGGCGGCGAGCGCGGCGATCGACGGGCGCGCCCCCGTGATCCGCTCGGACGGGTCGCCGGTGCGCGACTTCCTCTACGTCGAGGACGCCGTCGGCGCCTACATCGCGATCGCCGAGGCGCTCGAGCGCGACGAGGTCCGCGGGCAGGCGTTCAACGCCGGGGGCGAGCGTCCCTACACCGTCGGCGAGGTCGTGGAGCTGATCGCAAGGCTGTCGGGGTCGGGTGTCGAGCCCGACGTCCGCGGCGTCGGCAACCCCGAGGGCGAGATCGACCGCCAGTTCGTCGACGCGACGAAGATCCGCGAGGTGGTCGGATGGACGCCGCAGGTGTCGCTCGAGGAGGGCCTGCGCCGGACGATCGAGTGGTACCGCGAGCACCCGGAGGCGCGGGCGGCCGCGCCGGGTTAGTCCTAGTCCGGCAGGATCAGGTTCAGCGTGTGTGCCTTCCGGAGTCGGGGTCGGGGATCGTGTGTGTTCCGCCCGCGCCGTCGTAGGCCCCGGTCCCGCCGACGATCGGCGACGTGATCTCCGACTCGTCGAGCAGGCGGGCGTTCTGGGTGGTGATCGTCCCGCCGGGGAGGAAGAACGTGCTCTCGCACCCGATCCCGTTCTCGCCAACCGGCAGGCACACGCCGACGAGCTCCCCGCGCTCGTCGCCCGAGATCGGCGACCCGTAGGTCAGCGCCGGCTCGCGCCCGACGTCGAGCGGCTGCTCGTCCTCGCGCTCCTCGATCAGATGCAGGGTCTCCTCCGTGGTCCCCCCGCCCGTCGTCAGCGCGACGATCCCGACGGCGAGCGCGGCGACGGCAAGCACGAGAGCGACCAAGGCTGTTGCGATCTGCACGGACGCAACCCTATCCGGGCGACCACTCGTAAGATTGAGGGGTGCCCGCGGACCGCCGGTCGGGTGCCCCGATCGAGCTCGAGAGCGTCGTCAAGGAGTTCCGGGGCGAGCGTGTCCTTCACGGCGTCGATCTCGTGGTTCCGCGCGGCGCGATCACCGTCCTGATCGGGCCCTCGGGAGCGGGGAAGACCGTCACGGTCAGCCACATCTTCGGGCTGATCCAGCCGACGTCCGGGGTCGTGAGGATCGAGGGACGCGACCTCGCGGTGCTGTCCGACGACGAGCTCTACGAGCAGCGGCGCGAGATGGCCGCCGTGCTCCAGGGAACGCTTCCGTTCACCTGCGGGTTGTTCTACTCGCTCGACGTGTACGAGAACGTCGCGTTCGCGCTCCGGACCCGAAAGCCGCGGTGGTCGCCGGAGCGGGTTCGCGAGGTGACGCTCGAACACCTCCAGATGGTGGGGCTGCGGGACCGCGCCGATGCGATGCCGGACACTCTCTCCGCCGGGATGTCGAAACGGGTCGCGCTCGCCCGGGCGCTCGCGCTCGAGGCGAGGATCGTGATCATCGACGACTTCGACAGCGGGATCGACGGCGTCCGCCTCGCGCTGCTGTGCGAGCTGATCCGCGACATGCAGCGCTCCACGGGGGCCACCTTCCTCGTCACGACCCACGACATGAGCGCCGCGCGCGAGCTCGCCGACCACGCCGCGGTGATCCACGAGGGCACGATCGTCGCGAGCGGTGGCGCGGACGCCGTATTCGGCTCGACCGATCCGCTCGTCCACCAGCTGATCGCCGGCGAGACGAGCGGGCCGCTCGACCTGGCTACGCGGTCCGGGCGCGGATCATCAGGATCACGCTGATGATCGCGACGAGGAGACCGGTCGCGAGGAACGCCACGAACCCGATCGGGGTGATCGCTATCAGGGCGAGCACGATCGCGACCCAGCCGATCCACCTCGGGAGCGCCCCGTGGCGCACGACCGAGATACCCAGCGCGAGCATGAATATCTGAATGCCCACGGCGAACGGCACGAAGTCGTTGTTCCATAGCGCGCTCAGCGCCTGAACCGCGCCCGGCTCGATGTCGTCCGCCGTCATCGCGAGCGAGAACGTGAGCGTGCTGTCGATCGCGACTCCCACCGCGAAGACGATCGTGCCGGCGAACGCGACCGCGGAGAGGAATCCGCCCTCGCCCTCGGCGTCGCGAAGCAGCCGCCGCAGGTAGCCGCCGAAGAACACGAACAGCGTCGCGCCGATTGCCACCAGGCCGGCGCTGACGACCTGGCTGCTCTCGTTGTCGACGTAGAACTCGACTATCTCCTCGGCCGAGTCGTCGGTTGGGTCCGGGGGCTCGCCGCTGATCGCAAACGCGACGATCGCCAGCACGAAGAAGGCCAGGCCCGTGGCGGGTCCCAGCCAGTTGCGGTTGCTACCCATTCGTCCGTCCTCCCTGTTGTGCACGTCCCCGAAGGGGCTGCGGGCATTAAATCCGATCGAGCGGCGCGAATTAGACTGGCTCGTCCCGACCCCGAGGAAGGGAGGTGAACATGGCCACACAGGGCGCGCACGCCGCGACCAACGAGCGGATCGTGCGAATGTTGGAGGAGGTCAAGGCGCGGCTCGCCGAGTGCAAGAAGCGCGACCGGCGAATCGCCGACGACCTCGCGCGGCTGCTCAAGCGGAGCTAGTCAGCGGACCGACTCTCGGGGTGGATGGGTGGCTGAGTCGGCACGCCGCGTGATTCGGAACCGCCCCTATGGCGCGGACCTCCATTGCGCGCGCCACTCCGGTGGCTCCCAGCCCTCCGCAACGTAGATCGACTCACGCGCGATCTTGTCCCCTCGAAGCTCGAGGATGCTGATGCCGAAGTTCTCTGGACTCTCGTCATAGGTGATCGAGAGCTCCGCGATCCAGAGATCATCTCGGCCCCTGATCTCCCGAAACTCGACGGCCGTGGACGCCGGGTAGGTGCTCCTCCATTCGCGGAAGCTCTCGACTCCGACGAAGCGCTCGCCGGACTGTGGGAACTCGAGGACAGCCTCGTCGTGGTACATCTCGTGAGCGAGGCCGGGATCGCTGCCGGCGTACTCGAAGTGCTGCTCGAGCATCGCTCTGACTCTCGCCTCGTCCATCCCGCTGAAGCGCGCCCGGCAGGATTCGAACCTGCGACTTCTGCCTCCGGAGGGCAGCGCTCTAATCCACTGAGCTACGGGCGCCGAGAGTCAGCTTAGCCCTTCCGACATCGAGGCGGTCAAGCGAACACATGTTCAGTCGGGCCGAAGGCCGGAGAAGCAGGTGTCGCGGAGGAAGCGAGTCGACTGCGTAACGCAGCGATGAGTTCGGCTCGGTGCGCCGGTCCTAACCCACAGGTCTCAACCCGGCGGCCACCGAGGATCCAGGAGCCGCCTATGCTGAGGCGCCGAAACGGCCAAAGGAGGACAAACGATGCCCGAGCACAAGATCGGAACCCGCGAGGAATGGCAGGCGGCCCGCGATGGACTGGCGAAGCTCGAGGCCGAGCACGCCGAGCTCGGCCGGAGCGTGACCGAGCAGCGGCGTCAGCTTCCCTGGGTTCCGGTGGAGAAGCAGTACCAGTTCGACACCGAGGACGGGAAGAAGACGCTTGCCGAGCTCTTCGACGGGCGCTCGCAGCTCCTCGCCTACAACATCATGTTCGGGCCCGATTACGAGCTCGGCGCCTGCCCCGGGTGCTCGAACATGGGGGATGAGCTCGGCGCCACGCGCGTGCATCTGAACCACCGCGACGTGACGCTGATCTGCTTCTCGCGCGCGCCGATCGATCGGCTCCTCGCCTACAAGGAGCGGATGGGTTGGCAGTTCCCCTACGTCTCGACCAACGGGACGGAGTTTCCGTTCGATTTCGGGCTCGCCCTCACGCCCGAGCAGGCGCAGGAGATCCCCGAGGTCAAGGAGATGGTCGATAACCCCCCCGAGTGGCTCCAGGACTGGGGGCGGCAGGTCGGAGCCAAGCTCGAGGACGGCCTCCGCGAGGGCCCAGGCTTCATCGTCTTCGCGCGCGAAAACGGGAGCGTCTACCACACCTACACGGTGATGGCACCCGATCCGTTCGTTGCGCCTTACAACTCGTTCCTGGCCCAGCGAACGCCGAAGCCCGAGCCCGAGGAGCCCCGCGCCTGGCGCAAGGACGAGTACCCGGACTGATCGTGGTACCCCCGGCACGGCCCGTCTGACCAGCAACCGCGCGGCGACTCGCGGCGCATCTAGGCTAGGGGCGCGATGGATCTGTCGCTCGTATTCCTTGGCACGGGAGGGTCCGTGCCCACCGCACGCCGCGCGACGGCGTGCCTGATGCTGCGCCGGGGTGGGGAGCGCGTGATGTTCGACTGCTGCGAGGGCGCCCAGCGCCAGATGCACCGCTCGACCGGGCTCGTGCAGCTCGACGAGATCTACATCACCCACTACCACGCCGACCACTACCTCGGGCTCCCCGGCCTGCTTCGCACCTACCAGCTCCAGGACCGCGAGCGGCCGCTCGTGGTCTACGGGCCGCCCGGGCTCAAGGACCTGTTCAAGTCGATCCGGCGGATCGTCGGGCAGCCGTCGTACGGACTCGAGCTCGTCGAGCTGGGTGCGGACGAGGCGGTGCGGCGCGACGGCTACGAGGTCCGGTCCTTCCCGGTCGACCACCGCGTGCGCGCGTACGGCTACGCGCTGGTCGAGGACGAGCGCCCGGGCCGGTTCGACCCCGAGGCGGCGGCGAGGCTCGGGGTGGAGCCCGGCCCCGACTTCGGGCGTCTCCAACGCGGTGAGGAGGTCCGCGGCGCGGACGGCCCGGTGAAGCCCGAGGACGTGATGGGGGAGCCACGCGCGGGTCGCCGAGTCGTGATCTCCGGCGACAGCGCGCCGTGCGAGGAGACGATCGAGATCTCGAGGAACGCCGACCTGCTCGTCCACGACGGGAGCTTCGCCACCGAGGAGGCCGACCGCGCCGCGGAGACCGGGCACTCGACCGCGCGCGAGGCGGCGATCCTCGCCCGCGACGCGGGCGTGAAGCTCCTCGCGCTCGTCCACGCGTCCTCGCGCTACAACGTCAGCGACCTGCTCGCCGAGGCGCGCGAGGTCGTCCCGACGGCGGTCGCGCCGCGCGACTTCGACCTCGTCGAGATCCCGTTCGGTGAGCGCGGCGACCCGAAGCTCGTCCACAAGGGCGCGCGCGAGCGATAACCCCCTCCGCTCAGCTACGATCGCTGGGTCGCTTTGCCACGGCGTGCCCGTGGCCCCCGGTCGAGCGGGGAGGACCGATGAGTCTTGCCGCTCGCGACGGTCGTAATGCGTATAGAGGTGAGACCCACCACACGATGAGCTCAGATTCCACACTCGCGATCGAGGCGTCGGACCTCGAGAAGTCGTTCGGCGACACCCACGCCGTTTCCGGCGTCGACCTTGCGGTTCGACGCGGGAGCGTCTACGGCATGCTCGGGCCGAACGGCGCCGGCAAGACGACCACGATCCGGATGCTCGCGACACTGCTGCGTCCCGACGGCGGCGAGGCGCGCGTGCTCGGGCACGACATCGTCAGAGAGGCCGATGCGGTGCGAGCCTCCGTCAGCCTCACCGGCCAGCTCGCCTCGGTCGACGAGGACCTGACCGGGCGCGAGAACCTGATCCTGATCGGCCGCCTGCTGGGGTTGAAGCGCGCCGACGCGAAGGCGCGCGCCACAGAGCTGCTCGACGCGTTCGGCCTCGGCGACGCCGCCGGGCGGCTGGTGAAGAACTACTCCGGCGGGATGCGCCGGCGGCTCGACATCGCCGCGAGCATCGTCGTCACCCCCGAGCTGATGTTCCTCGACGAGCCGACCACGGGGCTCGACCCGCGCTCGCGT
>JBOGZL010000137.1:0-2253 GCA_050697195.1 Solirubrobacterales bacterium
CGATCGCGCGGCTTCAGCGCGTCGCGCAGCGAGGCGCCGTTCCCGGGCGCGGGGCGGTCATCGGCGCCATTGCCGGAGCGGCTGGGCTCCCCGTCGGAGGAGCCGTTTCCGCCACGAAGTGCGTCCAGCAGGTCCTTGCGTATTTCGCTACGCCTGGTTGACATCTGGCTGTGTGCGGGTGTCGAGCGAAGGCAGCGACACTCGGCTCGTTGTGCAAATCACCGCGTCGCACTCGAAAGCGACGGGGCACGGCCCGATCCGTGTAGGCGAGAGCACGGGCATCCCTGCCCCGCCGAGCGCAGGCGGTGAGTCTAGCATTGGCCCGGTGACGGATCGCAGGGTTCAAGCGGCCGCGCTGGCCGCCGGCGCCGTCGAGGCGCTGCCGGAGGGAAGGCTCGAGCAGCAGCTCGCCGAAGGGCGGCCGCTGCGGGTGAAGCTCGGGATCGATCCGACGGCGCCGGACATCCATCTCGGTCACGTGGTCGTGCTCGACAAGCTGCGCCAGTTCCAGGACGCGGGCCACACCGTCGTGCTGATCATCGGGGACTTCACGGCGCGCGTCGGCGATCCGAGCGGCCAGGCGGCCGAGCGGCCGATGCTGTCGGCCGCGCAGATCGACGCGAACGCGGCGACCTTCCAGGAGCAGGCGTTCAAGGTCCTCGACGCGGATCGCACGGAGGTGCGGCGCAACAGCGAGTGGCTCGAGATGGGGGCGGACGAGCTGTTCCGGCTCCTGCGGCGGTTCACGATCGCCCGGTTGCTGGAGCGGGACGACTTCGCCACGCGGCTGGCGGAGGAGCGCCCGATCTCGGCGCTGGAGCTGCTGTACCCGGTGCTTCAGGGGTACGACTCGGTCGCGGTGAAGGCGGACGTCGAGCTCGGGGGAACCGACCAGAAGTTCAACCTCCTGTTCGCGCGCGACGTCCAGGACGCGCTCGGCGAGCCCGCGCAGTCGGTGCTCACGATGCCGATCCTGCCGGGAACGGACGGGGTGCGGAGGATGAGCAAGTCGCTGGGGAACTACATCGGCGTCGCGGAGGCCCCGGAGGAGATGTTCGGGAAGGCGATGAGCATCCCCGACGACGCGATGGCCGAGTACCGGCGGCTGCTGCTCGCCGACGAGGGTGCCGACGAGGGCGATCCGGCGGCCGCGAAGCGAGCGCTGGCACGTGGGCTGGTGGAGCGCTTTCACGGCGCGGAGGCGGCGGAGGCGGCGGAGGAGCGCTTCGACCGCGTGCACGTGGACCGCAGGCCGCCGGAGGACGTCGAGGAGGTGGCGGTGGGCGACGGCACGGTCCACCTCCCCGCGGTGCTGGCGGACCACTTCGGCCTCAGCCGGAGCGAGGGGCGGCGCCTGATCGAGCAGGGTGGCGTCCGGGTGGGCGGGCGGACGCTCGAGGGCGGCGAGCTCGACCTCCCGGCGGCCGAGCTCGACGGCGAGATCCTCCAGGTGGGAAAGCGGCGCTTCAAGCGCCTGCGCGTCGAGGGTTAGGCGGTGTCGCCGGCCCGCACGTGTAACCTGGAGCGCTGTTCCGGGTTTTTTCCCGGCCGCGCAGGCATGGAGCCTTGCGCCGGCAGATATACTGGTTGGTCGCCCTCCGAGGCGGTTCGTGCCTGTTCGAGGAGGCCCTTCGGGCGAGCATGACGTGGTCCTTGAAAACTGAGCAGCGCAACGCGAGCCGGGACTGCGGTCTCGATTCGCGTTCAAGCCCGACCCGCCGCCGGCGCGTTCGCGTCGACGGCGGTCCAAAGTAACCCGTCATGCGGGCACCGCCTTGTGTACGCGGTGCCAGCTGAGGCATGACAGCTCTCTGAGACAGAGGAACCGACCCTGGGTGACTCCGGGGTCGGATTGAAACCCTCAGTCGATTTTTCACGGAGAGTTTGATCCTGGCTCAGGACGAACGCTGGCGGCGTGCCTAACACATGCAAGTGGAGCGACGAACCAGGCTTCGGCCTGGGGCAAAGCCGCGAACGGGTGAGTAACACGTGGGTAACCTGCCCCGATGACCGGGACAACCCGAGGAAACTCGGGCTAATACCGGATGTGCTCTGCCGACCTCGGTCGGCTCGAGTAAAGGAAGCTTCGGCCTCCGCATTGGGAGGGGCCCGCGGCCCATTAGCTAGTTGGTGAGGTAACGGCTCACCAAGGCCGCGATGGGTAGCTGGTCTGAGAGGACGATCAGCCACACTGGGACTGAGACACGGCCCAGACTCCTACGGGAGGCAGCAGTGGGGAATCTTGCGCAATGC
>JBOGZL010000138.1:0-1690 GCA_050697195.1 Solirubrobacterales bacterium
GGCTGCGTGCCGACGCGTTCGTCGGGCTCCCGGACGGGAGCGAGTGGGTCCGCGACACGGTCGAGGGCGACCCCGAGGACCCGGTGGCGCTGGGCCGCGCGCTCGCCGAGCGCCTGGTCGCGGCGGGAGCCCGGGAGCTGCTCGAGCGCGCGGAGGCGATGCCGTGAGCGCGAGGTTCGAATCAGGATCCCGCCCTGGGTGGGGAATCTGATGCTGGACCGAGCGCGAACTGGGGTAATGGGATGAGCGTGCGTTCGGGGGTCGTGTACCTCGTCGGGGCGGGGCCCGGGGACCCCGGCCTGATCACAGCGAGGGCGCTCGAGCTGATCGAGGGCGCCGACGTGATCCTCCACGACCGCCTGATCCCGAAGGACGCGCTCGACGTCGCGCGCCCCGATGCGGAGCTGATCTACGTGGGGAAGCGGCCCGGCGAGCCCGCGATGCCCCAGGAGGAGATCGAGGAGCTGATGGTCGCGCGGGCGCGCGAGGGGCGGAGCGTCGTGCGGTTGAAGGGCGGGGACCCGTTCACGTTCGGCCGCGGGGGCGAGGAGGCGGAGGCGCTCGTGGCCGCGTCGGTGCCGTTCGAGGTCGTCCCCGGCGTGACCGCGGGCGTCGCCGCCCCCGCGTACGCGGGGATTCCGGTCACGCACCGCGACGACGCCTCGGCGGTCGCGTTCGTGACCGGACACGAGGACCCCGCCAAGGACGACTCGGCGCTTGACTGGGAGGCGCTCGCGCGCTTTCCGGGAACGCTGGTGGTCTACATGGCCGTCAAGCGGCTGCCCGAGATCGCCGAGCGGCTGATCGCCGCGGGGCGCCGAGGCGACGAGCCCGCGGCCGCCGTGGAGCGGGGGACGCTGAGCGACCAGCGGACGGTGGCCGCGCCGCTCGGCGAGCTCGCGGAGGCGGCGGACGGCGCCGGCCTCTCGCCCCCGGCAGTGGTGGTGATCGGCCCGGTCGCCGCCCGGGGCGAGGCAATCGGGTGGCTGGAGCGCCGCCCGCTCCACGGGCGCCGCGTCGTCGTCACCCGCGCCCGCGCCCAGGCGAGCGGGCTCGCCCGGACCCTGACCGCGCTCGGCGCCGAGGTCGTCGAGCTCCCCGCGATCCGGATCGAGCCCCGGATCGAGACCGACGAGGTGCGGCACGCGGTCGACGACATCTACGCGTACGCGCTCGTCTGCCTCACGAGCCCGAACGGGGTCCGGCTCCTGTTCGAGGCGATGGCCGAGGCGGGGCGGGACGCGCGCGCGCTCGCGAACGCCACCGTCGCCGCGATCGGCCCGGGGACCGCCGCCGCGCTCCGCGAGCGCGGCGTGATCGCCGACGTCGTCCCCGACGAGTTCGTCGCGGAGGCGCTCGTCGAGGCGCTCGGCGACCTTGAGCTCGAGGGGCGCCCGGCGCTCCTCGCGCGCGCCGCGGAGGCGCGCGACGTGCTCCCCGACGCCCTCCGCGAGCGCGGCGCCGCCCTCGACGTGGTCGCGCTCTACGAGACCGTCGCGGAGGCCCCGGACGAGGCGGCGATCGAGGCTGCCGGCGACGCGGACTACGTGACCTTCACCTCCTCATCGACCGTGCGCAACCTCGTCGGGGCGGTCGGGGACCGTTTCCCCTCCGCGGCCCGGGTGGTCTCGATCGGGCCGATCACGAGCCGCGCCGCCCGCGACGCGGGGCTCGAGGTCCACGTCGAGGC
>JBOGZL010000139.1:0-14812 GCA_050697195.1 Solirubrobacterales bacterium
GCAGAGGGGTTGGCCCTACGATGCAGCGCCCTGAGGACCGACCTGTTGGGTCGACGATGGCCATTCACCGGCCAGCATCCCAGCCCTCAAGCCAATCCGGCGTCGAGCCCGGCCGGCAACGGGCCGATGGCTCAGGGCGTCATCACACGGCCCGTGCGGAAGATGGAGCTAGCCCGAATCCACCACTCGTCGCAGCCACTGTCGCGGGCGATCGTGCTCTGCTAGCCGGACGATGAGTGCCACCGCCGCGCGCACGGCCGGCCCGCGCCCAACGACCAAGGTGTCCAGCCCGGGATCGTAGTCTGAGAACCGCCGCTTGTACGGCTCGTCGCCGCGCAGAAGCCGGTACTCGCGGACCCCGTCCTCCAGTGCAGCTCTCATCGCGTGCGCGAGCAGCACGAATCCGACCGCGTAGCGGTCCCAGGCTGGATCGCGCCCCGACTGGTAGTAGAGCTCGCTGCCCGCGAAGCGAAAGCCGTAGAGCGCGGCGACTGGCGTGCGGCCCACCTCGGCGAGCCAGAGCCGCAGCCAGCCGCGCTCGAGTGCCAGCCGGGCGAACTCGCGGTGGAAGGCTTGGCGCTTCGGGCTGAACGCCGTGGATCGCCCCTCACCCCACCGAGCCGCGTGCAGCTCGAATAGAAGGGTGAGATCGTGCTGCAGTCCGTCGGGGTCGTCGGCGAGGCGATAGTGCAGCTGGTGCTCCCGCACGAGCTTGCGCTCACGCCGGCGCACCTGCTGGCGGAAGTTCTTGCTGCGTGACTCAAGCACCTCCTCGAAGCTCCGGCCTCGCGCGCGCAGCACGGGGCTGCTCTCCCGCCGCGCCACGGTCGTACCGAGCAGGGTGCTCCACCCCTGCTCCCCGAGCAGCTGCTCGCCCAATAGGACGTCCCAGCTGCCGAGAAACCTCTCGCGAAGTGCGCGCCGCAGCGCCCGCGCAACTGCCGCACGGTCGGCGGGGTCGCAGATCGGGCCGAGCTGGTCGCTGGGGCCGTGGCCAAGGAAGCGAAGCACCCGGGCGGGGCCCAAGCGGGAGTGATAGAGGGGGACAATGGCGGCGAGGCTTCCGTCCCGGCGCCGGCAGCCGAGCAGACGCAGCTCGCCACGTCCGAAGTGGCGCCACCAGGTCGACAACCATTTCCTTGTGGCGAAGATGTTGTCGGCGCGCTCAGCCACGGAGTCCCAATCGTCCTCCGCAGCATCGATCCCCGACAGCCGCTCGAGGGAAAAATCGGACGATTCCCCCGCGGGACGGCTAGACATAGCGCGCTCGGTGATACCCGTTTAGGGTCGCTGGTAATCCTTCGGCCTGGCAATTGCGGCTGATCGACCGGGCGCGATCGTAGATTGCGCTCATGCTTCGCGTCCGCCTCACGGCCCGCGCCGATCGCGCGGACGCGGTGGAGCGCGCTCTCGTCGGCACGGCGGGCCTGGAGCGGCTCGCGACCACTCCCGCTGCGAGCGGAGACGGTGCCGTGCTGGAGGCCGACCTCAGGCTGGACGCCGCCGACGAGCTCGTGGCCACCCTGCAGCGGCTCGGTGTGCCGCCCGAGGACTTCGTGCTCAGCCAGCTCGACGTGATCGCGCCGACACCGCCGACCCAGGCCCGCATCGGGGCCGGTGACGCCTTCGCGTGGGTCGAGGTGCTCGGGGAGGCGCGCCGGCAGGCCCGACCGCTGGCTCGTTACCTCATCCTGATGGGGGTTGCGGGAGTGGTCGCCGGCCTGGGGGTAATCAAGGGAAACCCGATCCTGATCGTGGGAGCGATGGCGGTCAGCCCCGACCTGCTGCCGCTCTGCTCGGCCTGCGTCGGGATCGTGGGAGGACGGCGACGGCTCACCCGGCGCGCCCTCGGGACGCTGCTGATCGGGCTTGCCTGGTCGGCGCGGCGGCCAGCCTGCTCACGCTGCTGCTCGAGGCGACCGGGATCCTGACCGGTGACCTCGTGCTCGGCGCCGGCGGGCTCAGCGGCCTCGCGGAGACCGACTACTCCACGGTGCTGATCGCGCTGGTCGCCGGGGTGGCCGCGATGCTCTCTTTCGAGACCCGGGCGAGCGCGGCCGTGGGCGTCGCGATCTCGGTGACCACGATCCCGGCGTCTGCCTACTGGGGCGTCGCGCTCGGCGCCGGCCAGGCGAGCGGCGCCGGCGGCGCGCTCCTTGTCCTGGCCGTCAACGTCTGCCTGCTGATCGCGTCCGGGAGCGCGACGCTCGCGTTACAGCGCCGGCTGGCAAACCGCTGAGCGCGCGGACGCCGGGGTCGAGCCACCGCCGGATTTGGTCGTACACGTCTGGGTGGTTGAGGAGGTCGAAGTGGGTCAGCGGCCCGAGCGAGCGGCTGTGATCGAGGTCGAATCGATCGTGGATCGCGTGCTGTCCCTCGGCCCATGCGCTCGGAAGCCGCACCAGCAGGTCGCCGACCGCGCGCCCGAGCGGATGTGAGCTGTCGGTCGTCAGGGACGCGGCGATGAAGTAGTGCGTCGCCGTGTCGAGGAACGGGACCTCGCCGCGAGAGCTGCGCAGCAGCTCGTCGGGGTCGCGCCCGTCCCAGTCCTCATCGAGCAGGTAGCCGAACCGCAGGTCCTTGATGCCCGCGCTGCCGCCGTTCAGGGCCCGCGCCGCGGCGCGCGTCTCGGGCACCGCGTTGAGCAGCCAGGCCGTCGCGTTGGCGCCCTTCTCGAGGTCGGCGCCGGAGTGGGGGGAGCCGAGGTAGAAGATGTGTCGCACGCGATCCACCCAGTCGCTGTCCTCGTCCAGCGCGGTGCAACACGCGCTGCGCGCCACCAGTCCGCCCATCGAGTGGCCGACGAGGACGATCTCGTCCACCGGCACCGGCCATCCGGAGACGAGCTCCGCGAGCAGGTCGGAGAGCCGGCGGCCGTTGTCCGAGATGTGGAGGCCGCTGTTGTAGCGGAGGTACAACGGCGTGTGTCCGAGGTCGTGGCGAAGCCGCGCTCCGTAGGTCTCGCCGCCCGCCGCGCGATCGATTCCCAACCACCACGCCCGCTCGGTCTCGCACAGCCCGTGGACGAATACCGCGAGCGTCCCCGTTGCGTCCGGGAACCCGGCAGCGAGGTCGGTCGGGGTGGTGGAGACGGGAGCACCAGCGTCCCGGAGCTGCATTTGGATCGCGAGCGGATCCCGGCGCTGGGCGAGCTGGTCGCCGAGCGCGCCGTTGAGGGCCCCCAGCGCCACGGCGCCACGGCGACCGTCGGCAAGCGAGGCGCGGCGCCGCAGGGTCGCCGCGACCCCCAGCGCGCTCAACCGGATCGCCCCCGCGCTGAGGCCTCCGACGGCAGCGTAGGTCAGCGCCGATATCGCGTCGTGTCCCCGCCGGATCGGTGAGGACGACATGATCGAGGCTTGGAACGAGCGCTTGGCTATCGCGTCGTGCGTCTCCTCGACCAGCCCCGTCAGCCCGCGCGCACCGCGTGCGGCGAGGTCACCGAGCGCGCGTGTCTCCTCGGGGAGGGTGGACACGCACGAACCTACTCCGGGACTCCGCCGCGATTACACAGGCGAGCCGTGACGCCACGCCCGGCATCGTCCAATCCCTTGGGCGGCCGTGATCGTAGTTCCGGTCATGAGCAGCTTCAGAACCAGATCGGCGATTGTCGTCGGCTTGATCGCGGCCGCCTCGCTCGGCCTCGCCGCGTGCGGCGGGGACGACGACGCGGGCGACAGCGCAAGTGCGACCACCTCGGGTGGTGGGACTGCCTCGGCCGGCGGGGTGTCGGCGGAGAGCGTCGACGGGACCGACGTCCTCGTCGACTCGGACGGCCGGGTTCTCTACAGCGCCGGCGAGGAGAAGGACGGCGAGGTGCTGTGCACCCGGAGCTGCACGGCGATCTGGAAGCCGGTCCCCGCGTCGGAGGGAGCGGGCGCGCCCTCCGACCTCGACCTCGGCGACGTCGACCGCCCTGACGGCGAGAAGCAGCTCACCTACGACGGGGCGCCCCTGTACACGTTCACGGAGGAGGGCTCCGGGGAGCTGACCGGAGACGGGGTGACGGACAGCTTCGACGGCGAGCAGTTCACGTGGCACGCGGCGACGACCGCAGCCGGCTCTGGATCCTCCACCGAGGACGGGGAGTCGAGCGACTCGTCCGGCGGCGGCTACGGCGGTTACTGACCGAACGGAGGCGCCTCGCCCCACCCCCAGCGGGGGACCGGCGCGTGCTCGGCGGGCTCGGCGTCGGGCTGGGAGTTCCCCATCGCCAGACGCGTGGCCCACTCGACGTAGGCGATGAACGCGGAGCGGAAGTCGGGATCGTCGGGGAGCTCGGCGTCGTCCGCCGCGAGGCTGAAGAGGGACGCGAAGCGGAACCGCTGCTCGGGCGTGATCGAGAGGCCGCGGTGGTGCTCGAGCATCCGCTCGTAGCCTCCGAGCTCCTCGGTGTAGGCGGCCGGGCCCCCGAACACCTCGCTCCACCACGCGACCACGTGTCGGCGATGCTCCTCGCGCACGCCGCCGGGGAAGAACGGGGAGAGCAGCTCGTCGCGCTCGACGCGATCGTAGAACGCGTCGATCAGGCGCTCGATCGCGGCGCGCCCTCCGGCCCACTCGTACAGCGTCGGCGTCTCGTCGGCATCTGACATGAGTCGAACTTAGTCGATTAGGTTCGGGCGAACCAACCCGACCAAGGAGGCCACCATGACCGCCATCTCCTACCGCGACCTCGTCACGGGGGGCGAGGCAAGCGATCGCAAGCTCGTCAGGGTCGAGCGCGCAGACGGCCGCGCGATCGTGCGGCTCGACGATCCCGACAAGCTCAACGTCCTCAGCGCTCCGCTGATGGTCCAGCTCCGCGAGGCGTGCGAGGAGCTGGGGCGCGACCCCGAGGTGCGGGCGATCGTGCTCACCGGGGAGGGCTCCGCGTTCTCGACCGGCGGCGACCTGCGGATGATGCAGACCGCGATCGACCAGTTCGGCGCCGAGGGCGACGAGGAGGGGGCGACGCTCCCGTGGCAGTGGATCCGGTACCAGTTCGGCGCGATGGTCCGGCTGATCGCGCGGACCGACAAGGCGTACATCGCGGCGCTGAACGGGCCCGCGGCGGGGGTCGGGCTGGCGTTCGCGCTCACCTGTGACATCGCGCTCGCGGCGCGGGGCGCGGTCCTGGTCCCCGCGTTCGGCCGGCTCGGCCTTGTCCCGGAGGTGGGGACGAGCTGGGCGCTGACCCGAGCGCTCGGGTACCGGAAGGCGTTCGAGCTCTACGTCGGCGGTGAGCACCTCGACGCCGACCGCGCCGCCGAGCTCGGGCTCGTGAACGAGGTCGTGTCCCCGGAGCGCTTGATGGATCGGGCGGTGGAGTGGTGCGACCGGATCGCGGCCCTGCCCGCCCACGCGCTTCCGATCGCCAAGCCGCTGCTTCGGTCCGCGGCGGACGCATCCTGGGAGCAGTCCCTGACCACGGAGGAGTTCGCCGAGCCGATGTGCTTCACGACGCGTGGGTTCGCCGACGGCGTGGCCCAGGTGACGGCGGCAACGGCGGGCGAATGATCCCTCGGCTGAACCGGGTCAGGCGAGCCCCTTCTCGCGCAGCTCGCGAATCGCGCTCGGGCTCTTTCCGAGGTCGGCGATCCCCATACCGCGCGTCACGTTCGGCGCTTTCGTGAACTGGATATCGCCGTACTCCACGACCTGGACGTGGTTGCCCCACGGATCGCGGAAGTCCAGCCCGCGCCCACCCAGCACCTCGGCGCCGGCGTCCGCAAGCGCGGCGCGGACCGCCTCGCGGTCGTCTACCACGAGCCCGAAGTGCCGGGCGCCATCCGGTGGCTGGGTGCGGCCCTCCGAGAGGGCGATGAACTGATCGCCCATGTCGAGGAACCCTCGTCCCCGGAGCTCGAACTCGAAGATCCGCCCGTAGAACTCGAGGCCCTGCTCGAGGTCACTGACCTCGAGCGCCACGTGGTTGATCCCGGCCAGCCGTGCGCGTTCTAGTACCACTTGCCGCGCGCGAAGCCGCCGAAGAAGATCAACCCGATCAGGGCGATGATGATCCCGAGCAGAAGGCTCCAGAAGATCGCGACGATGATTCCGATGATGACGATGATCCCGCCGAGCGTGAGACCCATGTTTCCTCCTTGATCCGATGGATTGACATCGACCCTGGTACCCGCTTGCGGCACATTGAATCGTGATCAAGCGATGGGCGCGGCTGGTTTCGAACCAGCGACCTCTCGCGTGTGAAGCGAGCGCTCTCCCACTGAGCTACGCGCCCTCGCGCGAATCCTAGTGAGAACGGGGAGCGGCACAATGGCGGTGTGGAGTCCGTGCGCCGGAAGCTGCTGATCGCCTCGCCGTCGTTGCCGGACTGGTTTCGCCGCACCGTGATCCTGATGGTCGAGCACTCCGCCGACGGCGCGTTCGGGCTCGTGCTCAACCGGCGCTCGGAGACGACGGTCGGCGAGACCGTTCCGGTGCTGGCCGCGATCGCCGGCGCGGACGAGCCGATCCACATCGGCGGGCCCGTGCAGCCCGACGGGGTCGTCGCCCTGGGAGAGTTCTCCGATCCCGAGCTGTCGCCGAAGATCGTGATCGGCGACGTCGGCCTCGTCGACCTCGACGACCCGCCGGACGGCCTCGGCCGGATCAGGCTGTTCGCGGGCCACTCCGGGTGGGGCGAGGGGCAGCTCGACGGCGAGCTCGAGGCCGAGGCGTGGATCGTCGTCGAGCCCGATCCCGAGGATGCGTTCAGCGACGCCGACCTGTGGGCCGAGACGCTGCGGCGACAGGGCGGCAAGTACGAGCTCCTCGCGCGGATGCCCGCCGACCCGTCGATGAATTAGCGCGAGGCCTCTAGCCCTTCTCGGGGACGGCGCTGCGCTGGATCCTGCGGATCTTCGACCCGATCCCGCCGCTCGGCTCCGGCGCCGGATCCTCGACCTCCTCCTCGAGAGAGGCCTGCTCCGGGCAGTTGATCGTGTACACGGTCCGCGCCGGCTTCTCGGGCCTCGTGTCGGAGTGCGACCACGAGAGATGGAGATGGTCACCGCGACCGTGCCCCGCGTCGCCCTTGTAGCCGACCCAGCGGAACGGGGCCCGGGGACGGTCCTGCGTCGGCTCCGCCCACTTGGCGAGCTTGGTCACCCTGCGCCAGCGCCTGGTCGCGGGAACAATGTCGAGCGCGAGGCCGATCGGGTGCTCGCCGTTGCGGGCGTGGACGTCCGAGGTCGAGTACCCGTCGGTGATGAAGATCTTGTACCTCTCGACCAGGTACTCGATGTCGGTCAGCAGGCGGCGGTCGACCTTCTCCCCGGGGAAGCCGGGGATCTTGACGAACTTCCCGCCGCGCTTCGTCTCGCACAGCTTCGGCTCGAGCTGGGTACTCATCATCTTGCCGACCGCCGCAGCGGTGAGCACGCCCGCGGCCGCAGCCACGAGCGCGAGAACGGCAAAACGTCCCGTGCGTGTGCTCTTTCCCCGCCTGACCTCTCGACAGTAGCGCGCCACCCCGGATCGTGCGGAACAGGAGCTTGCAGGGGTTATGAGCGCCGCAGGCTCAGCGCAGGGATGAGCACGGCGAGGGCGAGGGCTGCGGCGCACAGCCACAGCCCGGCGCCGTAGCCGGCCACGAACGCGTCGGTCACGGCGTCGACGACTCCCTGCCCCAGGTCGCCGACCGCGGCCGAGCGAGCGTCCTCGTCGGCGAGCACGAGGCGGTCCACCTGGCCGGTCTGCTCGGCGCTCAGCGAGCGCCCGGCGAGCGAGTCATCGAGCCGCGACTCCCTCACCGCCGAAAGAACGGCGCCGAACGCGACCGTGCCAACGGTCGCCCCGATCCAGCGGGCGCTGTTGAGCACGCCCGCTGCCGCGCCGCGCTCGCGCTCCGGGGCCGCCCCCGCGCCGGCCGTGAGCAGGGCGGAGAACGCGAGCGGAACCCCGCAGCCGAAGAGCACGAACCCGGGGACGAGGATCCCGTACTCCTGCTCGCCGATGAACACCGCCATCCACGCGAGCCCGGCGGCGGCGAGCGCGGCGCCCGCGATCGCCACCGGGCGAGCCCCGATCCGGTCGGCGACGGAGCCCGCGGTCGGGGAGATGATCGAGGGAAAGACCAGCGCCGCGAGCAGGGCGACGCCGGTCACCACGGGGTCGAGCCTGACGATCGTCAGGAGGTAGATCGGGATGAAGATCGCGAACCCGTTGGTCCCGAACTGGACGAAGAACAGCCCGCCGGCGGCGCCGGCGAGCCGTCGATCGCGAAGCAGCGCGAGGTCGAGCAGCGGCTGCCGGATCCGAAGCTGGGTGAAAGCGAACAGTGCGATAAGCGCGGCGCCGGCGTCGAGGACGGCGATCGTCGCCGGGGAGCTCCAGCCCCACGCCGATGCCTGGACCGCGCCGCCGAGCAGCAGCCCGATCCCGGCGACCGACGCGATCGCCCCGGTGGAGTCCACTCTCTCACCCTCCCGGCGCGGCTCGGCCGGGAGGCCCAGTGCTCCGATCGCCGCGACGGCGAGGATCAGCACGCAGAAGAGCCAGAACGTCAGTCGCCACTCTCCGGCCTCGACGAGCGCCCCGGCGGCGATCGGCGCGATCGGCAGCGAGAGGACTCCGATCCCGGCGTAGCGGCCGACCGCCTGCCCGCGGTGCTCGGCGGGATAGGCGCGGAGCACGATCGGCAGCGTCGCCGCGATCGCGAGGCCCGCGCCGGCGCCCTGGAGCGCGAGGCTTGCCACCAGCGTGCCGAACCCCGGCGCGAGCGCCGCGCCGGCGGCTCCGATCGCCATCGCGGCGAGCCCGGCGAGGATCGGCGTGCGCGGCTCCAGCACGTCGGCGAGCCGCCCGCCGAGCGTGACGAACGCGGCGAGCCCGAGCATGAACGCGTTCAGCACCCACAGCGCCTCGTCGTGGTCGAGCCCGAGGTCGCCCTGGATCGCGGGCTGGACGACGCCGAGAACGACCTGCCCGAAGTAGACGAGGAAGAACCCGCCGGCGCCGAATGCGAGCGCGACCCCCGCGCGCGATCGTGCCGGGCTCGACATCAAAGCGAGCCTATCCCGGACGCTCGACGGGATCCGCTCGGCGGGCGCTACGATGACCGACGGACCGTGCTAGGCGGGGAATTAGCGGTGCCCTGTACCCGCAATCCGCTCTAGCGGGGCCGAATTCCCGTCCGAGGGTCGTGGCCACCGGGGCCCGGCCCGTCGCGGGCGGCGTTGACGGCCAGGTCCCGCGCAATGTGGGCCCGTGAATCAGGTCAGGTCCGGAAGGAAGCAGCCTTAAGCGACCTCCCGCATGTGCCGCGGACCAGCCTGGCCCGAGCTCGCCACGACGGCAGCGCCCGGTGACCGCTTTCGACGACGGGGCGCACGGTCCGTTTCCTCACCCTCGGCGTCATCGGCGTGCGTAGACGCTCGTCGCGACGGAGGTGCCCTCGCCGCCCGTGGACACCTCCCACACAGTGATCGCGATACGGCGGTTCGTCGCCACGGCGGGTGCGGCGCCGGAGGTTCCCGGGGCCGTCAGCAGCCCCGCGGCGCCGAACTCACCCGCGCGCCGTCCGCGCACCGCGAACCGGAGCGGGTTGGCACCGCTCGTCGGGAACTCGGCCCAGGCCACAACCGCGTTGCCGGCCCTGGCTACCGCGAGGGCCGGCTGGAGGATCGTCTCCTGCGTGGTGGTGATCGTCTGCGGGCCGCCGAGGGCGCCGGCCGGGTCGGTGCGCAGGGCGCGAACGGTGTTGGTCCCGGACTGCCCGCCCTGCGGGTTCTCGCGCCACACCAGCGTCGCGCGTGCCAGCCGATCCATCGCGACCCGGGGCTGGAACGGATCCATGTCGCCCTGCGGCGGGATCGCCACGGGCCGTTGGAAGGAGGCCCCGAGCGGGGAGAACGACGTTCCGATCTCGCCCGCCTCCGCAGTCGGGCTCTGCTGCTCCTACGCCGCCATCGCGACGCCGTTGCCCGCGACGGCGAGGTGCGGATCGTCGGCGTCGAGGTCGGGGTCGGAGATCGTCTGCGTCGAACCGAATGGATCGCCCGCTGGTGCCTGCGCCGCCTGCACGAAGTGCTCGAACGGCGGCTGCGGGTCCTGGGCCAGCCACACCGCGCTCGCGTCCCCGAGGTCGCCGATCCCGACGACCGGAGTCGCGGCGGGGATGCCCGCGGGGGAGATCGTCTCCATGGCGCGGAACCCGGGCTCGTCGACGGGTTTGAAGGCGGTCTGGATCCGGGTCACCTGGCCGTCGAAGCGGTCCCATACCGCGACCGCATTGCCTTCCTTGTCGAACGCGATGCTCGGCTCGAACGCGGGCTGCCCCGGCGCCGACAGCGTCTGCGGCTCACCCCACGGACCGCCGCGGCGCTGGTAGGACGCCACCACCCGGGGGTTGCCCTCGCCGTCCTTGATCAACCACGCGGCGAGCGCGTTGCCCTGCTGATCGATCGCCACCCGAGGCAGCGACGGCGGGTTGTCGCCGATCGTCTCGATCGCGGGGCCGAGCGTCCTCGGCGCACCGAATCCTTTGCCGAGCCGGCGCCTGACAGCGCGCATCCGGATCTGAGGATCGTCGGGGTTGGCCGCGGGCGGCTTCTGTGTCCAGACCGCCACGGCGTGACCTCGACCGTTCATCGCCAACTGTGGGAAGTCGACGGGCTCGGTGGTGTTCGAGATCGTCTCCGGCGGGGACCACCGCTTGGCGGCGATCGCGCTTGGCGCGCCCACCAACACCGACGCGGCGACCCCCAACGCTATGAACGTCCCCACCCTCCTCGCCGGCACGCGCCGATCATAGGGGCGGCCGCGGCGCCAGGTCAGGGGCAGTCCGCGAGCAGCTCCCAGGAGCGGTTCGCCTCGACCGGTCGGAACCCGGCGGGCGGCGGCTCGGTCCGCTCGCCCGGATCGTTGGGGTCGAGCTGGAAGTCCTCCTCGACGGCGGAGGAGGTCGATTCGACGAAGTATCCGGCGGGTGGCACGGTGTTGCCCGGCACGATCTCGGATGGAGAGCGGTCGAGCCACAGCGCCAGCATCGGCACCGGGCGGGTGTTGGGAACCGACACCGGCTCGCATCCCGCCTCGAAGGCGTCCGAGTCGGCGAGCTCGTGGAGGTCGGACTGGATCCGGTCCTGATCGGCGATCTTCTCCTGGAGGTCGTCCAGCCGGTTCACCTGCGCGGGAGCGAAGGCGAGCAGGACCAGCGCGACGAGCGCTCCGGCGCCCATCCATGCTCCCCGCCACCGGTCGCCGGGCTGAAGCAGCATCCACCCGAACACCGCGAGCGCGCAGAAGATCGACGCGATCACGCCGGTGAGCAGCAGGTAGCGCGTGATCACGGCGAGGCCGGCGAGCGCGAGCACCGAGAACGCGCCGAGCGCCAGCACGCCGGCGGCGAGCGGAAGCCGAGCCCGGGCTCGCAGGAGCGCGAGCGCGAGCGCGACCCCGACCGCGGCGCCGAGAAGAACCGGCTCGCGCACGACCTCGCCGAGCCGCTGCGGCGCCTCGCCGAGCAGTCCGGAGATTCCGGTCTCCCGCTCGAGCGTGTCCACCGTGTCCTGGGTGCCGGTGAGCGAATAGAGGGCGTCGCCGGCGAACGCGAGGTCGCTGAGCGCCCACACGACCGGCGCGGAGGCGGCGAGCGCGACCAGCCCGAGCGCCGGGCGCCCCCGCAGCTCCCCCGACCACGCGAGGTACGCCACGTACGCGAATGAGAACAGCCACGCCTCGGGGCGCAGCAGACCGGCCACGGCGAGGAGCGCCACGACGGGCCAGCCCGCGCGCGGTCGTTTCGTCTCGACCAGAAGCGCCGCGAGGACCAGCGCGATGTACGGGATGTCGACGTACGCCCGGACCCCGAAGTCGAGCACCGGGACCCGGGTGAGGACGATCGCCGCGGCGAGCAGTCCCACGGCGCGGTTGAACCACTCCGCCCCGAGCCGGTACGTCAGATAACCGATCGCGCCGAGCGACCCGAACGCGATCGCGACCACCGCGTCCTCCGCCCCGTCGCCGAGCGGCGACAGCACGATCCCGGCGAGGGTCGCGAGCGGGTGCGGGGTGGGGGGCAGGAGAACGTCGAGGTCGGGGCTCTCCCCGTGCGCGACCTCGTCCCCCCAGACGAGCGCGTAGAAGGTGTCGTAGTTCGCGAACCCGTGGCGAAATGCCAGCCACAGCGCCACCGCGATCCCGGCGATCCAGGCGAGCGGAACGAGCCAGGTAATGCGTGACTTGAAGTCGTTCGTCACTTGGCGGGGGACAGTAGCGGCGGCGCTGGCGGCCTCGAAGCCCTCGCCGAGTCGCCGGATACACTGGCTCACGGTGCCTGAGACGTCGCTCTACCGCCGCCACCGGCCCCAGACCTTCGACGAGGTGGTGGGCCAGGAGCACGTGGTCCGCACACTGCGCAACGCCGTTGAGCAGGACCGCGTCCATCATGCCTACCTGTTCGTGGGCTCGCGCGGCACCGGCAAGACCTCGATGGCGAAGATCCTCGCCCGGTGCCTGAACTGCGAGCGCGGCCCGACGATCGAGCCGTGCGGGAAGTGCGAGTCGTGCCGGTCGATCGCCGCGGGGAGCTCGCTCGACGTGATCGAGATGGACGCGGCGTCGAACCGCTCCGTGGACGACATCCGCGACCTCCGCGAGCGGGTCGGCTACATGCCGGCGTCCGGCCGATGGAAGGTCTACATCATCGACGAGGCCCACATGCTGACCCGGGAGGCGTGGAACGCGTTCCTGAAGACGCTCGAGGAGCCCCCGCCGAACACGGTCTTCGTGCTCGCGACGACCGAGGCGCACAAGGTGATGCCGACGATCGTCGACCGCTGCCAGCGGTTCGACTTCCAGCGCCCGGCGGCGCGCCAGATCGCCGACGTCGTTGAGCGGGTGGCGGCGGCCGAGAGCATCGAGATCGACGAGGGCGCGACCGCGGCGATCGCCCGCGCCGCGGGCGGCAGCTTCCGCGACGCGCTCGGCACCCTGGACCAGCTCGTCGCGTACGGCGGCAGCCCGGTCCGCACGGAGGACGTGCTCGCCGTGCTCGGAGTCGCGGACGCAGAGCTGATCTTCGGGGCCGCCGACGCGATCGCCGACGGGGAGGGCCGCGCGGCGCTCGAGACGGTCGAGGGGCTCGCCCGTTCCGGACGGGACGCGTCGCAGTTCATGCGCGATCTGATCGCGCACCTGCGACAGCTGCTCGTGATCCGGACCGCCGAGGCCGTTCCGGATTCGTTTGCGATAACCGAGGGGCAGGAGGAGCGCCTGCTCGGCCAGGCCGAGCGCCTCGGCGACGCGACGCTCGTGCGAGCGATCGACGAGCTGTCCGCCGCCCTGACGGGAATCCGTGAGTGGGGTGACGATGCCCGCACCGCGCTCGAGCTGGCGCTGCTGAAGTCGGCTCGCCCCGACGCCGATCCCTCGCGGGACGCACTCGCGCAGCGGCTCGAGCGCGTCGAGCGCGGCTTCTCGGGACCGGTGGCGGTCGAGGGGACGGCGACCCCGACGCCCTCGCGGCCTGTGGCCGAACCGGCCGTGGGAGCAACCGACGAGGAGGATGAGCCGGGTGACGCCGAGGGAGCGGGAGCGGAGGATTCGGCCGGAAGCTCCCCGACCGCGACGGCGGTGCCGGCGGTGGGCGCGGTGGACTTCGACCGGATCGCCGGCCTGTGGCCGGCGGTGCTCGACCAGGTTCGCGACTCGGGCTCGGAGCTCCTGTCGGCGGTGTTCCAGGCCGCGCGCCCGATCGCGGTCGATGCCGAGCGCGCCGTGCTCGAGGTCGGCTTTCCGCCCAGCGCCGCGTTCAACAAGCGCAAGGCCGAAGCGCAGGCGAACCGCGACCGCCTCGCCGAGGCCGTGAAGACGATCGTCGGCGAGAGCCTGCGCCCCGTGTACGTGCTCCTCGACGGGGAGGACGGCGGCGACGCGCAGCCGAACGGCGCCGGGCCGGCTCTGAGCGAGGAGGAGCTGGTGGAGCGGCTCAAGTCCGAGTTCGACGCCGAGGAGCACGAGGCGGAGGGAGGTTCTACGTGACCCGGGGCCCCGGAGGCATGGACATGAGCCAGCTGATGAAGCAGGCGCAGCAGATGCAGGCCGAGATGATGAAGGCGCAGGAGAAGCTCAAGGATGAGGTCGTAGAGGCGAGCGCCGGAGGGGGGATGGTGAAGGTGAAGATGAGCGGCGACCTGCGCCTCCTCGACCTGACGATCGACCCCGAGGCGATCGATCCCGACGACGCCGAGGTGCTGGCCGAGATGGTGACCGCAGCGGTCAACGAGGCCCTGCGCGCGGCCCAAGAGCGCGCGAGCGAGGAGATGGGCGGGATCGCTGGGCTCGGCGGGCCGGGAGGCGGGCCGGGGATCCCGGGCCTGCCCGGCGCCTAGGCGCCTGAGGAGCGGCCGACGATGCAGCCCGGCCCGATCAACCGGCTGATCGCCGAGCTGGCGAAGCTGCCGGGAGTCGGTCAGCGCACCGCGCAGCGACTCGCGTTCCACATCCTTCGCTCCGAGGACGAGGAGGCGCGCTCGCTCGCCGACGCGATCCGCGAGGTGAAGGAGAAGGTGGGGCTGTGCGAGGTGTGCTTCAACCTCGCGGAGGGCCCCCGGTGCCGGATCTGCGCCGACGAAGGGCGCGACCGCTCGGTGATCTGCGTCGTCGAGGAGCCCGCGGACGTGATTCCGATCGAGCGCACCCACGAGTACCGGGGCCTCTACCACGTGCTCGGCGGGGCGCTGTCGCCGATCGATGGCGTCGACCCCGAGGACCTGAAGATCGAGGAGCTCGTGGGCCGCGTCGACGGGGGCGAGGTCGGGGAGGTGGTGCTCGCCACCAACCCGACGACGACCGGCGAGGCGACCGCGCTTCACATCGCCGAGCG
>JBOGZL010000140.1:0-1923 GCA_050697195.1 Solirubrobacterales bacterium
CTCGTCGGCCTGACGCTAACGGTGCTCGTCGGGACGCTCTTTCCGCTCTTCGCCGAGGCCTGGGACGGGACGCGGCTGAGCGTGGGGGAGCCGTACTTCAACACGACCGGCGTGCCCGTCGCGCTTGCGCTCCTCTTCATGATGGGCGTCGGACCGGCGCTCCCCTGGCGGAAGGCATCGCTGCGCGTAATCCGACGCCGGCTGCTCGCCCCGGTGCTCGGCGCGCTCCTGCTGGCCGCCGTGCTCCTCGGCGCCGGCCTGCGCGAGCGGGCCGCCCTCGCGGCCGTCGCGCTCGGCGGCTTCGTCGCCTTCCAAGCGTTCTGGGACATCGGCCGCCTCGCCTTGCGCCGCTCGCTCGGGAGCAACCGCCGCCGGGTCGGCGGCCAGGTCGTCCACGTCGGGGTCGCCTTGATCGCGGTCGGGATCGCCGTCTCCTCCTCGTACCAGGTCGAACGGCAAGAGACGCTTCGCCTCGGCGAGGCGATGACGGTCGGGTCGCACGCGGTTCGCCTCGAGCGGGTCGAGCGCAGGGTCGAGCCGCGGCGGCGGGTCGTGCAGGCGCATCTGACGCTCGACGGCGGCGGGCGGCTGAGCCCGGCCCTGAACCTCTACCGCAACCAGCAGCAGGCGACGGCCTCGCCGGCCGTGCGCGAAAGCCCGGGCACGGACGTCTACGCGATCCTCGTCGAGGCCGCCCAGGACGGCTCGGCGGCGACGATCCGCGTGCTGCTGAACCCGCTCGTCACCTGGCTTTGGTTCGGCGGCGCGGTGATCCTGCTCGGCGCGGCGATCGCAGCCGTGCCGCTACCCGGACGGAGCCGGCTCACGTGAGCCCGCTCTTCCGCGCGCTCCTCGGCGCGGCGATCGGCGCCGCCGTGCTGGTCGGGCTCGGCTTCGGCCTCACCCGCGACGCGCGCGTGCTGCCCGCGGTCTCGGTCGGCAACGCAGCGCCGCCGTTCGAGCTCGAAGCGCTCGACGGGAGCAGGGTGAGCTCAAGCGAGCTTCGTGGACGGCCGATCGTGATCAACTTCTGGGCCTCCTGGTGCACCGAGTGCCGCAAGGAGCACCCGCTGCTGATGGCGGCCCACGACCGCTTCGGCGACCGCATCGCCTTCGTCGGGATCGTCTTCCAGGACAGCGCGAAGAACGCGCGCGGCTACCTCGTCGAGATGGGCGACGTCGCCACAGGGAGCTACCCGAACCTGAAGGATCCCGGCTCACGAGTCGCGATCGACTACGGCGTCTACGGCGTCCCGGAGACCTTCTTCGTCGACCGGCGGGGCGTCGTCGTCGCGAAGCGGGTCGGCCGGGTGACGCCCGAGATCCTCGAGGTCGAGCTGCAACGGCTGCTGGGATGAGCGTGCGCGCCGCGCTCGCGGTTGTCTTGCTCGCGGCCTTCGTGGCCACGCCGGCCTGGGGCGCGCGCTCCGGCGACCAGGAGGTCGAGCGGCGGGTCGCCGCGCTCGCGGCCGAGCTTCGCTGCCCCGTCTGCCAGAACCTCTCGGTCAAGGACTCGCCCTCGGACGTCGCCGCCTCCTTCCGCGCCCGCATCCGCGAGCTCGTCCGCGCCGGCAAATCCGACCAGGAGGTGAAGGAGTTCTTCGTCGCCCGCTACGGCGAGTGGATCCTGCTCAGCCCGCCGAAGAGCGGGATCAGTCTCGCCGTCTGGCTCGCACCGCTGCTCTCGGTTCTCGCGGGACTCGCGCTCGCCGCCGTCGCGGTCGTCCGCTGGACGCGGCGGGCGCGCGCAGGCGGGACCGCGATCGACCAGAACCGCCTCGAGCAAGAGCTCGCCGATCTCGACCAGCAGCTCGCCGCGGGCGAGCTCGAGCCCGCTGACCACAGGCTCCTCCGCGGGCGCCTATTCGCGCGCGCCTCCGCCCCTCCCGAACCGCCGGCGATGCGTCGCGCGCCGGCGTGGCG
>JBOGZL010000141.1:0-3227 GCA_050697195.1 Solirubrobacterales bacterium
GAGCTTCGCGCGCTTCTGCCCGAGGCGACCCGCATCATCGTGGCCGCGATGCGGCCACGACTGTGCCGCCTCGGCGGCGCGGTTGCCGATGGCGTGCTTCTGAACTGGATGCTGCCCGGCCAGGCGGCGCGGGCGCGAGGCTGGGTGCATGAGGGAGCGGCGGAGCAGGGGCGCACCGCGCCCGTCGTCGCGTCCTACGTGCGGGTCGCTGTGGGCCCGGGGGCAAGCCGGCGCCTTCGTGAGGAGGAGGTCTTCTATCGCACCATCAACGAGGGCCATCGGGGGCACTTCGCAGCCATGGATGTCCCGGTCGGAAGCGTCGGGATCGAAGCCTCGCGGCGGCCCGATCTCCTCGAGGCACTGGCCCCGTACCACTCTGCGCTCGAGCTTCCGATCGTGCGCGTGCTCGCCGACCCGAAAGCGACCTCGCTCAGCGCCGTCGCGGACGCGGCAGCGCCATAACTACGGACTCGCCGTTAACACGACGATGACATCGTCGATCGCCTCGCGGCCATGGACGCCGGTGACGGCTGACACCGGTCTCGCGCAGTCACAGCGGCGCCGCTGGCTCCCGCTTCGCGCGAGGAGCGGCATCGCCCGTCTGGTGTTGCGGTCCGGCCGCATGGGGGGTCAACCGCCACTCGCCGTTGCCGTACACTCGATGCATGCTGCATGCGAGCCGATCGCCCCGAGGCGGCTTGGCGCTCGGTCTTGGGGCATTCGGCACGGCAGTCTGGCTGCAGCGCGAGCCCGTGTGCCACCGCTGGAGCGTCTGGCGCACTCGGCGACCGCACGCCGCGATCGATTGCGGCGATGACGACGGATATGGCTCGGCCAGAGTAAGGGAGCCACGACGGCCAAGACCCAGTGGTCGTAGCGGCGGGGCGCTACGCGACGTGCCCCTCGGCGATCATTAGGCAGTATCCGTCCGGATCGCGGACGCTCATCTCTCGCTCGGGGCCCCGCGATCCGTCGACGGTCGGGCCGACGCTGACTCGCTTTGACGCGAGGTGTGCGCGGAGCGCATCGAGGTCCTCGGCGTATAAACAGAAGCGGACCCGCTGTTCCCGCGGATTGATCGGCCCGCCGGCCCGAACGAGCATGGTCCGAGCCTCGCCACTGGCGAGGGCACGGGATCAGCTGGTTGACGCGATCGGCGGGCATCAGAACCAGCGGCGAACCCGCGTCATGTAGTCGCAGTAGGGCTCGCCGAACTTGCGCACCAGGTAGCCCTCCTCTAGCACGATCACCAGCTGATCGACGGCGGCGATCACCAGCGGCAGGACGATCAGCGCCCAGATCACCCCCGTCCCCAGTACGAGGGCGACGTAGAGGAAGGCCATGCCGAGGTACATCGGGTTGCGGGTGTGGCGGTAGGGGCCGGAGGTGACCAGCGCGGTGGTCGCGACGAAGGGAATCATGCTCGTCCCGGCGCGGCGAAAGAACAGCATCGCCGCGCCATCGAGCGCGAGCCAGAGCCCTGTGCCGATCACCGCGCCGGCCAGTCGGACGCCAAGCGGCAGCCCGCCGATCGGCCAGATCAGCTCGAGCGCGACGCCGAGCAGAAAGCCGAGGACGTAGAACAGCGGCGGTGGGACCGGACGCCGGAGGTGTCGCGCTCGCTCACGACGGAGCGGCGTCGATCGGCTGACCGACGCCGATGTCGTGGCCGTCGGGATCCTGAACGCCGAACTCGCGAAATCCGCTCGGCGCGTCGTAGATCGTGTAGTCGATCGGCGCACCGCGCTCCTTGAGCTCGGCGTAGATCGCCTCGACGTCGTCGACCCTGATGTAGGCGTTCCAGATCTTGTCGACGATCCGCCAGTTGGGGACGATCCGATCGGCCTCCTCACACAGGGCCATCAGGATCGTCACCTCGTCTCGGCGGGCGACCAGGAAGTCAGGCGGCTCGCCGTAGGCCTCGCAATGAAATCCCAACCGGTCGCGGTAGTACTCGATCGACCGGCCGAGATCAGAAACCAGCAGCACCGGCGATCCGCCGGTGAACCTGGCAACCGCGCCTTTCTCGGGCTTGCCCACGCTCAGCCGGACTCGCTGGTTGCTGTGGAGCGACGAAGCCGGTCCTCGGCGATGTCGACCGGGGCGAAGAGCATGCAGCCGACCTGATCGTCGCGGTCGAGCAGGGTGTTGGAGATAGCGGTGATCTCACAACCTCCCGAGCGCCGGGTCGCCGCGACCAGCATCGAGGAGCCGTAGAAGAGGAACGCGGCGCCCGCGGTCGCGGGGAAGAGGAACAGCGGCACGAAGACGACGGCGTTCAGGAGATGACCGCTTGGCCCGACGGCGCGCAGCGGTGCCGGTGAGCGCCTGGCGCGCAGTGCGACCAGAGCGAAGACGAAGGCCGGGAAGACGATCAGCCCGAGCCCAGCGTCCCACCACGAAGGATCGCGCCAGAAGAGAGCCAAGCCAATCAATGCAAGACCGACCACAACTCGTGCGGCGACCCCGAGCGGGCCGATCGCCGGCGCGGATTGCTCCGACGCCTCGTCCATGCCCGCGTGCCCACTCACCGGTCTGGCCCGACCCCGAAGGCATACGCGACCCAGCGCCTCCCGACCTCGAACCCGTCCTCGATCGCAAGCTGGAGCGTCCCCGCGTGCTCGGAGATCCATGCTTGCGCCGCCTCGTTCGATGCGAAGAAGTGGATGAAGTGGCAGCCGTTCCGGATCACGTCGCCGCCCCAGCTCTCCTGGCCGCCAGCCTCGAACGCGGCTGGGTCGAGGAACGACATCACCGCTCCCGACGGCTCGAGGTCGGTGAATCCCTGGGGCGAGACGGTCAGGGAAATCCGCTCGCCGGTCATCGGACAACTCGACTCGACGCGAACCTCTCGGTTGAGGACGATCGGGAGGAAGAGGGCGTCTTCCGCGCACCAGGCGTAGAGCTCGCGTCCATCGAGTTGGAGCCGATGCCGGGTCTCGCCCAGTGCGGCCACGCCCAGGCCGCCGAAGCCGACGACGCGCCCGCCGCGGTCTCGATACACCAGCGGCTCAAAGGGCGGCTTCGCCAGATCCGCGAGGACCTCTGCGCCGTGCCTGCCAGTTGCCTCGGCCAGGCGCCCGATCTCGACCGGCTCGCCCCCCGCGAGCAGGTTGAAGAGGGTGGTGGCTAGACGCCGCTCGCCCTCCCCCGTCATCGGCGCAAATGCCGCCTGGGGTCCCTTCGCTAGCTCGGTCGCTGTGGTTCGCGTCGTCATTCACAACTCG
>JBOGZL010000142.1:0-3834 GCA_050697195.1 Solirubrobacterales bacterium
GTACGTGGCGGTACCACGCCGGGGTCGTGAACGACGCTATCGGGCCGGGTGACGGTCAAGTGTTGAAGGTCCACTTCGACGACCGGGGCCGAGTCGTCGATGCGGAGACGCCGTACTAGACCAGGCCCCCTCCCTGAGGCAGGCGCCCCCTGGCGTCCCCCGCCGCCTCCGCTCGTTCGGTTGATTCACTCTCGGCGTCGTGGGCCCCGTGGCGGTGACAGACAGCTGAATGCGTTATCTGCGCGAGGCAGCGAGTTCGATCGCGCGATCGCCTTCTTCGACGCGACGTTTGCGGTCGCCCTGACGCTGCTGGTCACCACCCTCGATGTCGATGACGCGCCCACGACGTTCACGAGCCTGTCTGCGCTCGACGATGCGGTCGGGGCGCAGTTCTTCGCCTTCGTTATCGCGTTAGCCGCGATCGCCACCTACCGCCTCGCCAACCTGCTGTTCTGGCTGTCGCTCCTCGGCCTCAACCGGGGGTGGGCGCGCTGACCGGGCGCGCTCGGCGGCTGGAGGGCGAAGGCTAAGGGTCGGATCGACAGACGCGAGCGCCGATGATCTCGGCCGCCTTCCGCGGTCGTACGCGTAGACCCATTCACCCGACCGAAGGAGTCCCACAATGCGGAAGGTCATCGTCAACGAGTCCATGAGCCTCGACGGGGTGGTGCAGGCGCCGGGAGGCGCTGACGAGGACCCCTCCGGGGGCTTCCGCCACGGCGGCTGGCACATGCAGTACCTGGACGATGTCTCGCGGCAGTGGGTGCTCGCGGGGATCGTCGAGGCCGGTGGCTTTCTGCTCGCGCGCGGCACCTACGAGATCTTCGCTGCCTACTGGCCGAACGCTCCTGAGGAAGAGCAGGCAATCGCGGAGCCGCTCAACACGAAGCCGAAATGGGTGGCATCAGGAACGGTTGATGGCGAGCTCGCGTGGCAGAACTCAACCGTGCTGGAGGGTGATGTCGCCAGCGCGGTCGCGGCGCTGAAGCGTGAGGACGGCGGCGACCTCCACGTCATTGGCAGTCCTCAGCTCGTGCGAGCCCTGCTCGAAAACGATCTCGTGGACGAGCTGCGGCTGATGATCGACCCAGTCGTCCTCGGCGGCGGCAAGCGGATCTTCACCGACGACGGGGCGATCCGATCCCTGCGACTCGTGAACAGCGAGACAACGAGCATGGGGGCGATCCTCGCGACGTACGCTCCAGCCGCCTAGTCGAAGGCTCGCACCGCACCCTTGCAGAGCTATCGTCCGCGATGGCTCGGCCAACGAGCGCGGCAGGGCCTAGCCTTGGACGTGTGAGCGCACTGTCCGTCAGTCCCGGCGACCTGGACACCTGGCGCAAGCTGCGGGCCGCCCAGCAGCCGGAGTGGCCGGATCCCGCGCATCTCCGCGCCGTCGCGTCCGAGCTGGCGGAACAGCCGCCGCTGGTGTTTGCCGGTGAATGTGACCAGCTCAAGGACCGGCTGGCCGCCGTGGCCAGGCGTGAGGCGTTCGTCCTCCAGGGAGGGGACTGCGCGGAGACCTTCTCCGGGTCGACGGCTGACGCAGTGCGCAACAAGCTCAAGACCCTGCTGCAGATGGCGCTCGTGCTCACGTATGCGGCGAGCGTCCCCGTCGTGAAGATCGGCCGGATGGCGGGGCAGTTCGCGAAGCCCAGATCGCGCCCCACCGAGTCTCGGGACGGGGTCGAGCTCCCGGCCTACCGTGGCGATGCCGTGAACGGCCTCGACTTCACGCCCGAGGCGCGGCGCCCCGACCCCGCGCGGCTGCTCCATGCGTACCACTGCGCGGCGGTCACCCTGAACCTCTGCCGGGCGTTCACGAACGGCGGCTACGCCGACCTGCACCAGGCGCACGCCTGGAACCAGGACTTCGTCGCGCGGAGCCCGGCCGGCCGGCGCTACGAGCAGCTTGCGGGCGAGATCGACCGTGCGCTGTCGTTCATGAAGGCGTGTGGCGCGGACCCCGAGGAGCTCCACGGGGTCGAGTTCTACTCCAGCCACGAGGCGCTCCTGCTCGAGTACGAGCGGGCGCTGACCCGCAGCGACAGCCGCACCGGACTGCCGTACGACGTCTCCGCGCATCTGGTGTGGGTCGGTGAGCGCACCCGGGACCCGAACGGCGCGCACGTGGAGTTCTGCCGCCATATCCGCAATCCGATCGGCGTGAAGCTCGGCCCGACGATCTCACCCGACGACGCCCTGTCGCTCATCGAGCGGCTCAACCCCGATCACGAGCCCGGCCGGCTCACATTCATCACCCGGCTGGGCGCCAACAGGATCCGGGACGTTCTGCCGCCGTTGGTGGAGAAAATCACCCAGCACGGCTCGCCGGTCGCATGGGTCTGCGACCCGATGCACGGGAACACGGTCGAGGCGCCCAGCGGGCACAAGACCCGCCTGTTCGACCACGTTCTCGACGAGGTGGCCGGCTTTTTCGAGGTCCACCGCGCGCTGGGCACGCATCCGGGCGGCATCCACGTCGAGTTCACCGGCGACGACGTGACCGAATGCGTCGGCGGGGGCGACGAGATCGTCGAGGACGACCTGCACCAGCGCTATGAGACGGCGTGCGACCCCCGGCTCAATCGCCGCCAGTCGCTCGACCTGGCGTTCATCGTCGCCGAGATGTACCGCAGTCAGCGCTGATCTCGGGTCGCATCACGGCGACGGATCGGGGACCTCGATCGGGCCCTGCTTCGGCGTCCCGATCCTCAGCGGGTTGCCGAACGGGTCGCGCAGCCCGCAGTCGGTGCCGTAGAAGCGCTCGGTCGGCTCCTCGGTGAATTCGACCCCCTTTGCGGTCAGCTCCTTGTAGGCCTTGTGGATGTCGTCGACAGTGAAGATCCCGGCCATTCCCATCGCCCCCTTCGAGACGAGCTCGCGGATCTCCTCGGCGGTCGCATCGTCATGAACCGGTGGTCCGGGCTTCTCGAGCAGAAGCTGGTGCTCGGGGTCGCCCGGGACGTTGACCGTCAACCAGCGCATGAAGCCGAGATCGGCATCGGTGTTCACCTCGAGGCCGAGCTTGCCGACGTAGAAGGCGAGCGCCTCGTCCTGATCGAGGACGTAAACCTGCGTGTGTGTGATTTTCCTAACCATGCGGTGAAGCTAGCCGACCGACCGCCGGCGCGCTTCTCCGAAACTGCTCGGTCTCGTCCACGCGCGAGCGAAGCATGCCGGGACGGCGCGCAGGTCCGCGGCCCGCTTCCGGTAGGTGGTCGGCGATTCCCCGACGATCTCCCGGAAGGTTCGGCCGAAGGTGCCGAGGCTGTTGAAGCCGACATCGAGACAGACCTCGCTCACGCTGCGATCGCTCTCCCGCAGCATGAACATCGCTCGCTCGACACGGCGGCGCTGCAGATAGCGATGCGGCGTCTCCCCGAACGTGGCGCGAAACGTCCGGATGAAGTGCCATTCGGAGACGTACGCGATCCTCGCCAGGGTCGGAACGTCGAGCGGCTTCGCGTAGTCGCGGTCCATCGCGTCGCGGGCGCGCAGCATGTGGCGGTTCGACTCTTCGACGACGCGGCTGATATCGGGCTACTCGTCTCGGGGCGTTATGCGGTAGATCGAGACGACCTCTGCCTGATGGGCCTCGGGGTGGACGACGTACGCGCTCGGGCCGCCGCCGAACCAGCCCGCGCTCTCGTTGTCGCCGACGAACACGCCGGGATGGTGCTTGCCGTCACCGTCCTCGACCCATACGGGTTGGCCCTCCTTGAATCCGTGCTGCGGCTGGTCCATGAAGGTCAGCCTAGCCCGCTGCGATGTACTGCGAGGTGTGATGCGACGCCGGACATGGTCGTGCCCGCGCTGAGCGTCCGCCCCGCG
>JBOGZL010000143.1:0-2883 GCA_050697195.1 Solirubrobacterales bacterium
TACAACTACGACCGCGTCCACAATGGCCGGCTGACAAAGGGACAGATCCCGGCCGACCTCGTCTACGGTGCTCGAAAGATGGCGCGGAGATGAGCCGAAAGTGTCGGCACATCTTGGAGTCCGTCCAGCCTAAGGCTCCAGAGGAGGTTCGCCTTCAGCATCGCAAGCGGATGGTGAAGGGCAAGGCGGGCCGCCGCCGCGAGCGCGGTTCCGGCCGGCACGGGGGCCATCAGGACGGCGCCCGGCGCCGGATGGTCCTCCAGGTACCGCTGCACCAGCACCCCGCCCATCGAGTGCCCGACGAGAATCGGCGGCTCGGGGAACTCGGCCGCCGCGCGCCTCACGTCCTCGACGTAGTCGCGCACGCGGTGCCAGATCCGACCCGGCGGCTGATCGTGACCCCGAAGCTCGACGGCGCGAACCGCGTGACCGCGCTCGGTCAGGCGCTGGGCGAAGTCCGTCCAGCACCACGGTCCGTGCCAGGCGCCGTGGACGAGAAGGATGTTCGGCATCGCCCTACCAAGACTCCGCGACCCGACGATCCTTCCCAGGCGTTAGACCTTCAAGGGCTCCATCGCCGCGAGGCGCACCGGCGTCTCGGCATCGTGTGACGGCAGGAAGACGGTGGGCACCTGTTCGAGGAATCGGTGTACCCGCCGGCTGGTCTCGACGGCGAGCTTGGGGAAGAAGCCCCCCAGTCCCACCAGGCGGCCCGCCTCGTACTCCTCGAGGAACCAGTCCTGGCGAAGGACGTGATCGGCGGCGAAGAACACAACCACCTCATCCGTCTGCAGGATCGCGCCGATCTGCCCGATCGTGTGCCCCGGGATCGGAACCAGTCGGATGTCGCCGCTCTCCGTAACGGTCTTGCTCACGGGGAAAGGGCCGTGTGGATCCGGATCGAGGTCGTAGAGCGTCGGCTCGAAGCGCGACGGCCACAGCTTCGGCATGTATCTCAGCTTGCCGCGGAGCGTCGAGGCGAACTCGTACTCGGGGCGGTGGATGAGCACCTCCGCGTTCGGAAAGTGACCGATCCCCCCGACGTGGTCCCAATCCAGGTGCGTGACGATCACCCGGCGCACGTCCTCGACACGCAGGCCCATTTCTCTCATTCGAGGCCCGATCTCCTCCTCCGGCCGGATGCTCGGCCGGGGGACGATCCGCCCCAGCGGTCGCGGAATCCTGACCGCGGCGGTGAGCCCCGCGTCGATCGCGATGTGCCCCTCCGGGTGCTCGACGATGAAGCTGTAGGCGGGGAACTCGTAGCCCACCGGTCGTCGCAGCAGCGACGACCAGCCCTTCCCCCGCATTAGGGTCTTGTTGGCGGTCAGAGTGCCGGTCTGAATGACGTGAACGCGCATGATCGCGGGCGAGAATGGGCTCCACCTAAGGACTGTCCGCTCGCCGATCCTTCCACAGTCTCGCTCTGATCGGGCCAGCGGGAGAGCGGCGATCGCCTCGCATCAGGTGGACGCGCCCGGCCGGACGGCGTATCCGTCCGACCGGGGCGTCTCCTCCCAACTACGCGGTCGCCTTCGCGGACCGCTTGGCCTTCACGTCCTCGGTGGTCATCGCCTGCCCCCCGATCGCCCATGCTCCGCTGGGGGTCTCGGTGACCACCGTATGCGTGACCGACCGCAGCGGCTCACCCTCGATCTCGATCAGCGTCTCCGAGACGCGCTCGACCATCTCGCGCTTCTCCTGATCGGTGAACGCGCCCTCGATCACCTTGATGTCAACGAACGACATCGACTGCTCCTTCCCGTTGGATTTGCTCTTCCACCTCGACCTCCACCCCGTCGCGGAGGGTGTCGAGGTTCACGCAGAATCGGCCCGCGGCGGCGATGAGCTTCTCGATCAGGCGGGGGTCGGTTTCCGGGGCGGCCCGAAGCCGGACCGCGCACGAGAGCGCCTCGAAGCCGACCCTGACGTCGGGATCGATCGCGAGCGTGCCGCGCACATCGACCTCGCCGCTCAGCGACCTCGAGGTCCTCGAGCGTCACGCCCATCAGGTCGGCGATCATCCGGATCGTCCCGTCCTCGCATGCCGCGAGCGCGGCGCACAGGAGGTCACCGGGGTTTGGGAGGTCGTGCAGCCCTCCCACAGAGCGATCGAGACCAAACCGCAGCGACGCTGCGTACCCGCGCCCGATCTCGACCTCGCCGTGGAACGGGTCGGTGGCCGCCACCTCGGAGGCGGAGGTCCGCGCGACCTTGCGGCTCAGTGCCGTGTCGGGCCGATCGCGATACAGCGATCGAAGGGACGCGTGCCGCTCGCCGGCAAGTGACATTCTCGATTTCCTCTCTGTGCTCGAATAGCACGATCGGTCGTTCTTACGTCAAGATAGCACGATCGGTCGTTTAGTATCTGGGTCATGGCCGCGAAGGGAGAGCGAACGCGCGCGACGATCCTCCAGAAGGCGACCGAGCTCGCGACGGTGGACGGCCTCGAGGGGCTCTCGATCGGTCATCTCGCCTCCGCGACCGAGATCAGCAAGAGCGGTGTCTACGCGCACTTCGGCTCCAAGCAGGAGCTTCAGCTCGCGACGATCGAGACCGCGCGCGAGACCTTCCTCGCCGAGGTCCTGCGTCCTGCGCTCAGCGCCCCGAAGGGGCTCGCGAGACTGCGGGCCGCGTGCGAGGCCTTCCTCTCGCATGTGGAGCGTCGGGTCTTTCCCGGGGGCTGCTTCTTCGCCGCCGCCGCCGCCGAGGTCGGCACCGGGGACGGCCCCGTCCGCGACGCCGTCGCGGAGCAGCAGAGCCAGTGGCTCGACCTGCTCGAGCGTCTGGCGCGCGAAGCGCAGTCCCTCGATCAGCTCGACCGCGAGGAGGATCCGGCGCAGCTCGCGTTCGAGCTCAACGCCCTCCTCGTCGCCGCCAACA
>JBOGZL010000144.1:0-6783 GCA_050697195.1 Solirubrobacterales bacterium
AGCGCGAGCGGCGCCGAGGCGACCGCCGCGACGGTCACGGCCGGCGGGACCCTGAGTCGCTTGCGAACGAGCGGGACGACAGCGGCGGCGACCAGGGAGCCCACGGCGGCGGCGCGAACCGCGGTCCCGAGCGTCGAGCGGCGTCGGCGGTGTCGCGTGGGCCAGCCCAAGGCGCGGCGAGTATATGGTCGGTCCATGGGAGAGGGACCGCGGTTCGACGGGCGCAAGGTCGCCGTCACGGGGGCGGGCGGGTTCATCGGCAATGCCGTCTGTCGCGGGATGGTCGAGCGCGGCGCGGAGGTGGTCGGGCTCGAGATCGACGGTAAGACGGCGGGCCGCGTGCTGGCGGCGGGCGCCGCATACGTGCGCGCCGACGTCGCCGACCGCGACTCGGTCGAGCGCGCGATCGCGGACGCCGGCGGCGTCGAGTACGTCGTCCACACGGCGGCCCACGTTCGAGAGTGGGGCGACATGGGCGACTTCGTTCGGGTCAACGTCGGCGGGACGCGCAATGTCCTCGACGCCGCGACACGGGCGAGCGTCGAGCGCGTCCTCCACATCAGCTCGGTCGTCGTGTACGGGTACGACGAGCCGGGGGAGCAGGACGAGGACGTGTTCCACCGCACCTACGGGATCCCCTACATCGACACGAAGAGCGCCTCCGACGCGCTCGCGTGCCGTCGCGGCGCGGTCGTGATCCGGCCCGGCGACGTGTATGGGCCCGCTTCGGTCCCGTGGGTCCTGCGCCCGCTCGAGCTCGCGAACGCCGGCCAGCTCGTGGTCCCGGGCAACGGCGACGGGATCATGCTCCCGGTGTACATCGACGATCTCGTCGAGGCGGTCGCGCTGGGGCTGTCCGAGGGGACGCCCGGCCGCCCCTACGCCGCGTGGGACGGCGAGCCCGTGACGTTCGAGGACTACTTCAACCGGTTCGCGGAGATGGTCGGTGGCCGCCGCGCGCGCCGACTGCCGCGACCGCTCCTGGGCTCCCTCGCCGCCGCGATCGAGACGATCGCGGGCCTGCGCAACGTCCCCCCCGCCTTCTCCCGAAACGCGATCACGTTCATCGACCGCCGCGGCACCGTCTCGACCGCCCGGATCCGCGACGAGCTGGGCTGGGCGCCGCGCGTTCGGCTCGACGAGGGGATGCGGCGCACCGAGGAGTGGCTGCGGGCGGAGGGGCTGCTCTAGAGGACCGCGGGCGCCTCTCCTCCCGTTGGAGGTTGGTCGTTTGACTCCGAGCAGGAACGCGGGTCCTAAGACCTCGTGTGAAAGCTGCTGAAGCCCGCGGCCGATTTAACGGTACCGCTGGACGCTCACCGGCGCTTCTTGAGCTTCAGCTTCTTGCTCCGGGTGTTGGGCTCGCCGCCGGTCGGCGTGTAGGTGACGTCGGGCTTCACCTTGGCCTTGCCGGTCCGCTTCAGCTTGCGCTTGCCCTTGCCCTTCGCCTTCACCTTGAGCACGGCCTCGATGTTCGGTGAGGCGCCGGCCGCCGTCGCCCCCACCTGCTCGCTGTCGGGCTTCAGCTTCTTGCCGGCGAGCAGGAGCTCGCCGGGGCCGGGGACGATCACCGTCAGCTTCGCGGTGCCCTTGCGCTTGTTCTTCTTCGCCTTGCCGAATGTGAAGTCGCTCGAGGGCTCGGCGCCTCCGGGGCCGGGGCCGGGAGGCGTCGGGAAGAGGACGCTCTCGCACTCGGTCAGGATGTCGAGCCCCGCCGCGTCGGCGGTGACGGTATCGGCGTCGGGCCCGCAGTCGGCCGTGTCGGGAACGCCGTCGCGGACGTCGAGCGAGTCGTCGCCTGGGCCCGCACTGAGCGCGTCGTCGGCGCCTCGTCCCTCGAGCACGTCGTTGCCCTGCAACCCGACGAGGACGTTCGGGCCGCCGTCGCCGCGAAGGACGTCGGCGAAGTTGGTCCCGATCACGTTCTCGATCGCCGCTTGCGAGCCGAGCTCGACGGAGACGCCAGCCGTGAGGTGGACCGAGTAGTCGACCTCGTCCGTGCCAGCCTCGCCGGTCACCTGGTCGCCGGCGAAGCCCGGCACGAGGCGGTCGTTGCCTTCACCGCCGGAGAGGAAGATGTTGCCGTCCGGACCTCCGTCGATCGTGTCGCCGCCCCCGGCGCCGGCGAGTTGGTCGGTTCCTTGGCCCCCGTCGATTCGGTCGGCACCCTCGCCGCCGATCAGGGTGTCGTTGCCCGCGCCCCCGGACAGCTCGATGCCCGCTGACAGGGGGGCGCCCGTTTCCGGCGAGCCCCGTGCGCTGATGAAGTCCGGACCCGACTGGCCAAAGCCGCGGAGCAGGGGCACGTCGGTGAGGAAGATGTCGGCGTCCGGCTCGACCTCGCCGAGTGTGGCGTTGGGGTTGATCCCGCCGGTCCCGAAGCGCATGCTCCCCCCCGCCACGGCCGTGCCCACACGCAGCTCGGAGGACAGGGTGTTGTTTAGGTTGACGAAGATCTCGATCTCGTTGGTACCGGGCTCGTCGGTCGGGCCGGGGGCGAACGCGCTCGACTCGTTGATGGTGACGTCGTTGTCGATCGTGCCGGACTGGTTATGCACGCTGATTGCGTCGGTGTCGGCCGTTGTCGGCGTCGCGCCCTGGCAGGTGAGAGGGCCCGGGCTCCCACCCACCGTGATCTCGTCGGCTGTGCCGACGCCGAGGATGGCGGTGTCGTTGTTGGCACCCATGGTCACGTCCAGCACCGCCCCGGTCAGTTCACAGGTCGTGGCGGCGGCCGCGCCGACGGGCGCCACGAGCAGGGCGACTGCGGTCGCGATGGTCGCGGCAACGAGAGACCCGAGCGTCCGTGCCTGATCCCGCATCCGTCAGCGCCGCATCTTGAGCTTCAGCTTCTTGGATTTCGTCAGCGGCTCGCCGCCGTCGGGCGTGTAGGTGACCTCGGCGGTGACCCTGGCCTTGCCCTTCGCCTTCAGCTTCTTCTCCGCCTGCCCCTTCGGCTTGATCACGAGCTTCTCTTCGGTGGCGCCCTCACCCTCGACGGGCTCGACGTCGGCCTTGATCTTCTTCGTCTTGGCGACGTCGAGCTGCCCGGGACCGTCGGCGACGTCGACCGTCAGCTTCGCGGTGCCTTTGCGCTTGTTTCGCTTCGGCTTGCCGAAGGCGAATTCGTTGCTGGTGGACCCGCCCCGGTCGCCGTCTCCCGGACCGTCGCCGACTGGCGGCGGGAACAGCACGCTCTCGCAGCCCGTCAGCGCGTCGATCCCCGCGGCGTCGGCGGTGGCCGTGTCGGCGCCGTCGCCGCAATCCGCCGTGTCGGGTCCGCCGTCGCGGACGTCGAGCGAGTCGTTGTCCGTGTTGCCCTCGAGCGTGTCGTTGCCGCCCCGCCCCTCGAGCGTGTCGTTCCCGCCCCGGCCCTGGAGAACCTCCGGCCCCGGGCCGCCGCGCAGGACGTCGTCGAAGGGGGTCCCGAGCACCGTCTCGACCCCGCGTCCCCCGCCCGGGTCGTCGAAGGAGGCGCCGGCCGTGAGGTTGAACGCGTAGTCGACGACATCCATGCCGTCCCCGCCGTTCACCGGGTCCCCGGGGGCGCCGGGCAGGAGCTGGTCGTTGCCCGCGCCGCCCGAGAGGCCAACGTTCTCGCCCACCCACCCGTCGACGAAGTCGTTGCCCCCGCGGCCCTCGAGGTCGTCGGGGCCCGTGCCCCCTCCGACGGTGTCGTTGCCCCCGCCGCCGGAGAGGGTGTCGCTACCCGAATCGCCGGAGAGCTGGATGCCCTGCGACAGCGGCGACCCGGTGCCCGACCCGCCCTGCGCGCTCATGACGTCGGGACCGGACAGGCCGAAGCCGCTCAACGATGGGATGGACCCGGTGAAGGTGACGTCGGCGTCGGGCACGTCCTCCGCGGCCGTAGCGTTGATGTTGATCCCGTCCGCGCCGAACACGAACGTCCCGCCCCCCGTGTCGGGCCGGACGCGGAGCATCGAGCCGACCGGGCCCAGGTTCACGAAGGTCTCGATGTCGTCGGTGCCCGGCTCCGGGGTGGCGCCAGGTGCGAGCTGGTTCGCGTTGAAGATCCGCACCTCGTTGTTCGCGAGGTCGGGTCCGGGTGGATCGTGGACACTAATCGCGTCGGTGTTGTTCACCGTGGACGTCGCGCCCGCGCACGGAACCGGATTGTCGGCCAGGTCGGCGACGTGGATCGTCCCCACGTCCGGCTCGACGACGGCTCCGTCCCCGCTGCTCGACAGGGTTACGTCCAGCACTGCGCCGGTCCGCTCGCAGCTCACGGCGGCGTCCGCGACGCTAGGCGCCGGGATCAGGGCGGCCGCGGCGGCGACGGTGGCAACCGCGACCCCTGCACCTCGATCGGCCTGACGAGGCATGTCGAGGGCGGACGGTAGGGTCGCGGCGCGATCCTCGCATCGGGCGTTTCCCTATCCCAGGAGCGAGCGCATGGCATCCTTTGTGCCGATGGACACGGCTCTGGTGGGCCGCATCGAGGAGTTGGAGGCCGTCGAGGAGCTGGCTGGGGCGGTCGCGAGCGGCCCGGCGGGCCTGCTGATCGAGGGTGAGGCTGGGATCGGCAAGACCACCCTGTGGCGGGCGGGTCTCGATGCGGGGCGCGATGCCGCGCTGCGGACGCTGGTCTCGCGAGGAGCCGGCGCGGAGGTCAAGCTCGGCTACGCGGCGCTCACCGATCTGCTGGCGGAGGTCGACGACCGGCCGATCGCCGCCCTGCCGCCGCCCCAGCGACGAGCGCTCCGCTCGGCGCTGCTGCGCTCCGGGCCCGCCGACGGCACGGCGCCCGATCCACGTGCCGTCGCCACCGGCGTTCTCACGCTGCTCGAGACGCTCGCCGAGTCCGACCCGGTGCTGATCGCGATCGACGAGCTGCAGTGGCTCGATCGCTCGTCGGCACGGGTGCTGCACTTCGTGTCCCGGCGGCTGAAAGGTCGCGTCGGCTTGCTCGCCACGCGGCGCAACCCGCCCGAGCCCCCGCCGTCGGATGCGCTTCGCCTGCGTGAGGTGGAGAGCCTGCGGGTGCTGCGGCTCGGCCCCCTCGCCCGGGAGGAGATCCACCGGCTGCTGCGGGAGCGCATCGGCCACGCCTTTCCGGCCCCGATGCAGGCGCGGATCGACCGCATCGCCGCCGGCAATCCGTTCGTCGCGCTCGAGGTGGCGAGGGCGGTCGAGTCCGGCGGGCGTCCCGGAACCCCGGCCCTCCCGGAGAGCCTGCGCGAGCTGGTCACGTCGCGGCTATCCGGACTCGAGCCGCAGGTAGCCGACGTGCTGTTGCTGGCGGGGGCGCTCACCCGCCCACGCGTCGGCGTGATCCAGGCCGCGCTCGAGGCCGGCGATGCGGCCGAGCTCCTCGGCCGGGCCGAGGAGGCGGAGATCGTCACGATCGACGGCGGCGCGGTCTCGTTTACCCATCCGGTGCTCGCGAGCGGGGTCTACTCCGAGGCCACCGGGTCGGAGCGCCGCGCCGTGCACCGGCGCCTGGCCGCGGCGGTGGAGGGCGCCGAGGAGCGCGCCCGACACCTCGCCCTGGCCAGCGTGGACGCGGAGCCCGACGTGATTTCGGCGCTCGACGCAGCCGCGGCGGAGGCGCGGGCGCGCGGCGCCCCCGCCGACGCCGCCGATCTCTTGGAGCTTGCCATCGGGCTCGGTGCCGATGAGCCCGAGCGGCTGATCGCCGCCGCCGAGAGTCACCTCGTGGCGGGGGATCTCCGCCCGGCGGATGCGCTCGCGGAGCGGGCCCTGAGCGCCCTCGGGGAGGGGCAAAGGCGGGCGCGCGCGCTCGGACTGCTGGGCAATATCCGCATGCGCGACAACAGCTACGCCGAGGCGGCGCCGCTGCTCGGGCAGGCGATCGCGGAGATGGGGCCGGGGGTGGACAGGGTCTTGCTCACCTTGCCGCTCGTCTACGTGCTCACGAACACCAGGCGCCTGCGCGAGGCCCTCTCCCGTGCCCAGGCCGCCGTGGAGGAGGCGGAGCGACTCGGCGAGGACGGCCTCCTCGCGGAGGCGCTCGCCGTGCGCGCGATGATCAGCTTCCTCACTGGTGAGGGGGTCGCGGAGGGCGATCTGAGCCGGGCGCTCGAGCTCGAGGACCGCGAGCGACCGACGCCGATCATGCTCACCCCGTCCGCGGTCGCCGGCCGGATCTGGGGGTGGACCGGCCGCTTCCGGGAGAGCCGGGCACTGCTCGAGCGGGCGCGCGAGCGCTGCCTGGACGACGGCGCCGAGATCGAGCTCGTCTACCTGGCGACGGGCCTCGCGACGACCCTGTGCGAGGCGGGGGACCTCGATCGGGTCCGCGAGCTCACGGACGACGCGATCGAGCGCGCGTCGCAGCTCGGCACGCCCGCCGCTCGCGCGGTCGCCCTCAACGTCGAGGCGACGCTTGCGGGCTGGACGGGGAACGCCGAGCGAGGCCGCCGCCTGGCGCGCGAGTCGATCGTCCTGTACGAGTCGATCGGCGAGCTCGGGGAGGCATTCTGGGCGATCCTCGCGCTGGGCCGCCTCGAGCTCTCGGTGGCGCACCATGACCCTGTCGCGGACACTCTCGCTCCGGTGCTCGATGCCCTGTTCGCGATGGGCTGGGGCGAGCCGGCGACCCCCCCCTTCCTGCCCGACGCGATCGAGGCGCTGCTCGCGCTCGGACGCACGGACGAGGCGCAGCCGCTCGTTGGCTGGCTCGACGCGCGGGCGGAGGCGCTCGACCGGCCGCAGGTCGCCGCCTGGGCGGCGCGCTGCCGCGGGCTACTGTTCGCCGCCGAGGGCGACGTCGAGGGGGCCGAGGGCGCGCTGGCGGAAGCG
>JBOGZL010000145.1:0-1825 GCA_050697195.1 Solirubrobacterales bacterium
TGATCACGACCGGACACGAGCTCGGGGCGGCGTTCGGCGCCGCAGCGATCTCGGCGGTCGCGACCGCGGCACCGACGTTCGTCGCAGGGTACGCGGACGGATTCGCCGCGGTCGCCGCGGTGGGCGCGGTGGTTGCGATCATCGCGCTGCTCGCGACACCGAACGTCCGTCCGCCCGCCTCAGTGGAGGCCGGGGCCCATGGCTGAAGATCGCTTCCCGACGGACGTAGCGGGCCTTCCGGAGGCGCACGCCGCGGAGGTCGTCGAGGTCGCCGGCGGCGAGCGGCTCGAGCTTCGGATCGCGCCGGTGGCGAAGCGCCTCGGCGACGCGACCGTGCGGATGCTGTCCTACAACGGCTCGATCCCCGGCCCGATCCTGAGGGTGCGCGAGGGGTCGGAGATCGAGGTCGAGATCGAGAACCAGGGCGACCACGAGGCGACCGTCCACTGGCACGGCCTGCGGCTCGAGAACCGCTACGACGGAACCCACGAAACCCAGCCACCGATCGCCCTCGGCGAGCGGTTCACCGCCCGCGTGAGCTTCCCGGACCCCGGGCTCTACTGGTACCACCCCCACATCCGCGAGGACTACGGCAAGGAGCTCGGCCTGTACGGAAACGTGCTCGTGGAGCCGGCAGATCCCGAGTATTGGCCCCCGGCGCACCGCGAGGTCGTCCTGACGCTCGACGACGTCCTGCTCGAGAACGGCGTGGTGGCGCCGTTCAGGCGCACCGAGACGACGCACGCGGCGATGGGCCGGTTCGGCGACCTGATGGTGGTGGGTGGCGAAACCGATCCGACGCTCGACGCCCGGGTTGGCGAGGTGATCCGCCTCTGCCTCACCAACACCGCCAACACCCGGGTGTTCAGGGTCGCGCTGCCGGGGGCGGGGATGAAGATCGTGGGTGGCGACAGCGGGCGGGTCGAGCGCGAGGAGCTGATCGAGGACGTCGTCCTGGCGCCGTCCGAGCGCGCGATCGTCGACGTCCTGATCGAGCGGGCGGGCGAGCTGACGCTCGAGCATCGGACGCCGGGGCGTACCTACCCGCTGGCGACGATCCAGGTGAGCGACGAGCGCGCCGAGCCGGCGCTCGACGAGCGGTTCACCATCCAGCGGACGAACCCGGACATGCTCGCCGAGCGCGATCGGATCGCGCCGTTTCTGGGCGCCGAGCCCGACAAGCGACTCGCGTTCATCGCCGAGATGGACATTGCCGCGGCCGAGGGCGACGGGCCGACCGTCTACACCTGTCCGATGCACCCCGAGATGAAGAGCGAAGAGCCCGGACATTGCCCGGAGTGCGGGATGAAGCTCCTGCCCGCGCAGCTCGTCGCCGAGGCGGGCGGCGGCCACGAGCACGATGCCACTGCCCACGGTCATGAGGGCCACGACCTCGCGGCGGCGGGCGGGATCGAGTGGGAGGACGACATGGTCGAGGTCAATCGGATGACCACTCCGGCGAACATGCGCTGGAAGCTGATCGACCGCGACACCGACGCCGAGAACGCGGCGATCGAGTGGCGGTTTAAGGTCGGCGACCGGGTGAAGATCCGGTTGCTCAACGAGATGGCCGGCGATCATCCGATGCAACATCCGTTCCACATCCACGGGGCGGGCCGCTTCCTGGTCCTCAGCCGCGACGGTGTGGACGAGCCCAACCTGGTGTGGAAGGACACGGTGCTGGTGCGGGCCGGGGAGACGGTCGACATCCTTCTCGACGTCACCAACCCCGGGTTGTGGATGGCCCACTGCCACATCGCCGAGCATCACGAGAGCGGGATGATGTTCAGCTTCGAGGTGACCGAATGAAGAACGCGCTAAATTT
>JBOGZL010000146.1:0-3895 GCA_050697195.1 Solirubrobacterales bacterium
CCGAGCCCGGCGCTGATCGTGGCGATCGTGGCCTTGGTTGCGGCACTCGCGGGCACCGCTGTCGCCGCCGACCCGGTGGCGAGCACCAGTGTGACCAAGAAGAAGACGAAGCAGATCGCGAAGCGGATCGCGAAGAAGGAGGCCGGCAAGCTGCTGCCGGTCGGCTCGGATGAGCTCGCGGAGATCGTCGAGCACACCGAGATCCTTCAGATCCCGGCGAACTCGCACCAGGGCCTGACGGTGCCGTGCGACTCCGGCCAGAGCATCGTCAGCGGCGGCTGGAGGTACCTGCACCAGGGCGTGGGGAACGTCGAGGCGCGGTCCGACCACCGCGAGGGCAACGGCTGGCATGCCAGCGGTTGGAACGGCACGAACTCGTCGAAGGAGTTCAGGATTCACGCCTACTGCATTACGAGCGGGTAGCAGGCTCGAATCCGTTGTCATGAGCGGGGGGCCGGCTCGACCGGCCCCCCGCTTTCTTGCGCCCTGGCAAACTTCGGCGGTTCGTGAGCACGATCGAGCGCGTCCACGCCCGCCAGATCCTCGACTCGCGGGGAAACCCGACGGTCGAGGTCGAGGTGGGCCTGGACTCGGGCGCCTCGGGGCTCGCGGCGGTGCCGTCGGGCGCCTCGACCGGGGAGCTCGAGGCGGTCGAGTTGCGCGACGGCGGCGGCCAGTGGGGGGGAAAGGCCGTCACGCGCGCGGTCGCGAACGTGAACGGCGAGCTCGCGGCCGCGGTCGCGGGGACCGATCCCTCCGACCAGGAGGCGCTCGACGGGACCCTGATCGAGCTCGACGGGACCCCGAACAAGGCGCGGCTCGGCGCGAACGCGATCCTCGGCGTCTCGCTGGCGGCCGCGAGGGCGGCCGCGGCCGATGCGGGCGAGCCCCTGTACCGGTACGTGGCGCGGCTGTACGGCGCGGAGGGAGAGCCGCGCACGCTCCCGGTGCCGATGATGAACGTCCTCAACGGGGGCGCGCACGCCGACAACTCGGTCGACTTCCAGGAGTTCATGGTCGTGCCCGCCGCGGCGGCGAGCTTCTCCGAGGCGCTTCGGTGCGGGACCGAGGTCTTCCATGCCCTGAAGGGGACGCTCTCCGAGCGCGGGCTCGCCACCGCGGTCGGCGACGAGGGCGGGTTCGCGCCCGACCTCGACTCGAACGAGGCCGCGCTCGAGGCGTTGGGCGCCGGCGTCGAGGCGGCCGGCTACGCGCCGGGAGCCGACGTGTGGATCGCGCTCGACCCCGCGACCAGCGAGCTACATCGTGAGGGCTCGTACGTCCTCGAGCACGAGGGTCGCTCGCTCGACTCCGCCGGGATGGCGTCCTACTGGGACGAGATCGCCGGACGCCACCCGGTGATCTCGATCGAGGACGGGATGGACGAGGAGGACTGGGACGGGTGGCGGCTCCTGACCGAGCGACTGGGCGACCGGGTGCAGCTCGTCGGCGACGACCTGTTCGTCACCAACCCGGAGCGGCTGCGGCGGGGGATCGCGGAGCGGGTCGCGAACTCGATCCTCGTCAAGGTGAACCAGATCGGGACCCTGACCGAGACGCTGGAAGCGGTTCGGATCGCGCGCGAGGCGGGCTACACGGCGGTGATCTCGCACCGCTCCGGCGAGACCGAGGACACGACGATCGCCGACCTCGCGGTCGCGACCGGGAGCGGCCAGATCAAGACCGGCGCCCCGTCGCGGTCGGACCGGGTCGCGAAGTACAACCGTCTGCTGCGGATAGAGGAGGAGCTTGGAGCGAGCGCGGTGTATCCCGGCCTCGACGCGTTCAGGCCCGGTTAGGTTGGCTGCAAGCGCTCTTGCAACGCGCGGGCGCGGGGAGGCGGTGGCCGGGGCGACGAGAAGGCTTGGGGGTGAGCACCCGCGCCCACACCGCCCGCCGGCGGGTGAGGGTGGCGCCGCGCAGGCGCGCCCGCACCCGGATCGACTGGGACCGGCTCGGCAGGATCGCGCTCGTCCTCGTCCTGTTCGCGGTGATGCTCTCCTACCTCAACCCGGTCATCAACCTCGCCGACGCGTGGCGAGACTCGCGCGCGGAGCGCGACCGCTACGGCGAGCTGTTGCGCGAGAACCGCGAGCTTCGCGATCGCCGGGCGGCGCTCAGCGACCCCGACGCGGTCGAGCGCGAGGCGCGGCGACTCGGGATGATCGCCCCGGGCGAGCGCTCCTACCGGATCCGCAACCTGCCGGAATAACTCCCGCGGCGTACTCCGCTCCCGCTCGCTCGCACTCACATAACTGGCAGCCTTGCTCGCTCGCTCCCGCGTCCGTCGCCGCGGGGTGGTCTTGACATGACGTTAGCCGCGTATCTCGCAGGGGTCATCGAGCTCGCCGCGATCGTCGCCGCGCTCGCGTTCGGGGCGGTGCGGGTGCGCGCCCGGCTGCTGCCCGGGTGGTCGGGCGCCCCCGCGCGGCTCGCGGAGACGGTCGTCGCGCTCGCGCTCGCGGTGTGGGCGATGGAGGCGCTCGGGGCGGTCGGCCTGCTCACCGAGGCGGCGCTGGTCGGGCTGTGCGTCGCGCTGGGGGTCGGAGCGAGCCTGCTCGCCTCGCCCGCGCGCGGTGACCTCGCCGGGGTCCAGGTCCCGCCGAGCCGGTTCGCGGGGCGGGCCGCGACCGCGATCGCGGCGCTGATCGTGGTCGCCCTGTTCACCGAGTGGGCGGGACGGGCGTACACGACCGTGCTCTACGGCATGTACGGGTTCGACAGCCTCTGGTACCACATGCCGTTCGCGGCCCGGTTCGCCCAGCAGGAGTCGTTGACCGGGCTCCACTTCACCTCGCCGGCGCTCCTGACGTGGTTCTACCCGGCGAGCTCCGAGCTCTTCCACACCGCCGGGATCATGGTCACCGGCCGAGACATCCTGTCGCCGTTCGTCAACTTCGGGTGGCTCGCGGCCGCACTGTTGGCGGCGTGGTGCCTGGGGCGCCCGTGGGGTGCGGGACCCGCCGCGGTCGCGGGGGTCGGGGTGGTGCTCGGCGCGGGAGTCTTCGCCGACCAGGCGGGCGAGGCCCGCAACGATGCCCCGGGGACGTTCTTCCTCCTCGCCTCGGCGGCGTTGCTCGTAAACGCGATGCCCACGCGCACATTGCCGCGGCTCGTCGTAGGGGCCTGGCCGCTCGCCCTCGCTGGGGTGGCGGCCGGGCTGGCGGCCGGGACGAAGCTGAACCTCCTCGCCCCGGTCGCGGCGCTCACCGCCGGAGTGATCGTTGCGGCGCCGGCGGGACGCCGCCTCGCCGCCTCGGGGGCGTGGATCGCGGCCGCCCTCGCCGGGGGAGGTTTCTGGTTCGCACGCAACCTCGCCCACGTCGGCAACCCGCTTCCCTGGGTGAGCTCGCTCGGCCCCGTGTCGCTGCCCGGTCCGGAGGACTACCTCGAGGGGACCAGGGAGCCGCACGCGCTGATCCGGTACGCGACCGACACGGAGGTGTGGAGCGAGTGGCTGTTCCCCGCCCTCGACGAGCGCTTCGGCGTCCTGTGGCCGGCCGTCCTGGTCCTGGCGCTCGCGGGAGCGGTGCTCGCGCTCGCTCGCGGTCGCTCCGCCGTCGAGCGGGTGCTCGGGTGGACCGTTCTCGCCTCGGTCGCCGTGTACCCGTTCACCCCACTGTCGGCGTCGGGCCCCGATGGGATGCCGGTCGGGTTCGCCTCCAACCTCCGCTACCTGGCGCCGGTGGCCGCGCTCGCGCTCGCGCTCGTGCCGATCGCCGCGGCGCGATTCGGGCCGCGGTGGCGCGATGCCACCCTCGCCGCCCTGGTGGTGGTCGGGGCGGCGGCCGCGCTCGGGTCCGACGAGGTGGTGCGGCTTGTCTCGGGGCGGGCCGCGGTGGCGGCCGGCCTCGCTGTCGCGGCGCTGCTCGCCGGCGCGTGGGCGGTGCAGTCG
>JBOGZL010000147.1:0-4919 GCA_050697195.1 Solirubrobacterales bacterium
GCTCCAGGCGTCGAGGCCGATCGGCACGCCCCACCCCGGGCCGACCACGGCGGCGGTCTGTTTCGACACCGCGCGGAGGGACCTGGGGAGAGGCCGAGGCGCCTCGCCTTGCGCTCGAGCGCAGCGCGCGCGAGCTCGCGGGCGGGCGCCCCGGCCGGAAGTCCGAGCTCGCCCGGGAGAGACCGAGCTCCGATTCGACCCCTCAGGACTCCGGTCGCGTGCCGATCCTTCCCGCGATGCGCCGGTCAGTCGCGGCGGAGCCGGTAGACGCGTGGCTCGGCGCGCTGCACGAACCCGGGAGCTCCGGTCACTTCCCCCGCTGCTCGTCGAGCACACTCCACCCCGCGAAAGCCGTTTCGATCTGATCGCGCCTCATGCCGCGGGGCAGCGACCCCCTGCGCGCGGGCTTCCACGCGGCCGTCAGCAGTGTGGCGTCTGGCGCTGCGACGGCGGTCGCCTCCCGGCCCGCCGCCTCGCGCTGGGTGTCAGCGAGCCCGTGGACGGTTCCGAGGTCGCAGAGGAACCGGAAGTCGGAGCCCACCTCGGCCTCGTGGAGCGCCGTCACGTCGCCTTGGAGGAGCCGCACATCGGCGCCCGCCGCGCGGGCCCGCTCGCGCGCCCGGCGCAGGGCCTTTGGAACGATCTCCACCCCCGTGACCTCCCACCCTCGCCCCGCGAGATCGACCGACCAGGTCCCGCTGCCGCAACCGAGGTCGAGCGCGACCGAACGGAGGCCGGCGTTTGTCTTGCTCGCGGTCCAACAGCGCCGAGACCTGCTCTCCGATCGGGAGCGCGGACACCTTCTCCCACGGTGTGAGGCCGAGCCGGTAGGCGAGCCTGTAGAAGGTACTCACGGCGTCACCCGTGCCGGAGCCGGTAGAGGCGGGGGTCGGCCTTGCGCACGTATCTGTAGAGCGACGCCCCGGATACGGGAACGGGCTCCTCGTCGATCACCTTCCATTCCGGATACGCCGCTTCGATCTCGCCGCGGCTCGCGCCGCGAGGCAAGGGACCGCGACGCCCGGGCGCCCACACGAGCATCAACAAGGTGGCGCCGGGTGCGGCGACCGCGCTCACCTCCCGGCCCATCGCGGCCCGCTGCTCATCGGTCAGCTCGTCGTGGAACAGCCCGAGATCCATCAGCAACGGGAACCCCGAGCCGACGTCGGCTGCACCGAGCTTCGTGACGTCCCCCTCGACAAGCCGCATCTCGACGCCGGCTTCCTGCGCCCGCTCGCGCGCCCGACGCAGCGCCTTGGGGACGACGTCAACGCCCGTGACCTCCCACCCGCGCTTCGCCAGCTCGACCGCCCAGATCCCGCTGCCGCAACCGAGGTCGAGCACGCGTCGGTGCGGCGGCTCGTGATCGTCCTCCTCGCGGGCAAACAGGGCGGACATCCGCTCACGCACCGCGGGCAGGCCCGATATCTCCTCCCAGGGCGTGAAGCCGACCCCGTAGAGCAGCTTGTACGCGATGCTCACGGCCGCGCCTCGAGCACCAGGTTGAGCGGGGTCTCTGTCGCGCGGCGGAAGCGACTGAACCCGGCCTCCTCGGCGACCTCGCGCAGTCGCGCCTCGCCGGCCTGCGCGCCGAGCGCCAGCCCGACCTCCTGGTCGAGCGAGCCCGGGGTGCAGAGCATCGTCGAGGCGCAGTAGTACACGCGCCCGATCGGGTTCAGGTTGTCCTCCACCCGGTCGCCCGCGTATGGCTCGACGACCATCACGGTCCCGTCGTCCGCGAGCGTCCCGAGCACGTGCCCCAGGGCCCCCGCGGGATCGCCCATGTCGTGGAGGCAGTCGAAGAACGCGACGAGGTCGTAGTCGGCGCCGGGATAGTCCTTCGCGCTCGCGATCTCGAACGTGACCCGGTCGCTCACGCCCGCCGCATCCGCGGCCTCGCGGGCGGACTCGATCGAGCCCTCGTGGTAGTCGAAGCCGACGAAGGTCGAGTTCGGGTAGGCCTGCGCCATCACGATCGTCGACGCGCCGTGGCCGCATCCGACGTCGGCGACCTTCGCGCCGGCGCGGAGCTTCTCCTCGACGCCGTCGAGCGCCGGGATCCACGCCTCGACCAGGTTCGCTCTGTATCCGGGGCGGAAGAAGCGCTCGGTGCCACCGAAGAGCCGGTGGTCGTGCTCGTGCCAGCCGACGCCCTTGCCGGTCCGGAACGCCTCGGCGAGCTTCGGCTCGTCGGCGAGCACCGCGCTCGCGATCTGAAATCCGCCGAGCATGAACGCTGGGCTGTCCTCGTCGGCGAGCGCCATCGCTTGCTCGGGCGGGAGCTCGTAGCGCTCGGTCTCGGAGTCGTAGGCGACGTAGCCACCGGCCGCCTGGGCGGCGAGCCACTCGCGCACGTAGCGCTCGGCGGTGTCGGTGCGCTCGGCGAGCTCGGCCGGGGTGAGCGGACCCGCGCCGGCCATTGCCCTGTAGAGGCCGAGCTTGTCCCCGATCCGGATCAGGGCCGTGTTCATCGTCGCGCCGAGATCGCTCACCACGGAGCCTACGAACTCGTGAAGCTTGTCCTCGTTGATCGTTGTCTGGGTTGCGTTCACTGTGCGTCTCCTTCCGTGCGATTGGGGAGGTTCGTCGGTTCAACAGCCAGGACACCGGCATCGGCGGATACTTCCCGGGGCTCGAGCCGGATCACTGGGATCTCGCGCTGGGCGCGCTTCCGGTACGGCGCCCAGGCCGGGTTGATCGCGATTCCGTCCGTGTAGGTTCGCTCGCGCTCCTCGCCGGTCAGCTCGCGGCCGAGGACCTCGCGCTCGACCCGGTCGATCTCCACGTTCGCCCGCGGGTTCGAGCGCAGGTTGCGGTACCAGGCCGGATGACGGGGCCGCCCGTAGTTCGAGGCGACAACGACCACGCTGTCCCCGTCCGGGAGACCCAGCACCGGGAGGGTCCGGCGCGCGCCGGTCCTCGCGCCAGTCGTCGTCAACATCACGACGGGCAGCCCGGAGACCCACGAGCTGAAGGTCGCACGCCCGCCGGTGAGCCCGTGCACGAGCCGGTCCGTGCGCTGAAGGGTGCGAGCCTGAAGCCACGAGGCGGGACGCGTCGCCGCGAGCCGCCTGACCAGGCGCCGCGCCCAACCGGTCTCCTCGACGCGGTACGTCGCCGTCACGAGCGCCCACTGCGGAGCTTCACCTTGACGCTGTCGGTCGCCTCGTTGCCTGCGGCGTCGGTGGCGGTGGCGGTCACTCTCGCCTTCGCCCTCCCCGCGCGGCGCAGCTTGCGCGCGGCCTTCCTCGACGGCCTGAGCCGCAGCTTCTCGGTCTCGCCCGCGGCGAGCTCGGCGCTCGCGGGCTTCAGCTTCAGCTTCTTGCGGCCGGCGCGCTTCGCTCTTCCCTTCGCCTCGACGGCGCACACCTCGTCGCAGGTCGCCTTGACCTTGACGGGCTTGCCGATCCGCTGGCGCTTCTTCGCCTTGAGCGTGAAACCAAGGGGTCCGTCTCCTCCGCCGCCCTCGCCGAGCACGTCGCGGACGAAGACGTCGCTCGTCGGGTCGGCGTCGAGGTCGCTGAGATTGTTGGCTTCGGAATCGAACGCCACGAAGCGGCCGTCGGCGGAGGGGAATGCGTCGAAGGAATCGCCGTCGCCGCCGGCGCCCCCCTCCGCGGCGCTGCGCCGCGAGACGAGTGTGGTGGTCTCCATATCGAGATTGCGGACGAAGACGTTCGAGACCGCGTTGTCGTCGGCGTCGCTGAGGTTGTCGGCCGGACTGTCGAAGCCGACGAACCGGCCATCGGCCGAGATCTCTCCGCGGTTCGAGGTGTCGTCTGCGGCCCCGGAGTCCCCGCCGCTCGGGCGCGAGACGAGTGTCGTCCTGTTCGCCTCGAGGTCGCGGACAAAGACGCTCTCGAACTCGTTGTCGTCGGCGTCGCTGAGGTTGTTGGCCCGGGAAGCGAATTCGACTCGGTCACCGCCGCGGGAAATCGAGGCGCCGAATGAGCTCTCGTCGCCGCCGGATCCCCCGTCGCCGGCGCTCTGGCGCGAGACCAGCGTCATCGTGTTGGTCTCGATGTCGCGCAGGAATACGTTCAGAAACGCGTTGTCGTCGGCGCTGCTGAGGTTGTCGGCGTCGGAATCGAACGCCACGAAGCGCCCGTCCGGCGAGATCGCTGGACGGAACGAGCTGTCGTCGGCACCGGCGCCGCCTGCGCCCGCGGCGCGTGAGACGAGCGTCGTCGTATTCGCCTGGAGGTCGCGGACGAAGATGTTCTCGAGGTCGTTGTCGTCTGCGCCGCTCAGGTTGTCGGCGCGCGAGGCGAAGGCGACCCGGCGACCATCGGCCGAGATCCGGGCGATGAACGAGGCATCGTCTCCACCGGCGCCTCCGTCGCCGGCGCTCTGGCGCGAGACCAGCGTCGTCGTGTTGGCCTGGAGGTCGCGAACGTACACATTGAGCCCCGTCTCTGTGTCCGCGCTCAGGTTGGTCGCGCGCGACGAGAACGCGACGAAGCGGCCATCGGCGGAGATCGAACCGCCGAAGGACTCACCATCCCCCCCGGCGCCCCCATCGCCGTCGCTCTGGCGCGAGACGAGGGTCGTCGAACCGGTGACGACATCGCGAACGAAGACGTCGAAGCCGCCGACGTCCACGCCGCTCAGGTTGTCGGCGTCCGACTCGAAGGCGACGAACCGGCCATCGGCGGAGACGGAGTCTGTGAAGGAGCCCTCCTCACCGTCGGCCCCCGCGCCCCCTTCGCCGTCGCTCTGTCGTGAGACGAGGATCGTCTCGTCCTTCTCCGCGATCGCCCGCGGGACGCCGAGGGTGACGAGCAGCAATCCGGCGAATGCGGCTATTGCGACGGCGAGCTCCTTCGACACGGCGGGGCCTCCATTCGGGGTCGATCGGTTCGACCCCCAAGGACGCCGCTCCGGCGCAGATTCTTCCCGGGGGCCTCGGAGCACCCCGG
>JBOGZL010000148.1:0-22244 GCA_050697195.1 Solirubrobacterales bacterium
CCCCCCCCCGCCCCCGTGGCGCCGCGCGACGATGGCCGAGCTCATCAAGGAGCAGACCGCGGCCGAGATGCATCCCTCGATGCCGGTCGAGCAGGCGCGCAAGATCGCCGCCGACCGCGACGTCCCCTACGAGGACGAGTGGGGCTCGGGAAAGGTGATGGCGGAGGTCTACGACGCGACCTGCGAGGCCGGGCTGATCGACCCGACGTTCGTCATGGACCATCCGCGTGAGGTCTCCCCGCTCGCCCGCGCGCACCGCGACGACCCGACGCTCACGGAGCGCTTCGAGGCCGTGATCGCGGGCCGCGAGCTGGCGAACGCGTACAGCGAGCTCAACGACCCCGTCGACCAGGCGGAGCGATTCGCCGAGGAGGCGAAGGCGAGGGCGGCCGGCGACGAGGAGGCCGAGGAGCCCGACGACGACTACGTCCGCGCGCTCGAGTACGGCCTCCCGCCGACCGGGGGCCTGGGAATCGGGCTCGACCGCCTGGTGATGCTGCTCGCCGATGCGACGGCGATCCGCGAGGTGATCCTGTTCCCGACGATGCGGCCCGAGGGCGGCACCGTGCGCCGCCCGGGACCGCTGCCAGGCGTGGGCGGGATCCCGACTCCTGCGTCGCTGGGGGCGGGAGACCGGGCACCGACTGAGCTCGCAACCTCCGTGACGCCGACGCCTCTCCCGGCGCCCGCCGCGCCGCGGGGTCGGGTGAGGGCGCTGGCGTGGCTGACGGTGCTTCTCGGGATCGTCTCGTTCCTGCCGACGTTCCCCGCGATCCACGACGACCTCGGGATCGAGCCGCTGGTCGACCGCGACGGGAGGGCGCTCGGCCACGCGGTCTCGGTGATGATCGGCGCGGCGCTGATCCTGATCGCGCGCCAGATCGCCCGCCGAAAGAAGCTCGCGTGGCAGCTCGCGGTGGCGCTCTTCGCCGCCGGGGCGGTCGTCCACCTGCTCAAGGGCCCCGACCCGATCGCCGTCCTGCTCGACGTGGGGATGCTCGTCTCGCTCGTGTGGTGGCGGCGGGACTTCGACGCTCCCCCGGATCCCGGCTCGCTGGTCACCCTGGCCCGGTTCGTGCCGCTGTACGTGCTCGGAGTGCTCGCGTTCGGGACGATCTCGCTGCTGCTCGAAAGCGACAAGATCCCCGAAGCGCTGACGGTCGGCGGTGTGCTCGAGACGACCTTCGGCGGACTGGTCGGCCTCGACGGCCCGTACACCTACGAGGCGAAGCTGTTCCGCGATTTCTTCCCGGCGGCGCTGCTCGCGCTCGGAATCCTCGGCGGCGTTGTCGTCCTGTATCTGCTGTTCCGCCCCCTGGTGACGCACGGCGCTACCGGGGACGATCGCCGCCGCGCGCGCGAGTTGGTGCGCGCGTACGGAAGCGACACGCTCGCGTACTTCGACCTCCACCGCGGCAAGAGCTACTTCTTCTCCAGCGACGGGCGGGCGATGATCGCCTATGCCTACATGGGCGGGTACGCGCTCGTGTCCGCCGACCCCGTGGGCGCCCCGAATTCGGTTGGCCGCGTCCTCGACGAGTTCCTCGGCTTCTGTCGCAGGCGCGGGTGGGAGGTCGCGTTCCTCGCCGTGCGGGAGTCCGACGCTCCGCTCTATGAGGAGCGCGGCTTCCACGCCGTGTACCTCGGCGACGAGGCGATCATCCCGTGCACGGAGTTCACGCTCAGCGGGGGCGGGATGAAGCCGGTGCGCTCGGCGGTCGGCCGGGTCGCGAAGGGGCACCGGTTCCAGCTCATCCGCGAGTCCGACGCATCCGCGCCGCTGGTCGAGCAGCTGAACGCGATCAGCGAGGAGTGGCGCGAGGGCGAGCAGGAGCGCGGGTTCACGATGGAGCTCGCGCGCGACGTCACCGGAGACGAGCCGGACCTGCTGCTCGCGATCGCCCTCGACCGCGACGAGAAGCCGGCCGCGTTCCTGCGGCTCGTGCCGTGCTACGGCGACGACCCCGGCTACTCCCTCGACCTGATGCGGCGCCGGCCCGACGCCGTGAACGGGATCACCGAGTTCCTGATCGCGAACTCGGCGCTCGCGCTCGGCGCGCAGGGGTTCCACCGCCTGTCGATGAACTTCGCGGCCTGGGGGCGGCTGTTCGACGAGAGCCGCGGGCTGGGGCCGGGCGAGCGGGTCGAGAAGGCGATCGCGAAGGCGCTCAACCCGTTCTTCCAGATCCAGTCGCTGCGCGACTTCAACCGCAAGTTCGCGCCGCAGTGGCTCCCGCGCTCGATCGTGGTCGAGGATCCCGCGGCCCTGCCGCGCGTCGGCGCGCTGTACGCGACCGTGGAGGGGTTCCTCCGGGTGCCGCTCCTGGGGCGGCTGCTGGTCCCGAGCGTCCCCTCGGATGGGGCCGCTGGGAAATGACGCTGGCGGTCACCGGCGCGACCCTCGACGGGAAGATCGTCGGGCTGCGTGCCGAGGACGGCCGGATCACGGAGCTCGGAGCGGGTGTCGCGCCCCACGATGGCGACGAGGTGATCGACGGCGCCGGGACGGTGCTCGTCCCGGGGCTGTGGAACGCCCACACCCACGCAGCTATGACGCTGTTTCGCGGCTACGGCGACGACATGCCGCTGATGGATTGGCTCGAGAAGCGGATCTGGCCGGTCGAGGAGAAGCTGGACGCCGAGGACGTGTACTGGGGGACGCGGCTCGCCTGCGCGGAGATGATCCGCACGGGGACAGTCGGGTTCTGGGACATGTACTGGCAGCCGGGTGCGACCGCTCGCGCCATAGCCGACGCTGGGCTCCGCGCCGTGATCGGGGCGCCGCTGATCGACGGCGGGGATCCGGGCGGCGAGGAGAAGGTTGGGAAGCTGAAGGCGGACATCGAGAGCGGTCTGGAGGAGCTGGCAGGCACGGGGGAAGGGATCTCGGCGGCGCTGGCGCCGCACGCGATCTACACGGTCAGCGAGGAGTCGCTGAGGTGGATCGGCGAGCGCTCCGAGGCCGGCGGGCTTCCGATCCACATTCACCTCTCCGAGACAGAGCAGGAGGTCGTCGATTGCGTCGCGGCGCACGGCGTCCGCCCCGCGGCCTATCTCGACCGCTGCGGTGCGCTCGGCCCCCGGACCCTGCTAGCGCACGGCGTGTGGCTCGACCAAGCGGAGCTCGACCTGATCGCGGAGCGCGGCGCGACGATCGTCACCAACCCGGTCGCGAACCAGAAGCTCGCGATCGGCGGCGTGTTCCCCTATCCGGCCGCGCACGAGCGCGGGATCGATCTCGGGCTCGGGACCGACGGCCCCGGCTCGAACAACTCGCTCGACATGCTCGAGCAGATGAAGTTCCTCGCCCTGATCCAGAAGCACACGGCGGCCGATCCGACCGTCGCTCCGGCGGGCGAGGTGTGGCGGATCGCCACGGGAGCCGCCTCGGCGCTCGTGGGCGCCTCCGGGAGGCTCGAGGCGGGCGAGCCCGCCGACTTCCTGCTGATCCGAGGCGATGCGCCGGAACTCAGCCTCGGGGACCTGACCGCGAACCTCGTGTACGCGGCCTCCGGGACCGGCGTCGTGGATACCACGGTGGTCGCCGGCAGGGTCCTGATGCGCGATGGGCAAGTAGGGGAAATGGACAAGATCCACGAGCGCGCGGTCGAGCGCGCCCGGCGCCTGGGCATCGCCTGACCCGGCCCGCGCCCACCCCGCGCACCGCCGATCGACGACTTAGGTAGTCAATGGACTACCGAACGCGTCACTCGACGGGATGGGCGCTGCGCAGCCGTCGCGCGATCGCACGTAGTGTCCTCCCCACGTGCCCCGGCTCATACGCGATCTGCGCGTGTGTGAAGCGCAGCGGGGTCAGGCCGGCGGCCGTATGGGCCTGGTCGCGCACCCGATCGGCTGCCTGCTGAGCCGGCGTGCGGTGGTAGCGCAGGCCGTCGGTCTCGACGACGAGCCCGAGCTCCGGCCAGAGGAAGTCGACCCGGAAGCCGTTGACCATGCACTGGGTTTGCGGCTTCGGCAGCCCGGCCTGGCGGGCGATCGGCACAAACAGGCGCTCGAGCTCCGAGTCGGTCATGACGAACGTGTGCCGGTCGAGCACCCGCCGCAGGACACCGACCCCCCGCTGCCCGCGCATCTCGTCGAGTGCGGCGCGCAGCTCCTCCGGATTGCACAACCCCCGCGTGTCCGACTCCCTTATTGCCCGCTCCAGCCGACGGCTGCCGAGACGGCACGCGATGTCCACGAGGGTCCGGATCGGGGCGGTGACCGGGATGCCGTCATGCTGCGTCACGTCGTTGGCATGTAGGGCGGCCCGGCGGTGGACGATCACGCCGGTACGGCGGCGCCCACCCTGCGTTGGCACCGAGATCTCGATCGGCCCCCGACTCTCGCCGCCAATCTCCCACAGCGCGAGCGCGCTCGCGTGACTCAGAACAGCCCCGCTCCCGCAACTCAGTACCGCGGCCATCCAACTTCCCCGCGTCGTTACCTGCGGCCGTCCGACCGCGTACACCCCGCGGAGTATCGGGTGAAGGCGCCCTTTGGCGATCCGATGCTTGATCGCTTGGGGATGGAACCCGGTCTCGAGCAGCTGCGCCCGGGCGATCACCCCGTGCTGCCGTTCCACGAGCGCCCAAAGCCCGGCCGCCCCACTCGAATGACCCGTTCGGTACCCCATGGAGTACCGAAGGCGTCAATCGACGGCGATTAGCCCCCCACGATGTGCGGCGCGCTCGAGCTCAGAGTCGGTAAGGATGAACGTGTGACGGTCGAGCGCGCGCCGCAACACGCCTACCCCTCGCTGCCCGCGCATGTGACCGAGAGCGGCCCTCAACGTCTCCGGGTCGCACAGCCCACGTGTGTCGGCCTCCTTTATCGCCTTTTCGAGCTGGCGTCGACGGAGGCGGCATGCGATGTCGACCAGGGTCCGGACCGGGGCAGTGAGGGGGATGCCATCACGCTCCGAAATCTCGTTCGGAGTGAGCACGCGCCGGTGGGCGACGATCCCGGGGCGGCGACGAAAAGCACCCCCGGGAACCGATACCGCGATCGACCCTGGCCGCTCGCTGCCGATCTCCCACAGCGCCGCCGCGCTTCCGGGGCTGAGGGCGGCACCGGGTCGGCAGCACAGAACCGCCGCCAGCCGGCGTCCGTTCGCCGTTATCTGCGGCCGTCCGACCGCGCAGACCCCGCGCCACACGGAATGGAGCCGTCCCGTCGAGATCCGGTGCTTGATCGCGTCGGGACGGAGGCCGAGGTCGAGCAGCTGCGCCCGGGCGACGACTCCGTGCTGCCGCTTCGCGAGCGCCCAGATTCCAACCCCGCGCATCGAATGCAGCATTCCGGGGTCCATGGCTCCCCCAAGGCTGCAGTCGGCGGGATTCGCCCCTCGGGGGAACAGCGACGCGCCTGAACGCACGCGGCGGGGAGGGAGAGGGCGGACGGATCTCGAGGCCCAAGCTCGTCGGCCGGGTCCGTGACGCGCTCGAGTCGGGGTCGGTGTTGATCGTCGCGGGAGCGGGGTGCGGGAAGACGACGATCCTCGACCAGGCGCTCGCCGAGGCCCCCGGATCGGTCGCCTGGATCAGCTGCTCGGACACCGAGCGCGCCCCGGGAACGCTCCTGATGCGGGTCCTCGACGCGATCTCCGCCGCCGTCCCCGGCGCCGCCGACGCGCTCGCCGAGCGCATGGCGGCCGCGCCCGAGCAGATCGACGCCCTGGAGATGACCCGCGAGCTGCTCGCCGAGCTGCCGCGGCTGCTCGTCGAGCCGCTCGTTCTCGTCTTCGACGACTCCGAGCACCTCGACGGGGCGGAGGACTCACTGCGGATGCTCAGCGCCCTGCTCCGCGCCGAGCTGCCCTCGCTTCACATCGCGATCGCCACGCGCCGATCGCTGGAGCTTCGCGTCGCCAAGTCGGTGGCGAGCGGGCGCATGACCGGACTCAGCGCGGCGGACCTCGCGTTCGACGCCGAGGAGTGCGGCGCGCTGGTCCGCACGCGCACCGGGGTCGACCCCCCGGGGGATCAGGTCGACGCCGTGCTCGAGGCCACCGAGGGGTGGCCGCTCGGGGTCGCGTTGGCGGCATCGCACGTGGAGGCACAGCCGCGGGCGGGGGTGGACGGGACGTCGCTCCGCAGCCTGCGCTCGGCTCTCGATCTGCGGTCGTACTTCTCCGAGGAGCTCCTGGAATCGCTCGACTCGGAGCTTCGCGAGGCGGTGATCGCGTCGAGCGTCGCGAGCATGGTGACGACGGAGGTGGCGCGTGCACTCGACTTGCCCGAGGGTTTCGGGGGAAGCGTGGAGCGGGCAGGGGTCCTGGTCCGGTATTCGGACGACGAAGAGGCGTTCGCCTATCACCCGCTGCTGCGCGAGTTCCTGCTCGAGCGCCTGCGGGCGGACAGGCCCGATGACCAGCGGCGGAAGCTGCACGCCGCTGTCGCACCGGCGGCCGCGGGCGCGGGCGACGCGATCGGCGCGATCGAGCACTGGCTCGAGGCGGAGAGCTGGCCCGAGGCGGTCGTCGCGATCGAGCGGGAGAGCATGCGGTTGGCCCGGACGCAGCCCGATCTCCTGCGGCACTGGCTCTCGCTTCTCCCCCCGGAGGTCGGTTCGCTGCCGACGATGCTGTCGCTCCGGGGTCAGCTCGACTGGGGGGCCGGAGATCACGCGAGCGCGATCGAATCGCTCCAGGCGGCAATACGAGCATTTCGAGACCACCCGAATCCGCCCGCGGAGTGGATGGCACGGTTCGCGTGCTCGGACGCGCTGATCTCGGTGGGGGAGTACGGCGAGTTCCAGCAGCTGATCGACGGCTGGGACGATCCGGGAGCCGCGAGCGCCGGCATCTTCCCGCTCGCGACCGCCATGTACGCGGCGTTCTGGTTGGCCACCTACGGGCGCTTCGAGGAGTCGGACGAGCTGGCGGCCGCGGTCAACGAGCATCCGGGGTCGGCGGCGGTTGCGTCGCTGGAGGCGCTGCGACAGTGCGCCGTCGACACCTCTCGGGGTCGTCTGGACGAGGCATACGAGGGCCTCGAGTCCGCTGTCCGGGAGTTGGAGGGCAACGACCCGTTCAACCGCCGCTTCTACATGCGCGCGTCGCAGGCGCTCGCGCTCCACGACCTCGGGCGCCTCGAGGACGCGCTTCGAATGTGGATGCGCATACGCGAGGGCGCGCGCGAGGCCGCCGCCCGTTTCCTCGTCGACTCGAGCTACGCGTGGAGTGCGCTCCTGCTCGCTCAGGTCGGTCGGGTCGAGGACGCCGAGGCCGAGCTCGCACGGCACGAGCGCCAGGAGGCTGGCTGGCGCGACTACGTCGGGGATCTCGCGGAGGCATGGACGGCCTCGCTGCGGGGAGATGCCGCGCGGACCGTCGCTTGCGCCGAGAAAGTGCTGAAGATCGTCGCCCCGGCGATCCCGATGTTCCAGTACTGGACGAGGGCGGACCTGGTGCCACCGCTCGTCGCCGCGGGCGCGGGCGATCGCGCACATGCCCTCCTCGTTGAGGCGCGCTCCGCGATCGATGAGGCGTTCCCCGGCGCGGACGGCCGCTACCCCAGGGCGCGGCTGCTGGCCCTGGGAGCGTGGCTGGGGCATCTCGAGGATGAGCCGGAGGCGGCCGACGCCGAGCTCCTGGCAGCGTGGGAGGAGGCAGAGGCCTCGCTGCCCCACGTGCTGCGACGGGAGTGGCCGCGCATCCAGGGCGTCGTGTGGGCACGACTCGAGCGCGGGGTGCTGGACCCGGCGACGGCGACCGATGCGCTCACACGGGCGTTCCCCGAAGGCCTTCAGCTCGTGCCCTTCCTGGATCACCCGATCGCGGACGTGCGCCGTGCCTCTCTTTCGCCCGCGGTCAGGTCGGGGGATCCGGGGGCGGTCGGGCGTCTGAGACGGTTGCACGACGATCCGGAGCCCGAGCTCGCCAGGGCGGCCGAGAGTGCGTCCGCGCAGCTCTCGTCCTCGCTGCCCCCACTGCGGTTCGAGGTCCTGGGGCGCTTCTCGGTGCGGCGCGGCTCGTGGCGGGCCGGAGACTCCGAATGGAGGCGCCCGGTCGACGCCCGCCTTCTGCGCCTGCTCCTCGTCCACGCGGGACAACCGGTCCCCGAGGATCTGATCTTCGAGGCCCTGTGGCCCGCGAAATCCGGCTCGGCCGCCCGGCGCGGCCTCCAGGTCGCGGTCTCCGGGGCCCGGCGGGTTCTCGATCCACCGGGCGCGGAGGGGAGCGCGATCGAGAGCCTGGGCCGGGCGTACAGGCTGGCGCTCGACCGCGAGGGAACGGTCGATGCCGACGAGTTCCGCTCGGCGTCGGAAGCCGCCCTCGCCGACCGGGGAGACGGGCGGCGAGGCCTGCTCGACCGCGCCCGCTCGCTGTGGGGAGGCGAGCCGCTGCCGGAGGAGCGCTACTCCGACTGGGCGACCTCGTACCGCGAGAGCCTGATCGACCGCTACATCGCCGTGCTCACGGCGCTGGTCGAGCACCACGACCGCGCCGGCGAGCACCCGGACGCGGCGGACGTCGCGCGCGAGCTCGTCGACCTCGACCCGCTCAACGAGGGCGGCCACCGGGCGCTGATCACCGCCTACGCGCGCGCCGGTCGCACGGGCCATGCCCTGCGCCAGTACCTCGAGTGCCGCCGGGCGCTGGTCGAGCAGCTCGGCGTCGAGCCGGCCGCCGAGACCTCGCGGCTTCAGGCGCGGGTCCTCGCCGGCGAGACGCTCTGAGCTGTCCTCCAGTCGCGCCCGCCCACGCACGTCGACGCGCGTGATGAGCGTTTGTTGAGCGCTCATCTCTAGGTTCGGCCGAGTTCCCTCACGGTGAAGGAGGCAAAGAAATGGCCGAAAACACGCGCAGGCTCGGCTCACCGCTGGTCGTCGCGGCGGCCGGGATCGCCCTGGTCGCGGCGTTGGCGCTGAGTGCGCCCGCGAGCGGCGGGACGGCCCGCGTGGCGAAGAAGGCGATCAAGGGCTCGCTGACACTCAAGGTGCAGGACGGTGGCTTCGGCGACGGGTTCGCGTCGGGGAGGATCGATACGAAGAAGATCTGCGCCGCCTTCCGGCAGATCCGCGTCAAGCTCTTGGACCCCCCTCGCCGCTACAGGCAGCCCGAGCCGACGTACGGCGAGCCGAACCGCAAGCACTACACGGCGACCATGGGCATCCCGTCGGAGCCCGGCAGCTACCGGTTCCGGGCGCATGCCAAGAAGACCAGGGTCGCCCGAGGGTTGAGGCGGGCAAAGTGCGCCGAGATGACGAGCCCGGTGGTTGAGGTGACGGTCACCGCGACGCCTGGCTGAAGCTGACGCTGCGGGGAAACGCCGAGGTCGCCGCCGAACTAGCAAGAACTAGACACGTGACCCCGCCCGCTTGCCGAGCCGGCGGGCGGCGCCTATCATCAGCCTGCTGCCTCGCACGGGAACAGCCACGCGCCTGACGGAACAGGGCGGAGGGGTACAGGGCGGACGAATCTCGCGGCCCAGGCTCGCCGGCCGGGTGCGCGATGCGCTCGATTCCGGCTGTCTGCTGCTCATCGCGGGCGGGGGTTGCGGGAAGACCACGATCCTCGACCAGGCGCTGACCGAGGTGCCGGAGCCGGTCGCCTGGGTCAGCAGCTCGCCGACCGAGCGCGCCCCCGGCACCCTGTTGATGCGGATCCTGTACGCGATCGGCGCGGCGATCCCTGGTGCCTCCGACGTTCGGGCGGAGCGCCTCGCCACCGCACCTGAGCAGGTGGACGCCAACGCGGCGATGCACGGGCTGATCGCCGAGCTCTCCCGGCTCCTGGTCGAGCCGCTCGTGCTCGTGCTCGACGACGCCGAGCACCTCGAGGGAGCCGACGAGTCGCTGCGGCTGATCGGCGACCTGCTCAGGGTCGAGCAGACGTCGCTGCACGTCGCGGTCGCGACCAGGCGACCGCTCGACCTTCGGGTGGCGAAGCCTCGTGCGGCCGGGCGCCTGACGGAGATCTCCGCCGCCGACCTCGCCTTCGACACCGAGGAGTGCGCGGACCTCCTGCGGGAGCGGACCGGGGTGGACCCCGATCCCGCGGACGTCGAGGAGGTGATGAAGGCGACCGAGGGCTGGCCACTCGGGATCGCGCTTGCCGCGGCGCTGGTGGAGCAGAAGCGGGAGGCAGGTGGCGAGGGGGCACTCGACGATCTGGGGTCGGCACCCGACCTGCGCTCCTACCTCGCCGAGGAGCTCATCGACTCGCTCGACCCGGAGCTCCGAGAAGGCGCAATCGAGTCGAGCATCGCGGGCGTCGTGACCCCGGAGCTGACCCGGGCCCTCGATCTACCGGCGGATTTCGGTAATCGCATCGAACGCGCGGGCCTGCTCGTGCGTCGCTTCGACGACCGGGAGGGCTTCGCCTACCACCCACTGCTCCGAGAGTTCCTTCAGGAGCGGCTCCGCACGGAGCGGGCGCAGCCTGAGCTACGACACCTGCATGCGGCCGCCGCACCCGCGGTCGCGGAGGCGGGCGACCCGATCGGGGCAGTCAACCACTGGCTCGAGGCGAGGGGATGGACCGAGGCGGTGGCGGCGATCGAGCGCGAGGGCCCAGGCTTGCTCAGGACGTCGCCCGAGCTGATGAAGCATTGGCTGTCCGTGCTTCCCCCCGCCGTCCAGGAACAGCCCACGATCCGGACGCTCGAGGGCCAACTCGAGTGGGGCGCGGGCCAACACGAACGTGCGGTCGAGCCGCTGCGCGCGGCCGTCGCCGGTCACCGCGAGGCCCAGGATGCCGAACGTGAATGGCTGGCGCGCTTCTTCCTAGCCGAGGCGGTGTTCTCCGCCGGGCCGTTCGAGGAGATCCTGGAGCTGGCCGAGGGCTGGGACGGCCCGGACACGCCACAGGGAAACGTGGGTGCGGCCGGGGTGGCCTGGTACGAGGTCCTCGCCCTTACTGCGTTGGGACGAAGCGAGGAGGCCGAGCGCCTCGCGGGTCGCCTCCGCCGCGATGCGAAGACCGCCGCGCAGTTCCGCTACCTCGACGATCTGGCGTCCCTGATGGTCGAGCTGGCGGCCGGCGGCGCCGAGGCCGCGCTGGTCGGGTTGCACGAAACGATCCGCGAGCTCGAGCTGCACGACCCGCAAGGCCGACTCGCCGTCTCGCTCTCGGTCACCGGGCTAGTGCATCTCGACATCGGTGAGGTCACGGCGGCCATGGAGTGGTTCGAGCGCTGTCAGCGGGAGTCGGAGCGGCTCGGCCTCGGGTTCGTCGCGCGAGACGCCCACCTGCAGCGTGCCGCCCTGCTAGCGCAACAGGGAGATCTGGCGGGTGCACAGCTCGAGCTCGAGCGAGCGGGGCCACGCCAGGGCACTGGATGGCGCGGCGTCAGCCGCCACACCGCCGAGGCGTTCGTGGCGTCCGCGCGCGGGGATGCATCGGAGGCGGTGGCGGCGGCGGAGCGCGCCCTGGCCCGGGTCCGGCCCGGCCTGGTCTGTTACCGGGTCTGGGCCGCGCTGGACATGGCCATCGTGCTGGCGGAGAACGGGTCGCCGGATGTCGCGCGAGGCGCCATCGAGGAGGCGCTGTCGGCGCTCGACGAACACTTCCCGGACGAGCGGGGCAGCTACCACCGCGCCCGCCTGTTCGCGACCCGTGCCTGGCTCGAGTACGTGGCCGGTGAGCGAGATCCGGCCTACGACTCTCTGTCGCGTTGCTGGGAGCAGGCCGGCGACCGCGGGTATCAGATCGCGCGGGCTCACTGGCGCCAGCTGAGGCCGATCCTGAGCCAGGCGCTTGCGGACGGGGCGATCGACCCGAGCGCCGTGGTCCCGGCCTTGGAGCGCGCATTCCCGGGCGGTGAGGCCTTGACCGCATTCGCGGATCACGCCCTCCCAGCCGTCCGAAGGTCCGCCCTGTCGACTGCGCTGGCCTCGAACCACCCAGCCGTCCTCGCGCGACTCGCGGAGCTCACGGACGACCGCGACGAGCACGTTGCCACGGCGGCCGTGGCGACACGGGAGCGCCTCCGCCACAGCCCGCCGCCGCTCAGGTTCGCCCTGCTTGGCCGCTTTCGAGTGATGCGCGCCAGGTGGGAGATCGACGAGACCGGGTGGGGCAGGCCGGTGGACGCTCGATTGGTGCGCTTCCTGCTCGTCAACGGCGGTCGGCCGGTCTCCGAGGACCTGATCTTCGAGGCTCTGTGGCCGGGCCGCTCTGCGTCCACCGCGCGACGCGGCCTCCAGGTCGCGGTCTCCAGGGCTCGCCGGGTCCTCGATCTGCCCGGCGCTGAGTCGAGCGTCATCGAGGGTGGCGATCACGCATACCGGCTGGTCCTCGCGGAGCGCGACAGCGTGGATGCACACGAGTTCGCAGCAGCGGCCGACGCCGCGCTTGGCGACCGGCGCGAGGGACGCCGGAGCCTGCTGGAGCGGGCTCGGTCGCTGTGGACCGGCGAGCCGCTGCCCGAGGAGCGCTACTCCGACTGGGCGGCCTCATACCGCGAGCGGTTGGTCGACCGCTATATCGCGGTGCTGACTGCCCTGGTCGAGATCCATGGTCGCGCCGGCGAGCACCCCGATGCCGTCGCCCTCGCGCGCGAGCTCGTCGACCTCGACCCACTCAACGAAGGGGCGCATCGCGCCCTGATCACGGCATACGCGCGGGCCGGCCGCACGGGTCACGCGCTGCGCCAGTACCTGGAGTGCCGCCGGGCGCTCGTCGAGCAGCTCGGCGTCGAGCCGGCCGAGGAGACCTCGCGGCTTCAGGCATGGGTCCTGGCCGGCGAAGCGGTCTAGCCGACGTCCGGCCCTCCCGCTCACGCACGCCGCCGGGCGTGATGAGCATTTGATGAGCGCTCGTCTCTAGGTTCGACAAAACGGATTCTCGGAGGAGGAGACAGCCATGGCCGGAATGACACACAGGCTCAGCTCGCCGCTCGCTGTGGCGCTCGCGGGGCTCGCGCTCGCCGCGGTCGCGATGCTGGCGTTCGCCTCGCCGGCATCGGCGAAGTCTCTGTACTTCGTCGGGGAGGCCGACGACGACTCCGCGACGACGATCCACTTCAAGGCCAAGGGCAAGTACAAGGAGGGAAAGAAGAAGAAGAAGAAGTTCGTCGCGAAGGAAGTCTCCCTGATCCGGGTCTACGACCAGGAGTTCGTCTGCTACACGGCGAACGGCAGCCCCGCCGGACACACCGGCCGCCACACCTACGGCGGCTACGCGCTCATCGACCCGCTCGAGGTCGACGACGGCAAGTTCGGCGGCTTCTACCAGCACGTGTACCAGAGCCCTTACGGCGGTCCCCCGTCCATTACCGAGTACGAGAGGTTCAGAGGCAAGATCAAGAGCGAGAAGGCGACCGGCGCGTACCAGACCCAGGCGTCCGAGGGCGGGATCGAGTTCGGCTACTGCGGCGACAGGAACCCCGTCGACTGGACGGCGAAGGCGCAGAAGAAGGCGCCGGAGCCGCCGCCCGACCCGGAGGAGTGAAAATGCGCCCGCGCGAGATCGGCTTGCCGGCGGCTCGACGGGGAGTCCTCCGCACGTTCCATACCGGCGAGCGGATCACCGACGTGCTCTCCGGCGGCTCCGGGAAGCTGAAGAAGTGAGGCGGCCGATCCTCATCGCCCTCGGCGCAGCGCTCGCCGCGCTGCTCGCCGGGCCCGCGGGCGCGGGCGCGGCGGACAGCGTGTACGTCTCGAACTTCAACTCCGCGAACATCTCCCAGTACGACATCTCGGCCGGCGGGGCGCTGGCCGCGAAGAACCCGGCGACCGTCGCCAATCCGAGCAACCCGTTCATCGGCGTCGCGGGCAGCCCCGACGGGCGGAGCGTCTACGTGACGAACACGATCGCGTCGGACAACGTCTCCCAGTACGACGTCGGCGCGGACGGAACCCTGACGCCGAAGAGCCCGGCCACCGTTGCGGCCGGTGACGATGCGAACGACATCCTGGTCAGCCCCGACGGGGACAGTGCCTACGTCGTCAACAACGTAGCGAACACCGTCTCGCAGTACGACGTCGATCCCGACGACGGGACGCTGACGGCGAAAAGCACGCCGACCGTCGCGACGGGCACCAACCCGTTCCAGATCGCGATCGGCCCTGACGGGGAGAGCGCCTACGTGACGAACGGCGGATTCCCGGGAGGCGACACCGTCTCCCAGTACGACGTCGCGGCCGACGGAACGCTGTCGGCGAAGACCCCGCCGACGGTGCCCTCCAGCGTGTTCCCCGCCGGGATCGTCGTCAGCCCCGACGGGACGAGCGTGTACGTGGCGAACATCAACGCCAACGTCATCTCGCAGTACGACGTGAATTCCGGTGACGGCACACTCAGCGCGAAGGACCCCGCAACGGTGCCGGCCGGTTCGTTCCCACGCGGGATCGCGATCACCGAGGATGGAACGAGTGTCTACGCGGCCAACGGCGGCAACCCCCCCACCTCGGGCACAGTCTCCCAGTACGACGTCGACCCGGACAACGGGACGCTGGCCGCAAAGAGCGTCGGCGCGACCGTGCCCGCGGATAACGATCCGTCCCAGATCGCGATCAGCCCCGACGGCGGGAGCGCCTATGTGACGAACCCCGGCTCCGGGAAGGTCTCCCAGTACAGCATCGACCCCGACGACGAGGCGCTTGCGGCTAAGGACCCGGCGACCGTGGCCGCCGAATCCGGCTCGGTGGGGATCCTGGCGATTCCCGATCTGGTCGGCCCGACGACGACGATCGATTCCGGCCCCTCCGGCACGGTTGGCAGCGCGAACGCGAACTTCACCTTCTCCGCGAACGAGACCGGCGCCACGTTCGAGTGCCGCCTGGACGGCGGGCCGTTCAGCGCGTGCGCCTCGCCGCAGCAGCACAACGGACTCGCCGACGGGCAGCACAACTTCAGGGTGCGGGCCACCGACGGATCGGGCAACACGGGACCGACCACGAGGCGGGACTGGAGGATCGACACCAGCGAGCCACCTCCGCCACCTCCTCCTCCGCCGCCCCCGCCCCCGCCGTCCGGGGAGCCCTCGAACGAATTCACCCTCGGCGAGGTCGAGCGCAACAAGAAGAAGGGCACCGCGGAGCTGCCGGTCGAGGTGCCCGGGCCGGGCGCGGTGGAGCTGGCCGGCGAGAAGGTGAAGGAGGCAGCGACGCAGGCGACGACTGCGGGCGAGGTGGCGCTTCCCGTGAAGGCGACCGGGAAGGCGAAGAAGAAGCTCAAGAAGAAGGGCAAGGCCAAGGTCGCCGCCGACGTCACCTTCACCCCCGACGGCGGCCAGCCGAACACGCAGGGCACGTCCGTGAAGCTGGTGAAGAAGTGAGGGGCGAGGTGAGACGCCTGGCGCGCCGAGCGCGCGGCCCAGCGCTCTTCGCAGGTCGCTGCGGACGGCGAGCTGGAGGCCAAGGAGCGGTGAGGGCGCGGGTCGGCGTGCTGCTCTCGATCGCCGTCGTGGCGACGTTCGCCGTTGTGCCTGCGGCCTCCGCGTTCGTCTACTGGGGCGACGGCGTCGCCAACACGCTCGGGCGCGCCAATCTGAACGGCACGGGCGCCGACCTCGACTTCATCGAGGGGATCATCCAGGGACCGTTCGGCATCGCCGCCGACGAAGAGCATCTGTACTGGGGCAACCGCAACGAGAACACGATCGAGCGCGCGACCCTCGACGGCACCGGCGTGGATCACGATTTCATCACCGGCGCCGCCGATCCACGCGGCGTCGCGGTGGACGGTGCGCACGTGTACTGGGTGAACTCGGACAACGACGAGATCGGCCGAGCCGACCTGGACGGCTCGGATCCGGACCAGGACTTCATCCCCTCATCTTCGGCGGGCAACGCTCGGGCAGGGGTCGCCGTGGACGCCGCGCATATCTACTGGGCGAACACCGCAGGAGCGATCGGGCGCGCGAACCTGAACGGGGACAACCCCGACGCGACCTGGATCGACACGGACGATCCGGCGGACGTCGCGGTCAACGACACGCACATCTACTGGGCGAACTTCACCGAGGGAGTCACCCCGGGCGCGATCGGACGCGCGGACCTGGACGGCACCGACCCGGACGACGACTGGATACCGAGCCCGAACGCGTCGAACCCGACCAATGTGGCCGTGGACGCGGGCCACGTCTACTGGACCAACGCCGGCCTTCCGAACTCGATTGGCCGCGCCAACCTGAACGGCACCTCCCCGAACCGCGATTTCATCACCGGGTTGAGTTTCCTGCAGGGACTCGCGGTCGACGCGCTGTCCGTGCCGAGCTGCCGGGGCACCTCGGCGTCGACCGGACACGCCGAGCCTGTGGGGGTGACGCTGCCGTGCACGTCCGGAGGCGGCGCCCGCACGTTTGCAATCGCGAGGCAGCCGGCGCACGGGCAGATCTCCGGCCTGAACGCCGCGACCGGCGGGCTCACGTACACGCCCGATGCCGGCTTCAACGGCACCGACACGTTCACCTACCGGGCCTCGAACCCCGGCGCGACCTCGAACACGGCGACCGCGACGATCGAGGTCGCCGCCTCGAACGAGTTCGAGATCGGCAAGGCGAAGAAGAACAAGAAGAAGGGAACGGCGACGCTTCCGGTGGCGGTTCCGGGCGCAGGGGCGCTGGAGCTCGCGGGGGCGAAGGTCAAGCCGGTCACCGCGGAGGCGAGCGGAGCCGGCGAGGTAGATCTCCGGGTCAAAGCCGCGGGCAAGGCGCGCAAGAAGCTGAAGACGAAGGGCAAGGCGAAGGTCGGCGCCGAGGTGACCTACACCCCGGACGGTGGCGACCCGAACACCGAGAGCACCTCGATAAAGCTGAAGAGGAAGGGATAGCGATGGGATGGCGACGGTGGACGGGGCTGGTCGCCGGGGTGCCTGTCCTGCTCGGCCTCGTGTCTGCACCGCCGGCGGGCGCATTCGTCTACTGGACCAACATCAACACGATCGGGCGCGCCAACCTCAACGGCGGCGGCGCGAACCAGAGCCTCATCACGACTCCCGCGGATGGAGGGTTGGCCGTCGACGCTGGACACATCTACTGGTCCACCATCAACGCCGTCGCACGCGCCAACCTCAACGGGTCGAGCCCGAACCCGAGCTTCATCACGGGCGCGAACAGCCCTCAGGGAGTAGCGGTCGATGGCGAACACGTCTACTGGGCGAACTTCGGTTCCACCACGATCGGGCGGGCCGACATCGACGGCAGCGGTACACCGCAGCAGGCTTTTATCACGGGGGACAACGCGGTCCGCGGAGTCGCGGTCGACGGCGCGCATGTCTACTGGACGAACCTCCAGGACAACAGCACGATCGGGCGCGCCAACCTCGACGGCTCGACTCCCGACAACGCCTTCATCTCGAATGCGTTCCTGCCGGTCGCGGTCGCGGTCGACGGCGCCCACGTCTACTGGGCCAACCAGGGCACGCAGTCGATCGCGCGCGCCGATCTGGATGGGTCGAACTCCAACCAGACCTTCATCACCGGAGCGAACAATCCCGAGGGGGTGGCGGTGGTCGGCGCGCACGCGTACTGGACCAATCACGGCAACGGCACGATCGGGCGCGCTCCGCTGTCGAACCCCAACGGACCCGGGAAGAACCAGAGCTTCATCGACGGGGCCGGATCTCCGTCAGGGATCGCGGTGGACGGCCTCTCCGTCCCCGGCTGCCAGGACGACTCCACCTCGACCGAGCACGCCACGCCGATCAATCTCGCCCTCAATTGCTCCTCGGGGGGCGGGGCGCGCACCTACTCGATCGTCTCCGGGCCGGACCACGGCGAGATCTCCGGCTTCAGCTCCTCGGGCGGCACCCTGACCTATATCCCGGACCCGGGGTTCTTTGGGACCGACAGCGTCAGGTTCAAAGCCTCCAACCCCGGCGCCACCTCCGCCACCGCTACGGCGACGATCGAAGTCGCCCCTGCCTCGAACGAGTTCAGCTTCGGCGAGGCGGTGAGGAACAAGAAGAAGGGCACCGCGACCCTGCCGGTGGACGTTCCCGGCGCCGGCGCCCTCGAGCTCGCCGGAGCGAAGGTCAAGTCACACGAAGCGTTGGCGGGCGGCGCCGGCGAGGTCGACCTCGTGGTCAAAGCGAAGGGCAAGGCGCGCAAGAAGCTGAAGCGGAAGGGCAAGGCGAAGGTCTCGCTCGAAGTCACCTTCACCCCGGAGGGCGGCGAGCCGAACACCCAGAACGAGTCGCTGAAGCTGGTGAAGAAGTGAACCGCTACACGTTCGTGATCAAGGTCCACCCGGGTGGGATCTCCACGCTCGAGAACCTGAGCACCCGCGAGCGCGTCCGGATCGCGGACCTCGGGGCGGTGGGCCCTCAGGTGGAGCGATGGCTGGCGAGTCTGCCCGACTCCACGAGCCCGGATCGTCACCCCGGATCGGAAGCCGGAGGGCAACCGCCTCCCGCACCACCGTCCTGACGCGCCGGCGGGTGCAAGACTCGGCCGCTTGCGCACGCATCTGACCGGCCGGATCGCGCTCGGATACGGACTCGTCGTCGCTGCGGTGACGATGTGGTCGCTGAACGCGAGCATCGCGCGCACGCTCCTCGACGACGGTGTGAGCGCGGCGCGGCTGTCGGAGTTGCGGGCGCTCGGCTCGTGGGTGATCATCCTCGCGCTCGTCGCCCTGGTGAGGCCGCGGCTGCTGCGGGTCGAGCGCGCCGAGATCCCCAACCTCGCCTTCCTCGGGGTCGCGGGGATCGGCGCCGTCTATCTCACCTACTTCGTCGCGATCGAGCGGCTCCAGATCGGCGTCGCGCTGACGCTCGAGTACCTCGGGCCGCTGCTGCTCTTGGTCTGGCTGTGGCTCGCGCGCGGGCGCCACCTGTCCACCGGGCTGTGGGGCGCGATGGCGGTGTCGCTGGTCGGGATCTTCCTCGCGGTGCGCGCCTACGATCTCGGCGCGCTCGACGCGCTCGGGGTCGGGGCCGGGCTCGCGGCCGCCGTCAGCTTCGCGATCTACCTCGGCGGCTCCGAGCGGGCGGGGGAACGCAACTCCCCCGCGACCACGCTCGTGTGGGCGTTCGGGTTCGCGACCCTGTTCTGGCTCGTCGTCCAGCCACCCTGGACCTTTCCCTTCGATCAGTTCTCTGACACCGAGAACCTGCTCCTCGGCCTCGCCGTGATCGTGATCGGCACGCTGCTCCCCTACGGCTGCTTGGTCGCCGCCGTACGGCACGTGCCCGCCGCGCGGGCGGGCGTCGTCGCCACGCTCGAGCCCGTCCTCTCGGCGCTGTTCGCGTACCTGATCCACGACGAGGGACTCGCCGCGGTCCAGATCGCGGGCGGGGCGATGGTTCTCGCCGCCGTCGTCTGGGTACAGACACAGCGCCCCGATTTCGCGGCCGAGACGGTTTCGGACCGGGAGGTCGCTCCGCCCTCCGGGGGGCTTGTGGGAGGGCGGGAGCGGGTATAGATTCGAGCACTTACGAAGGGAGGCATCACGTGCACGCCAGGGTTACGACAATGGAGATGGATCCCGCCAAGCTCGACGAGGCGGTCGCCCGGGTCGAGGAAGAGGACCTGCCGACGTGGCGAGACCTCGACGGCTTCAAGGGATTCACGCTGCTGGTCGATCGCAAGAGCGGCAGGGTGATCGGGACCAGCTACTGGGCGACCCAGGAGCAGATGCAGCGCTCGGAGGACGCGGTGGCCGAGTCGCGCCAGCGCGCGGCCGACACCGGCGGCGCCGAGAGCCCGCCCGAGGTGGAGCGGTTCGAGGTCGCGCTCGACTCCTTCGTCAGGTAGGTCACAGAGCGTAGATCTCGCCCATCTTGCGCCGCATCTGCTCGAGGTAGGGCTCGACCGAGAGCGGGCCGCCGGACAGCCGCTCGATCATCTCCGCGGGGGTGAGCTTTCCCCCGTGGCGGTAGAGGCGGTCGCGAAGCCAGTCGCGCAGCGGCTCGAGCTCCCCGCGCTCGAGCTCCGCGTCGAGGTCCGGGAGCTCCGCCACGGCCAGCCCCCAGATCTGCCCCGCGATCACGTTGCCGAGCGAGTAGGTCGGGAAGTAGCCGAACGATCCCGCCGCCCAGTGGACGTCCTGGAGCACGCCGCGGGCGTCGTCGGGCACATCGATCCCGAGGTACTCGCGGGTACGCGAGTTCCACGCCTCCGGTAGCTCGGCGAGCTCGAGGCGGTCCTCGAAAATCTCCAGCTCGAGCTCGAAGCGCAGCGCAATGTGGAGGTTGTAGGTGAGCTCGTCCGCCTCCATCCGGATCAGCGAGGGCTGGACGCGGTTCGCGGCCCGGTACAGGCCCTCGGCGTCCACGCCGCCGAGCTGGTCCGCGAACGCCTCGCGGACCCGCGGGTGGATGTGGTGGAGGTAGGGGCGGCTGCGGCCGACCCAGTTCTCCCACGTCCGGCTCTGCGACTCGTGAAAGCCGAGCGAGACCGGGCGGCACAGCGGGGTGCGCCGCAGGCCGGGGTCGATCCCGTTCTCGTAGATCCCGTGCCCCGCCTCGTGCAGCGCCGACCACAGCGCGGCGCCGAGGTATGTCTCGTCGTAGCGCGTGGCGAGCCTGATGTCGGTCGTCGCGATCGAGGTCGCGAACGGGTGCACGGTCGTGTCGAGCCGCCACGAGTCCTGGTCGAGGGGGAGGTCCGCGACGAGCCCCCGCACCAGGCGGCGCTGGGCGTCGATCGGGAACGCTCCGTGGAGGCAGGACGAATTCACGGCGTCGGCGCGCTCGGCGATCGCGGCGACGAGCGGGCGCAATCCCTCGCGCAGAGCGTCGAGCACGGGGCGGACCTCGGCCGTCGTGGTGTCCGGCTCGAAGTCGTCGAGGAGGGGGTCGTAGGGGTGGTCGGCGTCCTCGAAGCACTCGGCATAGCGGCGCCGCAGGTCCACGTTGCGCTCGAGGTGGGGCAGAAACAGGCCGAAGTCCGACCCGCCCTTCGCCTCGATCCACACCCGCTCGGCGATCGACGCGGAGCGGGCGATCTCGGCGCGGAGCTCGGCCGGAACGCGACGGGCCTTCTCCCACTCGCGCGTCGTCATCCGGACCATGCTCGCCTCGTCGGAGTCGTGGGGAAGCTCCCCGGCGGCGGGGCGAAGCTCGTCGAGCAGCGAGCCGAGCGCGGCGGCGGACAGCCGCTGGTGGCGAACCCGGGTCAGCGTCGCGAGCTGCTCGGCGCGGATCTCCGCCCCGCCGGGCGGCATGTGGGTGCGCTCGTCCCACGCGAGCAGAGCCCGCGCCCGGCCGAGATCGCTGATCTCGCCGAGGCGCTCGAGCAGCTCCCGGTAGCGGCCGTTCATCGAGCGCCACACTAACCTGACCCCATGCGGCTCGGCACGTTCCGCGACCCGGGCGGGGACGTCTTCGTGGGCGAGGTCGAGGGAGACCGGGTCCACCGGCTCGAGGCGGCGTCGATGCTGGCGTGGCTCGCGGGGGAGGGGCGGAGGCGGAGCGGTGAGGAGAGCGATGTGGCCGGGGTGGCGGTTCTCGCCCCGGTGCCCGAGCCGCCGAGCGTGCGCGACTTCTACGCCTTCGAGCGACACGTCGCGGCGGGATGGCGTCGGCGCGGCGCCGACATCCCGGAGCACTGGTACGCGGCGCCCGCGTTCTACTTCTCCAACCCGGCGTCGGTCGTCGGACCGGGCGAGGCGGTGGGCCGGCCGGCCGCCACCGAGATGCTCGACTTCGAGCTCGAGATCGCGGCGGTGATCGCGGGGGACGGGGCGATCGCCGGGTTCACGCTGATGAACGACTGGTCCGCGCGCGACGTCCAGGCGCGCGAGGTGACTGTCGGCCTCGGACCGCACAAGGCGAAGGACTTCGCGACCAGCCTCGGCCCGTGGCTGGTCACCCCCGACGAGCTCCCGTACGAGGACGGCCGGCTCCGTGTCACCGCGTCGGTGACCGTGAACGGGATCGAGGTGACGCGCACCGATGCGTCCGAGAAGCACTTCGGGTGGCCCGAGATCGTCGCCCACGCCGCGCGCGACACCCGCCTGCGCGCCGGGGACGTGCTCGGGTCGGGGACGCTCGCGGGCGGCTGCCTGCTCGAGCTCGGGCCCCAGGACCTCGGCGACGCTCGCGGAGAGCGCTGGATCGAGCCGGGGGACGTCGTCGCCCTGCACGCCGAGGGGCTCGGTACGCTCGAGACGCCGATCGCCGCCTCGACCGATTAGGCGGTGTGCTCAGCCGGCTTCGCGGCGGCGGCGAGAAGGGAGCGGTCGGAGCCCGGAGGGCCGACCAGGCTGACCCCGACCGGGAGCCCGCCGACGCGGGCGAGCGGGAGCGAGACAGCCGGCGCCGCGGCGAGCGAGGCGAGGCAGCTCAACCCGCCGGCGGCGACACGAGCCCCCTGGCGGGTCTCCGAATCGGCGTCGCGGGGCGGGGC
>JBOGZL010000149.1:0-11044 GCA_050697195.1 Solirubrobacterales bacterium
CGTGCGTCCCCGCCGCCCGGGGCCGCGGCGTGCCCACCGCCGTCGGAGTCGCCGTCGCGGCGCCCTGGCGCTGCGCGGCACTCTCCCGTTCTGGGCCTGGATCGGCGTCTCGGCGACCGTCTTCGCCGGCATGCTGGCTCTGTGGCTGCTGGCGACGTCCGCCGGGTGGGTCGATCCGCTGTTTCTGCCCGCCCCGGGAGACGTTCTCGATCGGCTCATAGAGCTTGGGCGAGAGGGCGACCTTTGGACCGACATCGGAATCAGCACCTACCGGATCATGGTCGGGTTCGCCATCGCAACGGCGATGGCGATCCCGCTTGGCGTCCTGGCCGGGAGCTACAGGCTCTGGGAGGCCGCGATTGAGCCGCTGGTCGACTTCATCCGCTACATGCCGGTCGTCGCGTTTGTCCCACTGACCATCGTCTGGGTGGGCACCGACGACACGCAGAAGTTCCTGATCATCTGGCTTGGCACGTTCTTCCAGCAGGTCCTGCTGATCATGGACAACGTCCGTCGCATTCCCGGCGACTACATCGATGTCGGACGCACGCTCGGCCTCAAGGATCGCTCGGTCCTGCGGCGGATCGTGGTTCCGGCCGCCGGACCGGGAATCTGGGACTCGATGCGCATCAGCCTCGGCTGGGCATGGACGTGGCTGGTGCTCGCCGAGCTGGTCGCCGCCACCTCCGGCCTCGGCTACCGCATCGTCACCGCCCAACGCTTCTTCCAGACCGAGACGATCATCGGCTATCTGCTGGTCCTCGGCGTTCTCGGCCTGCTGACCGATCAGCTGATGAAGGCGAGCGGGCGGCGTCTCTTTCGCTGGGCCGAGGAGAGACGATGAGCGAAGGCGCAAAGCTGACCGTCCAGGAGCTTGACAAGCGCTTCGGCGACGGTGACGACGCCGTACAGGCACTCGCCGGAACCGATTTCTCGATCGCCGAGAACGAGTTCGTCACCCTGGTCGGCACCTCGGGCTGCGGCAAGAGCACGCTGCTCTCGATCGTGGCCGGACTCGAGGAGCCCACCGACGGTTCGGTGCTGGTGGAGGGACACGAGGTGGAGGGGCCGGGCCGCGATCGGGGTGTCGTCTTTCAGGCCTACACGCTCTTTCCCTGGCTCACCGCGCGCCAGAACGTCGAGTTTGCCCTCAGGGACGAGGGGCTCACAAAATCCGACGTTCGGCAGCGGGCCGACCAGCATCTGCGCATGGTGGGCCTGGAGCGCTTTGCTAGTGCGAGACCGAATGAGCTCTCAGGAGGGATGCGGCAGCGCGTCGCCATCGCGAGGGCCCTCTCGTATCGCCCCCTGATCCTGTTGATGGATGAGCCGTTCGGCGCGCTCGACGCCTTGACGCGGCAGCTGATGCAAGAGCTCCTGACCGGAATCTGGGAGCAGCACCGCCTGACGGTCCTCTTCGTCACCCACGATGTCGAGGAAGCGATCTACATCTCCGACCGGGTCCTGGTCATGACCAACCGCCCCGGGCGAATCAAGGCCGAGGTTCCCGTGGATCTGTCACGACCGCGCTCGCCGGAGATGCTCTCCGACGCGACCTTCCTGGAGCCGAAGGCCCAGGTGCTTGAGGCGATCCGCGAGGAGTCCCTCGAGGCGCTCGAATGAGCTCGCCTGCGCTTGTCCTCAGTGGCCGCCTCGAGATCGGGGAACTGAACGCGGCCGCAATCGAGCGGAGGCCGGTCGAGCTGGAGGAAGCGGCGCTGGCCTCGGTTGACCGCAATCGCCGCGCGCTGAACGACGCGATGGATCAAGGAACGCAGATCTACGGGATCACCACCGGCTACGGCGCGCTCGTCACGCGACAGGTGCCGCCCGAGCGTTCCCGCGAAGCACAGGTGAATCTGCTGCGCTCCCACGCCGCGGGGTGGGGGGATCCCCTCCCGCGTGAGGTGGTGCGGGCGGCGATGATCGTCCGCCTCAACGGCCTGCTGCAGGCGAGGTCTGGGGTTCGAAGGGAGGTGCTCGAGCGCATCGTCGCCTTCCTCAACGCCGGGCTGATTCCGTTGATCCCACGCGCCGGGTCGCTCGGTGCCAGCGGTGACCTTGCGCCCTCGGCCCACGCGTTTCTTCCGCTGATCGGTGAGGGTCAGGTGGTCGACGAGGCCGGGGAGCTGCTGGGCGGGACGGAGGCGCTCAACCGACTCGGGGTGCCGCCGCTCGTGCTCGAGGCCAAGGAAGCACTCTCCCTGATCAACGGCACCCACTTCATGGCGGCGATCGCCGCGCTTGTATCAGCCCGTGTCGCTACGGCGCTCGACACCGCCGACGCCGCTGCGGCCCTCAGCCTGGAAGCACTCGCCGGCTCAGCCTCCGCACTCGATCCTCGCGTTCATACCCTGCGTCGGCTGTCCGGGCAAATGCGCAGCGCCGAGAATATGCGCGGCCTGATCAAGGGCTCGCACTCCCCCAGCGACGAGGCGGGCGAGTTGCAGGACGCCTATTCGCTGCGCTGCGCGCCCCAGATCCATGGCGCAGCGCGCGAGGCAGTCGCCTACTTCGACCGAATAGTCGACGCCGACCTCAACGCCGTGACGGACAATCCCGTGGTCTTCGAGGAGCCCCCGTACGTCATGTCGGCTGGGAACTTCCATGGCCAGAGTCTCGCCCTGGCACTGGACACCCTGCGTGTGGCGATGGCAGATCTAGCTTCCGTGTCCGAGCGCCGCACCTTCCGCTTGCTCTCACCGAGTCTCAACAACGGACTCCCCCCGTTTCTCAGCCTCGAGGCAGGCGCCTCCAGTGGGTACATGGTGGCCCAATACACGGCCGCGGCGCTGCTTGTGGAGCTGCGGGCCCTTGCCCACCCCGTCAGCTGCGACGGCGTTCCGACTTCGGACAGTCAGGAAGATCACGTAAGCATGGGTATGACCGGCGCGACGATGGCCCTCGATGCGATCGATCGTCTGGAGACCGTCCTGGCGATTGAGCTCGTGTGCTCCGCCCAGGCGGTCGATTGCCGCGATCGCGAGCCGAATGGTGGGGTCGCGGCCGTCCATCGGCTGGTACGCGAGCAGGTGCCACCGCTCGAGTCCGATCGTCCTCCGGCGGCCGACATCGTCGCCGCGCAACAGATCGTCACCGAGGGCCGGGTTGCAGCAATCGTCGCCCAGTCGAATCGCTCGACTTCGCTTGTCCGCTGATGACGGCTGTAGTACGAACGGTTCAAGGCCGGCCCCTCGCGGCGCGGTACGAGACCGTCCTGGCGCACGAGCATCTGCGGATTGACATCCGCTGCTGGTTCGACGAGAGGAACCCTCACGCTTCCCAGCTCGCGAACCTGCGGGTGACGCCAGAGAGCGCGGTGGAGGTCCAGCAGCATCCCTTCGCCTGTCTCGACAACCTGGTCCTCGACGATCCGCAGCTGATCGTCGAGGAGCTCGGCGAGCTCGGCGCCCTCGGCCGCACGCTGATCATCGACGTCACCCCGGAGAACGTCGGGCGTGATGTGGCCCATCTGGCGGCGGTGGGCGAAGCCACCGGCTTGGACATCGTGTACGGCTGCGGCCTCTACATCGATGAATCACGACCGGGTGAGGATGTCGCGCCACCAGACAGGTATCGCGACGCGATCCTGAGCCAGTTTGAGACTGACGATCGGCCGGCGGTGATCGGGGAGATCGGAACCGGGGATCCGATCACGTCCGCCGAATGGGCGAGCCTGACAGGGGCGGCGCAGGCGCAATCGGTACTCGATGTGCCCCTCTACGTTCATCTGCATCCCTGGGCCCAGCACGGCGCTGAGGTCCTCGATCTCATCGAACGGCACGGTGCCGATCTCGAGCGCACGGTGCTCTGTCATCTCGACGTTCAGATCCCCTCGGGCCTCGACTACCACCGTCGACTCCTCCGACGCGGCTGCCTGATCGCCTTCGACATCTGGGGTGATGAGTTTCCGTATGGGGACGTCGGAATGCCGACCGACGAAGCGCGGCTTGATGCCACCGCTCAGCTAGTCGAGGACGGCTTCGGGACGCAGCTTGTGCATTCGCAGGATGTCTGCACCAAGACGCAGCTCAAGCGGTTTGGGGGTCCTGGCTTCGCGCACATCCCGCGCATGGTGCGCCCGAGAATGGTCGACGCCGGCTTGGCGCCGGCCGAGATCGAGCGTCAGCTGGCCGGAAACGCTCTGCGGCTCCTTGAACGGTAGGAACGGCAGCATGGGTAACGGTCTGCGCTGCCGGGGCTGGCTTCAGGAAGCGGCGCTGCGGATGCTTGAGAACAACCTCCACCCCGACGTGGCCGAGGACCCCGAGCAGCTGGTGGTCTATGGCGGCATCGGCAAGGCGGCGCGCGACCGGGATTGCTACGCGGCCATCGTCCGGGAGCTCCAGGCGCTCGCCGACGACGCCACCTTGCTGGTGCAATCGGGAAAGCCGGTGGGGGTCATCGAGACTCATCCCGACGCTCCACGGGTCCTGATCGCGAACTCGAATCTGGTCCCCCGCTGGGCGACCTGGGAGAAGTTCAGAGAGCTCGACAGAGCCGGCCTGATGATGTACGGGCAGATGACCGCTGGCTCGTGGATCTACATCGGAAGCCAGGGCATCTTGCAGGGCACCTACGAGACCTTCGCCGCCGCGGCGCGGAAGCGCTTCGGCGGCTCGCTGGCGGGTCGCTTGGTGGTGACGGCGGGATTGGGAGGCATGGGGGGTGCCCAGCCTCTTGCGGTCACCCTATGCGGCGGCGCGGCCCTGTGCATCGAGGTCGATCTCAATCGCATCGAGCGCCGACTTCAAACCGGCTACCTGGATGAGCGAGCCGCCGATCTCGACGACGCTCTTGAGCGGCTTGAAGTGGCGCGCAGGGCGAAGCGCCCGCTCTCGATCGGGCTTCTCGGCAACGCCGCAGAGGTCGTGCCCGAGCTCGTGCGGCGGGGCGTCGAGATCGATGTCGTCACCGACCAGACAAGCGCTCACGACGCACTCGTCGGCTACATCCCGGCCGGGCTGACCCTGGAGCAAGCCGCCGAACTGCGGCATCGTGACGAGCGGGATTATTTAAGACGCGTGGGGGAAAGCGCGGTCGCCCACGTGGGCGCAATCCGTGACCTGGCGGCTTCGGGCGCCGAGGCCTTCGACTACGGAAATGCGTTGCGCGGCTTGGCTGCCGAACACGGCGACGAGGAGGCATTCTCGTATCCGGGTTTCGTGCCGGCCTACATCCGGCCGCTCTTCTGCGAGGGAAAGGGACCGTTCCGATGGGTGGCGCTGTCCGGAGATCCAGAGGACATCTACCGCACGGATCGGGCGATCCTCGAGCTCTTCGGCGAGCAGGAGCACATTGCCACCTGGATCAGGAAGGCTCAGCAGAACGTTCAGTTCCAGGGTCTCCCGGCCCGCATCTGTTGGCTCGGATACGGCGAGCGCGACCGCGCCGGGCTGCGCTTCAACGAACTCGTCGCTGCCGGTGAGCTCAAGGGGCCGATCGTGATCGGCCGCGATCACCTCGATGCCGGATCGGTCGCCTCGCCCGAGCGGGAGACGGAAGGCATGCGCGATGGGTCCGACGCAGTCGCCGATTGGCCGATCCTGAATGCCCTCATCAACACGGCCTGCGGGGCCAGCTGGGTCTCGTTCCATCACGGCGGCGGAGTGGGCATGGGCAAGGCCCTCCACGCCGGACAGGTGATCGTTGCCGACGGCACACCGGGGGCCGCAGCACGCCTTCGGCGGACGCTCCGAGCTGATCCCGGGATGGGAATCATTCGACATGCGGACGCCGGGTACGCCGAGGCCATACAGGCAGCGGATCGGACTGGGCTTCACATTCCGATGGCACACACGGGGGAAGGGTGAACGGCTTCGAGGCTCGAGCGGCGCGAGAGCGAGGGAGGGAATCGGAGAGTTCGCGGGTGGCCGGTTTGAACAGCGCCTCGCTCAACGGCGCCGATCAGCTTCTGCTGCCGCCCGAGGCGGGACTACGCTATCTCCGTCTCGATCGGGCCGGCGAGATTGAGCTCTCGCCCGGAGCGGTGGCCTTCCGGGACGGTCGCGTCGCCGCGCTTGAGCCCGATGCTGCGGCGGAGCTGCAGGTCGACGCGCGTGGGTGTTCGGTGATTCCGGGCCTGATCGATGCTCACACGCATTTGCCGTTCGCCGGCTGGAGGGCATCCGAATACGAACTGAAGATCGCGGGGATGGCGTACGAGGACATCGCCGGGCGCGGTGGCGGCATTCAAGCCTCGGCGCGGGCCTGGGCCGAGGCCAGCGACGCGCAAATCCTTGCCCTAGCGACGGAACTGACCCAGGAGATGGTCGCGTGGGGCACCACCGCGTTCGAGACGAAGAGTGGCTATGGGCTCTCGGTGGCGGCGGAAGAGCGAGCACTGATGCTGTCCATCCGTCTCGGCGAGCAGGCCGACCAGAACACGGTCTCGACCGCCCTCCTGGCACACGCGGTGCCGGACGGATTCAGCCCTGACGAATGGATGGACGAGGTCGAAGGGATGCTGCCGGCGGTAGCCAGCGATACCGCGGCCCGTGCTCTTGACATCTACGTCGAGTCCGTGGCTTTCACCAACGCTCACCTGGAGCGGATGGGCGCTCTCGCGGCGGATGTTGGACTCGATCTGCGCTGTCACGTGGAGCAGTTCGCCACCCACCGCTCGGTGCCCGTCGCTTTGGCGGCAGGAGCGAAGTCGGTCGACCACTTGGCCTGCCTGGATCCACGAGACCTCGCTCCGCTGGCGAAGAGCGAATGCGCCGCCGTGCTCCTCCCCGGAGCAGAGTTCCTCGGCCAAGAGCGATTGGCACCGGCACGAGAGCTCGCCGACGCGGGCGCCGTGTGCGTCTTGGCGACTGACGCCAATCCGGGCACGTCTCCCATCGTTGCCCTGCCGGTCATCATCGGTCTGGCGGTTCGGCGCTATGCGTGGACGGCCACGGAAGCTCTTGTGGCCGCCACTCTGAACGCTGCGTGGGTGCTCGGCATGTCTCACGAGCGCGGAACGATCGAGCCGGGGAAGCGAGCCGATCTCGTCCTGCTGGACGGACCAATCGAGACCGTGCCGTACCGCTTCGGCCACAACCCGGTGGTCGCAACGTTCATCGACGGCGTGCCTCGCTACGTCCGGCCAGGAGACCAATGGCGGTTTCGCAGCTGAGCACAGCGCGAGGGCTTGAGTCCAGACTCGATCCGCTGATGCGGATCGGGCGCACCTCGGCCGGGACCACACGCTTGGCGTGGAGCGCCGAGCAGCAAGCCAGCGAGTCCTGGTTCCGTGAACAGGCCCAAGGCCTTGGCCTGCGCGTGGAGGTCGATTCGGCGGGGAACCTGTGGGCTCGACCGAACGAAGACCCGCCGTGGTGGGCCATCGGCTCACACCTCGACACTGTCGAGCGCGGTGGCTCCTTTGATGGCGCGCTTGGAGTCGCGGCAGCTTTCGAGGTCGTGGCGCGAACCTCCGCGCGGCTCGCCGTGATCAGCTTCGCCGACGAGGAGGGGGCTCGCTTCAACACCCCTACCTTCGGCAGCCGGGCATTGACGGGGGACCTGAACCTGCCGGACGTCCTGGCGCGAAGCGACCGGGATGGGACCACGCTCGCCGAGGCCATGACGCAGTTTGGCGTCGACCCCAGCGCGCTGGACGCGGCGCAGGATTGGCTCCCACGGTTGCACGGCTTCGTGGAGATTCATGTGGACCAGACCACCGAGTTGGCAGAGACGCACCAGCCCATCGGTCTCATCACAGCGGCAGTCGCTCGACTACGACTGGAAGTCGTCCTGGGTGGTCAGGCGGATCACGCGGGGGCCACCGCAATTGGCAAGCGGCGGGATGCGCTCGCCGCCGCCGCGAGGCTCATCGTGGCAAGCGAGGAGGCTGCGGCCGCCGAGCCGGCGATGGTTGCCACCGCGACACGGATGGAGATTGACCCGAACCAGCTCACGACGGTTGCTCGCGGCGTGCGCCTGTGGCTGGATGCACGCGCACCGGAGCAAGCTTCGATCCATCGGTGGCTAAGCGGGATCCGCGAGCAGTTGGTGTTGATCGAGCGCAGACTCGGCGTGAGCACTGACCACTGGGTTCGGTCCCACTCGCACCGCATCGAGATGGACCAGCGTCTGGTCGCGCGCCTCGAGGCGATCGCCCGCCGGCGGGAGCTGGACCCGCCCCGAATGCTCTCGTTCGCCGGCCACGACGCCTGCGTTCTGGCGCGACGGCTGCCCACCGCGATGGTCATGGTGCGAAACGAGAGTGGGATCAGTCACGCACCGGAGGAAGCTTCGCGTAACGCCGATGCCGCGGATGCCATCGAGCTGGTTGCGGCGCTCGCCGAGCAGGACTGGCGATGATGGCGGCTCGCGAGGCCCCGGAAACGACCACGGTCGCGGCGATGGTCAATGCGCACAGCCATGCGTTTCAGCGCGAGCTGCGGGGCGCGGCCGAGCGACCGGCCGCGAATGCGGGTCGGGGGGACGATTTCTGGAGCTGGCGCCGAGCAATGTATGCACTTGCCGAGCGCCTGGACGAAGCCGGGTTGGCGAGGGTCGCGCGGGATAGCTTCTCCGAGATGGCGGCCTGCGGCTACGGAGCCGTGGGCGAGTTTCACTACCTGCACCACCGGCCGGACGGTACGCCGTACTCGGACCCGAATCTGACCGCCAAGCTCATCGCCGAGGTCGCCGTCGAGGCAGGTCTGCGCATCGTCCTCTTGCCGGCGGTTTATCGCCGTGCCGGCTGGGACGGAAAGGACCTACCGCCGGCGCCGGCACAGCGACGCTTCGTCGATCCCGATGTCGCGACCTACCTCGAGCGGGTCGAGGCGCTGCGGAGCTGGGCCGAAGGTCGGGCCGGGATCTCAGTTGGCGTTGCGGTGCACTCGTGCCGCGCCGTCCCGGCCGGCTGGATTTACGAGATCGCGGCCTATTCGGAGCAGCACCGCCTCGTGCGCCACATCCATGCCGCCGAACAGCGGCGCGAGCTCGACGAGGTCGAGCGCGAACACGGTTGCTCGCCGATCGAGCTACTCGACCGTACGGGCTTCCTGGGCGAGCGGGCCAGCGTCGTCCACGCCATCCATGTCAGCGATCGCGATATCCAGCTTCTCGCTGAAGCCGAAGCGACGGTGGTTGCGTGTCCCACCACCGAAGGAAACCTCGGCGACGGCCATTTCCCGGCGCTCGCATACCGAGACTCGTCGGTCAGGCTGGCGATCGGTTCCGACTCCCAGGTCCGTATCGATCCGTTCGAGGAGGTTCGGGAGCTCGAGACCGGGGCGCGCCGCGAGCAGATGACCCGGTTCGCCCTTCTCGCTGAGACGGAGGACCTGTGGCAATCGCTCGTGGTCAACGGCCTCCGAAGTCTCGGCCTTGAAGCGGACGAATGCGGAATGCTCGAGCTGCGGCTCGATCACCCGAGCTTGGCCGGCATCCGCCCCTCCGATCTGGGGCTCGCGCTAGCGACGTGTGCGTCAAGCGGCGCCGTGGCCAGGTTGACGCCAACGAAGCCTCACAGCTAGGCGCGCAGCGCTCTGGCGTGAGTGGGGAAGCCGTTTCCTCGGCGATGCGATCTCAGGATCGGCGACCGGTTCTCGTGGTCGGCAGCGGCGATCTTGCCGCCGCTCTCGCGCGGGTGCTGGATGACTGCGACGCGGAGTCAGCTCGCCTCCGGGCCCCGAGCGACCGAGAGCTCCGAGCCGCGCTCACGCGCGACCTGCAGGCCGTCGTACTGGTCTCCCGCGATGACATAGAGGCACTGCGGATGGCGCTATTGGTTGAGCATCTGCGACCCGGCCTGAGGATGATCGTGACGATCTTCGGGCGCACCGTCGCTGCGCAGCTAGTCAGGGCCATCCCGGACTGCCGAGTCATCTCCATGGCCGACGCAGCCGTGCCGGCGTTGGTTGCCGCTTGCTGCGATCCAAGGCTCCAGCTCGTTCTCCTCGAGAGGAACTCGCTCACGGCGGTCGCCGGGAACGGCCGCAGACCGCGGGTCTGGCACGAACCCGTTCCCAGGTCTCCGGCGATACCAGTTCGCGCGTCGCGCTGGCTGCGCTCTCAGCTTCGCCCGCTCGACACCGGCTCGCGGATGCTGCTGCTTGGTGCGCTCGGCCTGCTGGTGGTCCTCGTTGCAGATACCGCGGTCGCCGCGATCGCCCTCGAGGCTGGCCTTGTCGAATCGTTCTACGGGGCCGTGAAGACGATTGCGACCGTCGGCCCAAACCCGCTCGTCGACCAGGGTCCGAGCTGGTTCAAGGTCCTCAGCTCCATGGCAATCGTGGCCGCTGCCGGCTTCGCTGTGCTCTTCACCGCAGGCTTGGTGAATCGCGTGCTTGAGCCGCGTCTGACCGGCATCATCGGTTCTCGCACGATTCCGCGATCGCGCCACGTCGTCGTTGTCGGGTTGGGACAGGTTGGCCTGCGCCTTTGTCTGGCCCTGCGCGCGCTGTCGGTTCCCGTGGTTGCAATCGAGAGGGACCCGGATGCACTCAACGTCCGCGTGGCGAACGATCGCAAGGTGCCGGTCGTCATCGGTGAGGGGGCAGCCGCTTTCTGCTGCGCCGGTTGTCATTGCACCGGGCGCGTGCGCTGGCTGCCGTGACGTCAGACGACTCGACCAATGTCGCCATATCTGTAGCCGCGTTGGCGGCGAACCCGGAGGTCCGCGTAGCGCTTCGGGCGGGCGACGGCGACGTGACGGCCGAGACGCAGTCCCTGTTCAAGATCGGCATGGCGCACGATGTCCTTCGACTTGGGGCGGTGCGACTCGCGGCCGCGGCGCTCGCGTATCCCGCTAGCGCGGTCTTCTCGCATGGGTCGGATACCTACGTTCTGCTTCCCGATGGCGGTTACCGCCGCTTTCCGGGCTGCAGTCGGGCGGACGAGGCTCCCGGTGCGGCCTGACAGGACCGTTCCCGTCCAAGGCGCGCGGGTCCTGAGCTAGCGTGCTAGTGGCGATGCCCTCGCGTGAGCGCGCGCGCTCTGGATCCAGCTCCCGGAGCGGTAGAGCCACGATCGAACCCTGAGGGCCGGTAGCTCAGCTGGTCAGAGCAGCGGACTCATAATCGTCGATCCGAAATCGGGGAAT
>JBOGZL010000150.1:0-2469 GCA_050697195.1 Solirubrobacterales bacterium
GGCAACCCCGCTCGACCTCCGTCTGGCGCTCCAGCGGCTCCTCACCGGGCTTGTTGAAGCGCTGGATCTCCAGGTAGCGCTCCGCATCGCCGTAGACCACGGCGTCGAAGGCCCCGTGGTCGGGGCATGTCCTGGTGAGCACGACCCGGCCGTCGCGCGCGACGAGAGCCGCGTCGAGCACTCGGCGACAGCGGGGGCAGATCGACTCCGTGCGGGCCAGCACGCTCGTCTGCTCAGTCTGCACGGCCACCCTTAAGTGCACCTTTCCGGCACGGTGAGATCGCGCCCGCGACGGCGCCGGCGAGCCTTGATACGGGTCACCACCGCCGCCAGCCCCGGTGGGAGGCGCCCGCCCGTCGCCAGCCACGAGCCGGCGAGGATCAGCAGCAGCCCGGCGATCGCCCCGGCGCCCGGTCGCTCGCCGAGGATCGCGACCCCGAGCGCGACCGCGACGACCGGCGCCACGTAGGTGATCACGAGCGCGCGCCCCGCCCCGACCTCGACGACGAGCGCGGCGTAGATCGCGAACGCCGCCGCGGTGCAGAAGAGGCCGAGCACCACGAGCGCGACGAGCGCCGCTCCGGCGGGGAGCTCCGACGGAGGATCCAACGCGACGCCCGGAGTGAGCACGAGCGCGGCGATCGCGAGCGCGACCGCCATCGAGGCCCGCGGGTCGAGGTCGGCGAGATGGCGCTTGAGGACCATCGGCCCGATCGCGTAGCAGAGCGCGGAGACGAGGATCGCCCCCGCTCCGACGAGCTCATCGGCGTTTCCCGCGACGTCGATCCCGACCAGCGCAACGACGCCGCTGAGCCCGATCACCAGCCCGGCCAGCCTCTGGCCGGTCACCCGCTCGGTGGCGTCGAAGCGGAGCGCGAGCACGGCGACGAACAGCGGCGCCGCGGCGATCACGATCGCGGCGAGCGAGGAGGCGACGTGCTGCTCGCCCGCGGCGATCAGGGGGAACGGGAGCGTGATCTCGACGACGGCGAAGACCGCGAGCCAGCTCCAGCGCCCACGCACCGAGGACAGCAGGCCCAGCCGCCACGCGAGCGCCACCAGCACGGCGGCGCCGAGAACGACCCGGACCCAGGCGAGGAAGACGGGCGGGACGCCGTCGTCCACCGCCACCTTGATGAACAGGTACGGGATCCCCCACAGGATCGACACGGCGGCGAACGCCGCCCACGCCCGGGCGCTCATCTGCGCAGCATGACAGCAGCACGGGGGCGCTCTTGCGCACCGGCTGCGGCTACGTGCGCTTGCGCGCGACCACGAGCAGGTACTCGTAGTGGTACTCGGCCGGACCGTCGGGCTCGCCCCGGTTCGCCCGGGTCGCGAACTCGAGGAAGTCGTGGTCGAGCGCCGCGACACGGTCGGGCTCCCCCGCGAGGCTCTCGTACGTCGCGATCACGGGGCCGAACGTCGTCTTGAACAGCGCCCGATATCCGCGTGGCCCCCCGGGGCTCCCCTCCACGTACTCCCGCCGCGTCATCTCGAGCGAGTCCACGCGGTCCCCGAACAGCTCCCGCACGTGGTCCTCGCTCCCCCACATCAGCGGCGACTGCGCGCCTGGAGGAGGCGGCGGCATGTAGGGCTCCAGGACGCCGAAGAACTCGGCCGCCGAGCCCCGGGGCGTGAAGTTGATCATCCCGACCGTCCCCCCCGGCCGGCATACCCGCAACAGCTCGTCCGCGACCGCGTGGTGGTTCGGAGCGAAGATCGCGCCGAGCGACGAGGTGACGGCATCGAACTCCGCGTCGGCGAACGGGAGCGCCTCGGCATCGGCCTCGACCCACTCCAGCTCCACCCCCCTGGCGCGCGCCTCCCGCTGTCCGTCCTCGAAGTTCTCCGGCGTGAGATCCGACGCCACCACCTTCGCCCCGGCCTCGGCGGCGCGAAGCGCCACGTTGCCCGACCCGGCGGCGACGTCGAGCACGCGCTGGCCCGCCGAGATCCCGCACGCCTCGACGAGCACCGGGCCCAGCTCCCAGACCGTCTCGGTCGCGAACCTGTGGTAGTCGCCCAGCGCCCACATCGCCCGCTCGGAGTCCTTGACCTCGATCTGAGAACCCATCGGCGCCAGGCTAGTCGCAAGCGCCGGGTCCGACATCGCCAGAACCGGCCATCTTAGCCGCCGGGGCGCGTCGCCAGCCCTGGCTACGCGCCGGGATCGTCGAGCAGGCCCGCACGCACGGCGTGGGCGGCCGCCGCCGTTCGCGAGGGAAGCTCGAGCTTGCGGAGGATGTTCGTGACATGGCGGTGGATCGTGTGCTCGCTCACCACCAGATCTCCGGCGATCTGCCGGTTGGTCAACCCCTCGGCAAGCAGGCCGAGCACCTCACGCTCGCGCGGCGTGAGCTCGGGCAGCGGCGGGCGCGATCCGTCGTCGCGGGCGGACGCGTCGAGGATCTGCCGCGCCCGCTCGCCCTCGCGCTCCGCCCCGAGCTCGAGCAGGGACGCCAGGGC
>JBOGZL010000151.1:0-7157 GCA_050697195.1 Solirubrobacterales bacterium
GAGCGACGAGTTCGGCCACGTCGACATCGTCGTCAACAACGCGGGCTACACGTGGGACGGCGTGGTCCACAAGATGTCCGACGAGCAGTTCCAGGCGATGCTCGACATCCACACGATCGTTCCCTTCCGCGTGATCCGCGCCCTGGCGCCGGCGTGGCGCGACGCCGCGAAGCAGGAGCGCGACGCGGGCGAGGAGGTGTTTCGCAAGATCGTCAACGTGACCTCGGTCTCGGGCACGATGGGGAACGCCGGCCAGGCGAACTACTCGGCTGCGAAGGCCGGGGTCACTGGGCTGACGAAGACGATCGCCAAGGAGTGGGGCCAGTTCAAGGTGAACTGCAACGCGGTCGCGTTCGGGTTCGTCGAGACCCGGCTCACCCAGGCAAAGGAGAAGGGCGAGACCTTGAAGGCGCCCTCCGGTGACGAGGTCGAGATCGGCGTCCCCGAGCAGATGCGGGCGATGGCGTCGATGACGATCCCCCTCGGTCGCCCCGCGCGCCCCGATGAGGCCGCCGGCCCGGTGCTCTTCCTGTGCTCGCCGCTGTCCAACTACGTCCACGGGCAGATCGTCAACGTGACCGGCGGGCAGTTCACCGGGATGACGACCTAGCCAATCGGATCGGCCCGGCTGGAACGATGCGCGTCTCGATCCTGATCGAAGGGCAGGAGGGCGTCGGCTGGGGGGAGTGGCTCGCTCTCGCCGAGGTCTGCGAGCGGAGCGGCATCGAGACCCTGTTTCGGTCCGATCACTACATGTCGGTGGTGGGAAGGCGCGATCGGGGGTCGCTCGACGCCTGGGGGACGATCGCCGCGCTGGCGGCTGTCACCTCGAGGGTCGGCCTGGGAACCCTCGTCTCCCCGGTGACGTTCCGGCACCCCTCGGTGCTCGCCAAGGCGGCGGTCACGGCCGATCAGGTGGCGGGCGGCGGGAGGATCGAGCTCGGCATGGGCACCGGGTGGCTCGCAGACGAGCATGAGGCGTACGGGTTTCCCTTCCCGCGAACCGGCGAGAGGATGGGAATGCTCGGGGAGCAGATCGAGATCGTGCGCCGAGAGTGGAGCGAAGCCGACTTGAGCTTCGAGGGCGAGCATTACCGAGTTCACGGCCTCGACGCGCTGCCCAAGCCGTCAACACCGCCGAACCTGATCGTCGGGGGCAAGGCGGGACCGCGAAGCGCGGCCCTTGCCGTGCGGTGGGCCGACGAGTACAACCTGCTGATGATGAGCGTCGAGGAATGTCGCGAGCGCTCGCGCGCGCTCGTCGAGGGCTGCGAGCGTGCGGGACGCGAGCCGCTCACCGTCTCGATGATGACGGGGTCGTTGATCGGAGCCGACGAGGCGGACCTCGCAGGCCGCGGGGGGCGCCTGGCAGAGCTCCGCGGCGAGGACGCCGGCGACCCCGCCACGTTCATCGCCGGCCTCCCCGACTCCTGGATCGTCGGCACCTCGGAACAGGCCCGGGGGCGCCTCGCCGAGCTGGACGGCGCGGGGGTGGAGCGGGTGATGCTCCAGTACCTGCCGCACCGGGACCTCGACGGCGTCGCGGTGATCGGCGAGCTGGCCGAGGCGGTGTCGTGAGCACGCTGACGTTCGTGGGTGTCCCTGTCGACTCGGTGGGCCGCTCGGGGGGGACCGAGCACGCCCCCGACGCGCTTCGCGAGCTGCGCCTGCCGGAGGCGCTCGGCGGATCCGATGCCGGCGACCTCGACGTGCGGATCCGCGGCGAGGAGCGCGACCCGGAGACGGGGATCGTCGCTAGCCCCGACGTGCTTGCGACGACCTCGACGGTGCGCGGGGCGGTCGCCGGGCTGATCTCGGACGGGGCGCGTCCCTTCCTGGCCGGCGGGTGCTGCTCCGAGGTGCCGGGGGCGCTCGCCGGCGCGCGAGACGCGCTCGGGCGGATCGGGCTCGCGTACCTGGACGGCCACCTCGACCTCTACGACGGCGAGACCTCCCCCACCGGCGAGGCCGCCGACATGCCGATCGCGGTCGCGCTGGGCCGTGCCCCCGCGGCCTGGGTGGAGGCCGCGGGCGGCGCCTCGGTCGCCGCGGAGGATGTCGCGCTCGTCGGTTACCGCGACAAGCGGGAGTCCCGGACCCACGGCATGGTCCAGCCCGAGGAGCTGCCGGGATTGAGGCATCTCTCGGTCGACGAGGTCCGCGGCGAGGGCCCCGCGGTCGCCGGCGAGCGCGTCGCGGCCGGGTTCGTGTCCGACCTGCCGGTGTGGCTCCACTTCGACGTCGACGTCCTCGACCAGGCCGTGTTCCCCGCGACGGACTACCTGATGCCCGGCGGGATGAGCTGGGACGAGCTGACGGCCGCGCTGGCCCCACTCGCCTCCGTCCCGAAGATCGTCGGAGTCTCGCTCGGGTGCTACAACCCCGACAGGGATCCCGACGGGGCCTGTGGCCGGACGCTGGTGGAGGCTCTGGAAGCCGTCCTGGCCCGCTGACGACGTCGGTCGAGCACGGAAGCGGAACCTGCGCGGGCGCGGCGGAGGGGTGCTAGCTTCGCCGGTGGGAGGGCTCGGGTCACAGGCGCAGGCTCGACAACAACTGCAGGGGCCCCGCGGCCACCGCGCCGGCGGGGCTGGACCGTGATCGGCGCGGCGCTCACGGCCTTGCTCGCGACCGCCGGCACGGCCGCGGCGAGCCACCTCGCGTCGGACGTCGAGGGCCACACGACTCTCGAGCGGGTCGTCTCCCCCGAGGGCGATCCGACGGCCGGCTACACCACCCTCGCGCACGAGGACGCGGGCTCGAGCTACGTGGTGCGGGACGGCTCCGCCGAGGGCGACAGCGCGATCCCCGAGGCGCAATCCCGGCGGGCGGACCGGCGCCGGTCGCTGGCCTACTTCTCCCATCTCACCGACTACCAGCTCGCCGACGAGGAGTCCCCGGCCCGGGTCGAGCTCGTCGACGGCGCCGCGAGCTCGGCGTGGCGACCGTGGGAGGCGCTTGCCCCGTTCATGGTCGATCGCTCGATCAGGCAGGTGAACCACTTCGCGCCCGCGAGCCCGGTCCCCCAGGGCGACGGGACCGCGCGCTCGATGGACCTCGCCCTGCTGACCGGGGACCATGCCGACAACCAGCAGCGAAACGAGGCGGTGTGGGTCAGGGAGCTGATGGAGGGCAACGATCCGCTCGACTTCAACAGCGGCCTCACCGACGCCGACGGATACGCCCCCGCAAGCCTCCCCGACCCGCTCTGCCACGCGCTCGTGCTCCAGGAGGGCGGGGCGGGCCAGGCGGCCGCGGAGGGCGCCCGCTACACCGGTGTGCAGGACTACTCCGACTATCCGCTCGGGGCTCCGCCCGACCCCGCCTACTATGACCCCGACGACGTCCGCGGCCGATTCGCGGACGACGGATGGCCAACCTACAACGGGCTCATCGACCGAGCCCAAGCCGCCGAGATCACGCCGGCCGGGCTCGACGTCCCGTTCTACATCGCGAACGGCAACCACGACGAGCTCGTGCAGGGCAACGAGGACGCGCTCGCGCCGATCGAGAGGGTGGCGACCGGGTGCGCGAAGGTCCTCGGGACCACGCTTGACCCGGGCGAGGCCGAGCTCGCGGACCTGCTGAGCCCCGCGAACGCGAGCGCCGTGATGCTTGTCCCCCCCGACGACCGGCGCCGGTTCGTCTCCAAGCCCGAGATCAAGGCGATCTACGGCGCAAACGACCCGGAGGACAAGCACGGATTCGGCTTCGTCGACGAGGCCGAAGAGGAGAACTCGGACGGCTCGGCGTCCTACTACGCGTGGAGCCCGGAGGGGGCGCCCGGGATGCGGTTCATCGCCCTCGACACCAGCTCCGAGGGCGGCGTCGTCGGCCCGTTCGGGCCGCTCCCGACCGGCTCGTCGAACGGGAACATCGACGACCCCCAGTTCGAGTGGCTCCAGCAGGAGCTCGACCGGGCGCAGATCGCGGGCAAGCTCGTCGTGCTGTTCGGACACCACCCGGTGCGGACGATGAACTCGATGATCCCGGACGAGGCGGCCGCGCCGTGCACGGTGGGCGACGGCCACGGCCACGACGTCAACCCGGGGTGCGATCTCGACCCGCGCAGCTCCGAGCCGCTGCACCTCGGGGACCCCGAGATCGCCGAGGAGCTCGAAAGCGAGGAGCCCACGTTCACGGAGCTGCTCGGGCGGTATCCGAACGTGCTCGCGTACGTGTCCGGGCACACGCACGAGAACAGGGTGATCCCGTTCCACAAGCGGGGCGACGGGGCATGGTGGGAGATCAACACCTCGGCGGTCGCCGACTTCCCCCAGCAGCACCGCCTCGTCGAGGTGATGGACAACGGCGACGGGACGCTGTCGATCTTCGGCACGCTGCTCGACCACGCCTCCCCGGCGGTCTCCCCCGCCGGGGGCGACGCGTCGGGATTCGATCCCGCGCAGCTCGCGTCGATCGGGCGCACGCTCGCCTTCAACGACCCCCAGACGGGCGCCTCCGCGACCGCGGGGGCGCCCGAGGGCGCGGAGGAGGACCGAAACGTCGAGCTGCTGCTCGGCGACCCGCGCAGCCTCGAGTGCCAGGGGCAGACCGCGACCGTCGTCGGCTCGCAGGGCTCGGACAAGCTCAAGCTCGGCAAGGGCACCGACGTCGTCCTCGCGATGGGCGGCAACGACAAGGTGAAGACGGGCGCCGGGAGGGACCTGGTGTGCGGCGGCCCGGGCGAGGACAAGCTCAAGGGCGGGGCCGGCGCCGATCGATTCCGAGGCGACAACGGCAAGGACAAGCTGAAGGGCGGCAAGGGCGCCGACAGGCTCAACGGCGGGAGGGGCCGAGACCGGCTCAAGGGCGGCAAGGGCCGAGACCGGCTGAGGGGCGGAAAGGCGAACGACAGCTGCAAGGGCGGCGCGGGCCGCGACCGGACCGCCAGCTGCTAGTCCTCCTGCCTGCGCTCCTCCGCCAGCGGAGTGCCCTCGGGGTCGGCGGCGCCGGGGGGCGGCCAGGAGCCGAACCAGTTGTCCCGTGCGCCGTCGATCGTCAGTACCGTGCCGGAGAAGAAGTCGCCGGCCGGCGACGCGAGGTACGCGATCAGCCACGCCATCTCCTCGGGTGTCCCGAGCCGCCCCAGGGGAACGGTGCGGGCGACGTTCTCGGTCACCTGCTTCGGGTACTTCGTCCGCAGGACCTCGGTGTCGAACTGGCCCGCGGCGACGGCGCACAGCCTCACGTTGAACCGAGCCCACTCGATCGAGAGCGTTCGCATCATGTTCTCGACCGCGGCACGGGCGGCTCCGGAGTGGACCATCCCCGGCATTCCCTGGTGCGGCGAGAGGGTGACGCTGACCACCTTGCCGGAGCGCTGGGGGATGAACGCCCTGGTCGCCGCCGTGTGGGTCATCTGCCATGTCCCCTGGATGTTGAGCTCGAGCACTGTTCGAAAGCCCTTCGGGGAGATCGCCTCCGCGGGGCTCAGGAACTGGCCGCCGGCGTTGTTGACGAGCACGTCGAGGCGCTCGTGGCGCGCGAGGACCCCGTCGACAAGCGCCTCGACCGCGTCGGCGTCGCGGATGTCGGTCGCGACCGCCTCCGCGGACCCGCCGACCGCCGAGATCGCGGCGACGGTCTCGTCGAGCGGCTCCTCGCGACGCCCGCACCCGACGACGCTCGCCCCCAGCGACGCGAGCTCGATTGCGGTCGCCCGGCCGAGCCCGCTCCCGGCCCCCGAGACGAGGCATACGCGGCCGTCGAGCAAGCCCGGGGCGAAGATCCGCGATCGAGACTCGGCCATCGCGGCGCCAGTGTATTTCGGCGCCGCGGATCGGCGATCCGGCGCCTCCGCTGGCAGTAGGCTGAGCCGCCCATGAAGATCAAGGCGGAGGCAAAACCGCTCACGGAGCCGCTCCGAGGAGGGACGGCGGGGACGACGGTCACCGTCGAGCCGCTGCCCGGCGGCGAGCTCCAGGCGCCGCAGGCGTTCTTCGAGGGGAAGGGCGGAAGGCTGCAGAACGCGCGGATGCTCGGGCTCGGCACGCCGCGCTCCGCGTGGTGGTGGGTCCCCTGCCCCGCGTTCCTGATCCGGCACCCGTCGGCTGGACCGCTGCTCGTGGATACCGGGCTCCACCCGTCGGTGGTCGCGAAGCCGCGCGAGAACATGGGGCGGTTGGTCGCGACGTTCGGCCGCCCGCGGCTCGATCCCGACGGCGACGTTCCCGCTCGGCTGCGCGGCATGGGGCTCGACGCGAAGACCGTCCCCGTGGTGGTGATGACCCACCTCCACTTCGATCACACGTCGGCGATCTCGGAGTTCCCCGGCGCCACGTTTGTCCTCAGCGAGCCCGAGTGGGTGGCGGCGACGACCGACCGGCGTCCGTTCATGCGCGGGTACCGCCCCGCCCACTACGACTACGCGTTCGACTACCGAACGGTGAGCTACGGCGGCGAGCGGATCGAGTCCTACTCCACCTTCGGGCGCACCTTCGACCTGTTCGGGGACGGGAGCGTCCGGCTCGCCTTCACCCCCGGTCACTCGGAGGGGCACCAGTGCGTGATCGCACGCCTGCGCGACCGCGACTTCGTGATCGCGGGCGACGCCGTCTACACCATGCGCCAGCTCGACGGCGCCCCCGAGCCCCCTCGACCGGTCGATCGCCACAACTGGCGGCGGTCGATGCGCGAGCTCAGGCACTTCCGCAGCCAGTTTCCCCAGGCCGTGATCGTCCCCAGCCACGACCACGAGCTGTGGCCGAGGCTGGAAAAGCGCTACGAGTAGCGCGTCGTGCCCGCCACTCGTGAAGCCCGGCGTATGCGCGACGAGGAGCTGACGGATGTGCGGCGCGCTCTGTGACCCGCTCTGTGACCAATGGACACTTTGCCCCCTCTATCGGGGATAAATGACCACTGGCGCGGAAATTCAGGGCGATTGCGCCATTCGCGACCGGCGCAGCGCGAGCGCTCCGCCCACCGTCGCTAACTGCACACTCGATGCTCCCTCCGCCACGCGTGTGAAGTTTGCCTCGCATAGCGGGGTCCCCGCCCGAGACCGGCTGCGGCCGGCGGAACCTGGTGTCTACCGCGTGTGCGGGCGCGCCGAGGCGTCCGCGGCGTTGCCGCTCGGGATTCCCTCGCGCAGGGCCTTGATCACGCCGCGCCGGCCCTGCTCGTCGAGGGCGGTATACATCGCGCGCACGCGGTCG
>JBOGZL010000152.1:0-2006 GCA_050697195.1 Solirubrobacterales bacterium
GTGCCGGGCAACCTCAACTGCCCGCTCTCGGTCACCAAGTCGGCCACGTTCTTCGCCGTCCGGGTGCTGGCGGATCCCGACGCCCCGCCGTCCGCCGGGGCGCACCGCCCGGTGCGGGTGACCGCGCCCGAGGGATGCGTGCTCAACGCGCGCCCGCCGGCGGCCGTCGCGGCCGGGAACGTGGAGACGTCGAGCCGCGTCGCCGACCTCGTGATCGAGGCGCTCGCCGGCGCAACCGAGGCGCCCGCCCAGGGGCAGGGGACGATGAACAACGTCACCCTCGCCGGGGAGGGGTTCGAGTACTACGAGACGATCGGGGGCGGGCAGGGCGGGTGCCCGGGCGCCGACGGACCGAACGCGATCCACGTCGCGATGTCGAACACGCTCAACACCCCCGTGGAGTCGTTCGAGACCGATTTCCCCCTCCGCGTGCGCGAGCTGTCGGTGCGGCGCGGGAGCGGAGGCGGCGGTCGCCACCGGGGCGGGGCCGGCACGGTTCGCGAGCTCGAGGCGCTCGTGCCGACCCGCCTCAACCTGATCACCGAGCGTCGCCGCCACGCCCCGCGCGGCGGCGCGGGCGGTGAGAACGGTGCGCCCGGCCGCAACCTGCTCAACGGGCAACCGGTCCCCTCGAAGGCCGGACTCGACCTGCGACCCGGCGACAGGGTGCGGATCGAGACCCCGGGCGGCGGCGGCTACGGAAGGGCGCGGTAGCGCGCGTTGGAGCACGGCCGGCCGGAGGCCGGCCGCTTCTTGGCGCGGTCTCGCTCGGGTGCCAACGGCCGGTACACCGGACCCCAGCGGCGGAGCCCGTTCAGCAACCCGGTCCACGCCGGCTTCGGACGACCATGCGAGTCGAGCATCCCCGCGTGGCGCCAGTACGGGTGATGGTGTGGCCCATCATCGATCAGGCGATGCATCAGGATCGCCTCGGGGCCGGAGCTCAGGGCCGACCGCACCGCGCGGCGGGTGCGGCGAACCTGGCCGTCACCGGTCGCGGCGACGCTGAGCTCGGTGATCCAGGCGACGGGATTGCCCGCGATTCGGCGGCCTCGCTTGACCAGCCGGAGGGGGCTCGATCGGTCGACGTCCGGGTACAGCCGATGCAGCCCGACGTAGACGTGATAGCTGATGCCATCCGCGATCGCGGTCACCCCGGAACAGCGCAGATGGCGGAGGTACGCACGCCAGCCGATCGCGTCGTTCTCGCTCGTGAGCCGGGGGGAAAGACCGCCCACGAGCAGGCGGGCCTCGGGGGCCGCGCTCGCCGCGGCGGCGCGAAACAGACGAACGTACTTCGCCGGACTCGGATGTCCGCCCCAAAACGCGGCGAGGTTCGGCTCGTTCCAGATCTCAAACGCCGCGGCGCCCGGATAGCGACGCGTCGCCTCGCGGACGAACTCGGACCAAACCGCCCGCGAGGGCATCGTGGGGCCCTGGAGGATGAACAGGGGCCGCACGCCATGCGCCAGCATTGTCCGATACGCAGCGTCAGGACCCGACCAGTCTCCGTCGCGTGTCTTCATCCAGCTGATCGAGATGCGCAGCAACCCACCGGCCTGCGCCACCCGGTCCAGATGCGGCTCGGCATTGCCCCATGTCTCGTTGAATCCACTGCCCACGGTCGGCGCACCGTGGCTCGTCGCCGCTGGGACCAGCCAGCCGCAGCACGCCAACACGAGAATCGAACCCGCCAGCGATCGCGCACGCGCGCGCATTCGCATGATCCTGCCTGTCGCCATCTCCCTCTCCACCGTCGCCTGCTCGGCGACGGGTTTCCTGTCGCCGAACCTACACGACCTGGGCCCGCCGCGCGCCACCAGTCCCGCGCCTTAACCTCGTCTCATCGTGGCGGAGCGGGTCGAGATCGACGACGTCGCGCTCGCGTACGAGGACACGGGCGGCGACGGGCCCACGGTCGTGTTCGTCCACGGGCTCGGCGGCTCGAGCTACGGGTGGTGGAGCCAGCTCGCGGCGTGCTCGGCACGCGGGTATCGCGGCATCGC
>JBOGZL010000153.1:0-4607 GCA_050697195.1 Solirubrobacterales bacterium
GGCCCGCTCCGGCGCCCAGTCGAGGTCCGTGACGGGCTCCGGCTTCATCCGGGATTCACTTTACCCCTGGAACGTCTTCACCTCCGCTTGCGCAGGCCGATCCGCTTCGACTTCGTGTTCGCCTCACCGCCACTCGGCGTGTAGGTGACGCGCGCCCGGACGCGCGCCTTGCCCCTCGCGTTGAGACGCTTGCGCGCCTTGCCGCGCGATCGGATCGCGAGCTTCGCCTTGCCCGTGGCCTCCGCGTCCTCGTCGGCGGGCTTGAGCTTCTTCGTCCGCGCCACGTCTAGCTCGCCGGGTCCCGGGACGCGGACGATCAGCTTCGCCGTCCCCTTCTTCTTGTTCTTCTTCAGCTTCCCGAAGCTGAACTCGTTCGAGGGCGGGGGCTCGGTCCCCTGGTCGGTCTCTGGGCACGGCGGGCGCGCGGTTCCTGGCTCGCCAAACTTCTGGACCCGGTGGTTGCGGGAGTCGACGACGTAGAGTGCACCGCGGCAGTCGAGCGCCGGCCGCGTCGAGAGCTCGAGCTCTCCTGGCCCGTTGCCCTCGGCGCCGATCTGGCACTGCTCGATACAGATCTCGAACCCGATCTCCAGGTCCCGGCCGGGACGGGATCGGCGAACTGCTGGAGCGGGGCGATCGCGCTCGCCTGGGTCGCGCCCTGCGCCGCCGCGGGGACTGCGAGGATTGCGCACAGCGCGGCGATCGCCGCGCCCGCGATGGCTATTCCCTACCCGTGCCTCACGCGCGTCGGCCGTGGCCGCGGCGGTGGTCCGCTACGGCGGCCCCGGGTGTTCTGGGGGGCGATCAGGAACTGAATCGGGACGTGAAGCACGACGTTCCTCCAGACGTGTTGGAATCACTCGACCCCGTAGGACTCCGCCTTCCGCCGATTCTTCCCGTCCCTCTAGCGCAGCGAGACCGGGAAGCTCCGCTCGACCTCGATCCGGATCGGCCCGCTCACGGGAGGCTCTGTCTCACAGGCTGCTCAGGGCCGTCGCCATCGTGCGTCACGGGCACCCGCCGAAGCAGAAGCCCACCTCCTGGAAGGCCACGATGGCGGCCTCCCGCACCTCGGGAGTGGTGTCGGGATCGCCGGGGTCGTCGGCGGGGTAGAGGTGGCCCGCGACCAGTACGAAGGCGTTCCTGACCTGGACGAAGGTCGGCTGCGGGGAGAGCTGCCAGGGAACGTACTGGAGCACGTCTCCCGCAACCCTGTGGCCAACCCGTTGGACGAACTTGACGTAGGCGTGGCTGAGGATGGTGGAGTTGAAGTGCGGGCTGGTCGGGGTATCGTCGAAATCGTCCATGTGGGCGGGGAACGGCTTGCACTGCAAGCGGTCGCACTCGCTCTGCGACTCGGGGAAGCCCGGGTTCCGGGCAACTCCGGTCGCGCTCTCCTCGAACATGGTCGTGTCGGCCCGGTCGTAGTCGAGGGCGAACATGTCGGCGAGGGCCTCCTGGACGGACCGCACCACCTGCCCTTGGTCGGTGATCACGCGGTCGCCCGCGTAGACCAAGTCCATCACGTGCCCCATCTCGTGCGCGACGACGTCATTGAAGGAGTCGAGGCCCATGGTGTCGCCCTGGGAGAGCTTCACGATCAGCTGCGAGGGGCTCGTGCTGGAGTTGTTGCCGGGGGCGTTTACGACCACCTGCCAGTACCCGAAGGGGCCGGCGGCCCTGAAGCCCCGCTTGCCGCAATAGTCGCGAACCACGCACACGGTCCTGGCGGCGTTGAGGGCGTTGTAGGCCGGAAACAGCAGGTCGTTGGTCTCGGAGCCGAGGATGCCGAAGTCATCGCTCCAGCTGCGGCCGTCGAACGGGTCGCCGGCGGTGACGAATGTGGCCCACAGGGGTGCGCCTTGTGCCCCGTTGGTTCCGTCGTAGAGGGCCATGGTGGTAGTGCCCGAGCCGCCCCGAGCCGTCTTGTCGCCTGGAGCGCCGACGGTTGCGGGCGGATCGCCCGTCGTGTTCGTGCCGCGGTCGGGCCGGTCGGCGATCCCCTTCCAGCGCGCCAGGACCTTCCCGGTCTTCGCGTCGACGACGATGCAGAGCGCGGTCGGGTCCTCCTGATCGAGCTCTTTCGCCGGCATGGTCTCGACCACCCATGCGAGCCGCGGGGTGCGGGACCTCGCCTTGCGCTTGGTCGGCGTGCCGGCGTAGGCGACGCGCAGGGGGCGCAGCGCCTCCTCGGGTCCTTTGACGGCGCGCCGCGCGATCCGCAGTGCCCGCTTGCGGCCCAGCTTGCGCTCGCCGGCGAGGCGCTTGTCCGTCACCGGGACGACTGTGGCACCGATCGAGCTCACGTTTCCGGCGGCGATCGTGACGTCGATCTGGCTCCACACCACCCGCGTCCCGCGCACGGTCTGCTGGAAGCGCAGCAGGTCCAGCTCGCTCGCGCCCTGCGGCCCGGCCGGCACGTTCAGCTCGCGCGCCAGCCGGACGCCTCTCAGCGACCGAGGGAGGCCGAGGCGCCCCGCCTTGCGCTCGAGCGCGGCGCGCGCGAGCTCGCGGGCGGGGGCCCCGGCCGGGAGGTCGAGCTCGCCGGGGGAGAGGCTGAGCTCCACCCTCCGTGTCCACTCATCGCCCCGCTTGACCTGGGCCCGTGCCTCTGCGGCGATCGAACCGTCCGCGGCCTCGGCCATGGTCGGCGCCGCGATTGCGAGCGACGCGGCGAGCGTGAGGGTGGCGCCCGATGCGGCCAGCGCCCGCGCGGCGCTCCGCGTCGTGCTAGCGATCTGTCCGCAGATGTGATGAGACACGAGGGATCTCCAGGCGAGTTGAGTGGATTCGACCTCCACGACTCCGCCCCGCCGCCAATCCTTCCCAGCGTCGAGATCAATTCCGGCGCAGCCGGTATAAGCGGGGCTCGGCCTTTCTCACGAATCCCGGCGCCCCTTGACACGTCGGCGGCTTCCTCGTCGATTACCCTCCAGCCGGGAAGGCGACCTGGATGTCCTGGCGACTCATGCCGCGCGGCAGCGGGCCTCCGCGTCCCGGCGTCCACGCCGGCATCTGACGCTTGGGCACAGCGCACCGGTTGGTTCCCCGGACCTTCGGAGGCCCAGTACCGGCGTGAACGTCTGACGTGATGTCCGCGAGCTCACCTCGCTGGCCGCCCTTGAGCGCGGGGCGCACGTCCGAGACGGCGGCGAGCATTGCTTCGCTCTCGGGCGGGGCGACCGCCGTCGGGGCGCTGGGCCTCGAGCGAGCAGCGCAACGATTATCCGAAGCCACCCGACACCTGGACGCGCTCGCACCACTTGCGCGTGTCGGTGACGCGATCTCCACTTCGCGTCGTGGCGACGGCGCAGACCCGGCCACGCCCCGTCTGGAAGAGGGTGCCGCGGCGGGCGTGTGCCCTCACCTGCCAGTGCTGGAGCTCGCCGGTGCAGCGGCCCTTCCAACTCTCGCGCGCCCGGGCTCCGCTCGCCGACTGGGTGACGGTGACCCTGATCGAGATGCGCTCCTCGCGCGTGCAGCCGATCGGGCCGGTCGCCCGCACCCGGGCGCCGTCCCGCGTGTAGGTTGCGTGCGCGTCGATTGTGTTCGCGGTGAGGAAGGCGCTCGCCGCCTCCGCTCCGCAGAGCAGCACGGCGGCGAAACCGACGGCCACCAGCGGCGTCCTGATCATCACTTTCTCCCTTGGTAGACGCCCCCGTCGGGGACGAGCTGGCCCGCTCGCACGGGGTCTGAATCAGTGCTCGGTCGGCGGCCCTTTTGCGCTTCGAGGTCGCGCGCCGGGAGAGCGATGCGAAAGAACGCGTCCACCAGCTCGCGCGGCCCGGGCGGCTTGGCGGCGCGGCGGTGGGCGTCGATCGTGCGCACGCCGACCAGCGCTCGCTCGGGAGCGAGCCAATCGGCGAAGCCGAGCTCGGCGATCTCTTCGCTTGGGACGAGCCCGCGCGCTGCCTGGGCGGGGGAGCGCCCCGCCTCGGCGATCGCCATCCCCCACCGATGCCTCACCCGTCTCGGCCGAGGCGGTGGTCCGTCACGGCGGCCGTGGGCGTTCGGGGGCGCGATCAGAAACTGGATGGGGACCCGCTGCACGACGTTCCTCCGGTCGTGTTGAAGTGGACTTCGACCCCTAGGACTCCGGCTCTCGGCCGATCCTTCCCCGCCTTGCGGGTCAGGCGCGGCGCAGCGGGTTGAAACGCGGCTCCGCCCCCTTCACGAATCCCGGCGCCCCTGACACCGCGCCGACGCCGGCGTCCCGTCGCTCAGCACGACCCGATCCGGCTCGGGGCGCTCGATGTGGAGCGGTCGATCCATCGGAACGGCCGCGCGATATGAAACCTCCGTCGGGCCGTCGAGCATTCCCGCCAGCAGTCCCCCGACGTAGCCACCGAGCGCGATCTCGGGAAACCCCTGGTAGCGACGGGCAACGACGAGCTCCTCGGTCATCGCGAGCCACCGTGGCGAAGCTGCTGACTGAGATTCGTCACGGTCTCCCGCGCGGTGCGCTCGATCGCACGCCGGACGACCAGGCGGTCGACGAGGCCTCGCCACCCCGGTCGCGGCTCGTACTCGACCACGAGCCGGTACGCCAGCTCGCCGTCCACCTCCTCGAAGTGGCGCCAGTGGCGCGCTGCGGGAAGGCCGCGCTG
>JBOGZL010000154.1:0-7233 GCA_050697195.1 Solirubrobacterales bacterium
TTGGCCTGAGCGCCGCTGCGTGCGATGCTGCCCCCGTGCTCCACCACGTCTCGCTCGAGGTGAGGCCGGACGACGTCGAGCGCACGGTCGAGCTCCTCGGCCTGCTCGGATTCGAGCGCGTTCCGGCGCCCGAGCCGATCGCCGAGTACGTCACCTGGGTGGAGCGGGAGGAGACCCAGATCCACCTCATCCACACGCCCGAGCCGACGGTGCCCCCGCTCGGCCACGCCGGCGTCGTGGCGCCGGGATTCGACGCCGCGCTCGGCCGTCTCCGGGAGGCGGGCTTCGAGGTCGAGGAGAGCCGCGAGCTGTGGGGCGAGCCGCGCGCCTTCGCGATCCTGCCCGGGGGCGGCCGGATCGAGATCATGGCCGAGCCGCCGCGTTCCGGTCCGAGCTAGCCGCGGTCGGCGAACTCCAGGATCGCGGCCGTGTACTCGGTCGGGTGCGTGGTGGGAACCTCGTGGCCCGCGCCCTCGAACCTCCGTCGCTCCGCGCCCGGCACCTCCGCCTCGAGCCGATCGATCACCGCTCGGAACATCGCGGGGCCCCGGTCGCCCTCGGTGAGCAGCACCGGCTTGCCAAGCTCGGAGAGGGTCTCGAGGTCGATCCCGTACACCGTCGGTCGCGCACCTCCTCGGCGAACGTCGCCGCGTTCCCGATCATCGTGTCGTGGACCTTGGGCGGGAGTGTCTCCCACGCCCCGGGGCCCAGAGCGACCTCGTCGACGAAGCGCCGCGCCGCGGTCTCGGGATTCCCCGCCTCGATCTCGGCGACCACTTCCTCGATCCGACCGGCCGCCTCCTCGAGCTGGGCCCGACCCTCCGGGTCGTCGGCGAGCAACGCGAACAGCGGCGGCTCGTGGACGTTCACCGTCCGCAGCAGGTCGGGGCGGGCGATCGCGAAGCGCAGCGCCACGGAGCCGCCGAGCGAGTGGCCGACGACGTGCGCGGGAGCGAGATCGAGGGATTCGATCAGCGCCGCGAGGTCGGCCACGTCATCGTCGATGGTGCCCTCTCCGGTGCTCCCGCTGTGCCCGCGGCGGTCGTAGGCGAGCACCCGGTAGCGCTGGGCGAGAGCAGGGGCGACGCCGTCGAAGGCGTGGAGATCGTCCCACGACCCGTGCACCAGCACCATCCCGTCGCCGTCGCCGGCGAGCTCGTAGTGGGTCCGGACCCCGTTTACGTCGATCTCCGCCATCCAGAATCGCGCACAGCCTACCCGGCGTATGCTGCTCGCGATGACGAGCTTCGAGACCGTGCGGGTGGCGGCGATCCAAGCGACGCCGGTGATCCTCGACGCGGAGGCGAGTGTCGACAAGGCCGTGGGGCTGATCGGCGAGGCCGCCGGCGACGGCGCGAGGCTGGCCGTGCTTCCGGAGGCCTTCGTTCCCCTGTACCCGTCGGGCGCGTGGGCCGCCGGCGCGGCGAGCTTCGGCGGCTGGGACGAGCTGTGGCAGCGGCTGTGGGAGAACTCGGTCGACGTCCCGGGACCGCTCGTCGACCGCATCGCTGAGGCGTGTCGCGGGCACGAAGTCCACTGCGCGATCGGGGTCAACGAGCGCGAGTCGGACCGCCCCGGGACGCTCTACAACGCCCTCCTGCTGATTGGCCCGGAGGGACTGGTGTGGAAGCACCGCAAGCTGATGCCGACGATGCACGAGCGGATCTTCCACGGGATCGGGGCCGGGGACGACCTCGAGGTGGTCGCGACGCCGGCGGGCCGGGTCGGCGGCCTGATCTGCTGGGAGAACCGGATGCCGATGGCGCGCTACGCCGTGTACCGGGAGGGGCCGCAGATCTGGCTCGCGCCGACCGCCGACGACACCGACGGCTGGCTCGCGTCGATGCGCCACATCGCGATCGAGTCCGGGGCGTTCGTGGTCTCGGTGCCGCAGTACATCCCGGCCGACGCGTTCCCCGACGACTTCCCGGCGGAGCTCCCCGAGGGAACGGCGGTCTTCGGCCGCGGCGGGGCGGCGATCATCGAGCCGCGAATGGGCGACGTGATCGCGGGACCGCTGTACGACGAGGAGGGGATCGTCGCCGCCGACTGCGATCTCGGGCTCGGATTGCGGGCGAAGCGCTGGTTCGACTCGGTCGGCCACTACGGGCGCGAGGAGGTGCTCGCGGGACCGCCGACCGAGCGTCCGCCGGCCCGGCCCGGTGCCGACGAGGCCGGTACGGACGGACGCTAGCGTCCGCCGGCCGCCGGGGCCACCACTAGGATCGACAGCCCGATGCGCTACCCGGTCGAGAGCTTCACCGAGGAGGAGCGGGCGGTCCTCGCCCCCCACTTCACGAACCTCGACCGCCCTGTCTTCGCGCTCGTCAACCTCCCCGAGACCGTCAAGGGGGCGCTGTTCGCACGCTACTCGCGGTACTCGGGATCGGTCCGGCGCCTTTACCTCGACGAGTTCGCCGCGGACATCCCGGCCGGCGGGCGTCCGTTCGAGGGTGAGGAGGGCGAGCGCGCCGCGGGCCTGTACGAGCGCGTGTTCAGCGGCTTCGGCGACGACTCCATCGCCCAGCTCGGGGGAGCGCACCTCGCGTGCGAGTGGGTGTCGAACGTCCTCACGAAGCTTCTCCAGCGCGGCAGGCTCGCCGCCTACCTCGAGCAGTCCACGCGCTACATCCCCTACGACCGCCCGATGCCCGAGGGGGGGTACCGGTACTACGCCGGCGATGAGCTCGGGCCGCAGTACGGCGAGGTCATGGACGAGCTGTTCGCGATCTACTCCGCAAGCCTCGAGGCCGTTCAGTCGTGGGCCGCCCAGAAGTGGCCGCGCGCGGATGAGCCCGAGGCGGCGTGGGAGCGCTCGATCAGGGCGAAGGCGCTCGACCTCCTGAGGGGGCTGCTGCCCGCCTCCACCCTCAGCCACGTTGGGATCTTTGCCACGGGCCAGGCATACGAGGCGCTCCTGCTCCGCCTCATGGCCTCGCCGCTTCCGGAGGCGCGCCACTTCGCCGAGATGATGCTCGTCGAGCTGCGCAAGGTCGTGCCGAGCTTCGTGGCCAGGGTCGATCGCCCCGATCGCGGCGGCGAGTGGATCGAGTACCTGCGCGACCGACGCGAGACGACCGAGCGCTGGGTCGCCCGGCTGGGGCTCGATCGGCGCGAGCCGGGGGACGGCCCCCGGGTCGAGCTCGTCCACGTGGACGGGACGGAGCAGGACCTCCTCACCGCGTCGCTGTTCGAGGAGACCGGCGTCTCGGAGGCGCAGATCAGGGCGCGCGTCGAGGGGCTCGATCCCCGCGAGCGCGAGTCGATGCTCGCCGAGCTCGCCGGCGAGCGGCGCAACCGGCGCCACCGCCCGGGCCGCGGGTGGGAGGCGGTGCGGTACCGGTTCGAGATCGTCTCCGACTACGGCGGCTTTCGCGATCTCCAGCGCCACCGCCTGCTCACCTGCCAGTGGCAGCGGCTCTCGCCCGAGCTCGGCGCCGGGATTCCCGAGGAGGTCCGCGAGGCGGGCGCCGGGGACGAGTACGAGCGCGCGCTCGAGCTCTCGCGGCACGAGTTCGAGCGCCTCGAGTCCGCGGGGTTGCGAGACGCGGCGCCGTACGCGGTCTGCCTCGGATACCGGATCCGTTACTCGCTCGACCTCAACGCGAGGGAGGCGATGCACATCTGCGAGCTGCGCTCCGGCCGCGAGGGCCACCCGACCTACCGCGCGGTTGCGCAGGCGATGTACGAGCAGATCGCGGCGGTTCACCCGGCGATCGCCGGGGCGATGCGCCACGTCGACACCTCGCGCGAGCCTCGACTCGAGCGGATCCTGAGCGAGATCCGCACGCACAGAAAGCGCCCGCAAGCCGCGCAAACGGCTGGCTGATTCCGGATTTCCGCGGTACGATCGCCGCATGCAGGGGCTCACCATGGTTGTGAGCGGGTTCGTGTTCCTCTCCTGCCTGGCCGCGCCGGGTGTGCTTTTCGCGAGCACCGGCACCGACGTCGCGCCGCCCGGCGAGAGCCCCGGCGTCCCACCCCCGGCGGGCGAGCAGGCGGCCGGCCCCGACCCGGATCCCGCCGCGACTCCGCCGGAGCCCGAGGTGTCCACGAACGAGGTCGCTCAACCCGCCGACACGCGGCCGGGGCGGGGCCGGGGAGGCGGAGCGAGGGCGGCCGCGACTCGCGCCGTCGCGATGCGCGACGGAAACAGGTTCGTGCCGCGCAGGATCGAGATCGACGTCGGCGACGTCGTCCGATGGGAGAACGAGAGCAGCGTCGCCCACGACGCGATCGGGGAGGACGGCAGCTTCGAGACCCCGATCATCGACGAGGGCGAGACGAGCGAGCACTCCTTCGACGACGCCGGGAGGCACCCGTACTTCTGCAGCATCCACCAGGGGATGACGGGAACGATCCAGGTCGGGAGCTCCAGCGGCGGAGGCGGGGGAGGCGGAGGCGGCTCCGGATCGGGGGGCCCGAGCTCCGGAAGCGGCGGCACCGCCGCCCCGGGCGGGTCGACGGGGTCGACGGGCGGAACGAGCGTAACCGGCGGCTTCGGCTCCACGGGGTCGAGCGGAACCGGCTCGAGCCTTCCGGCGACCGGGTCCGAGCTCCTGTGGCTCGGCCTGCTCGGCTACGGCCTGCTCGCGATCGGCGCGCTGGCGAGGCTCGGCGCGATCGGCCGTTAGCGCCGGCCGCAGCCCTCAGCGCGCGCCGACGACCTCCTCGGCGCCCACCGCGACCTCGATCAGTGCCCGCATGAACGCCGGCAGGTCGTCCGGTCGCCGGGATGAGACGAAGTTTCCGTCCACCACAACCTCGGCGTCCTCCCACTCCGCGCCAGCGTTGCGAAGGTCGTCGGCGATCGTCGGATAGGACGTCACGCGCCGGCCGTCGACGATCCCCGCCGAGACGGGGACCCAGCCCGCGTGACAGATGAACGCGATCGGCTTGCCGGCGTCGTTCATCTCGCGCACGAGCTTCTTTACCCCGGCGTCGGTGCGCAGCTTGTCGGGGCCGAACCCGCCCGCGATCACCAGCACGTCGAGGTCGTCGGCGATCACGTCGGCGGCGGCGCTGTCGGTCCGCAGCTCCTCGCCCTTCTTGCCCTTCAGGGCCGTGTCCGCCGCGACGCCGATCAACTCGACGCTCGCGCCGGCCTCCCGCAGTCGGTGGTACGGGTACGTCGCCTCGACGTCCTCGAACAGCGGGCCGATCATCACCGCCGCGCGCCTCCCCTCGAGTTGTCGCTCCGTCATCGCTTGCCTCCTGATGTCGCGGTCGTCCTGACACTACCCGGGGTCGGACCCGGGCACACGATAGATTCGTGTGCACGACAATTTTCACGGGAGCCCAAGGAGAGGAGAGACGATGGATGTCCTGTTCTTGATCGGGCGCGTCCTTTTCGCACTGATCTTCATCTTCTCGGGGATCGCGGTTCACCTGGTTGGCCGCAAGCAGGGGGTCGAGTACGCGCGCAGCTATGGATCGCCGCTGCCCGAGATCGGCGTCCCCCTGACTGGGATGATGGCGATCGCCGGCGCCGTGATGATCGCGCTCGGGCTGTGGGCCGATCTCGGCGCGCTGCTTATCGTCGCGTTTCTGCTTCTGATCACTCCGATCATGCACGCGTTCTGGAGGGAGACAGAGGAGCAGATGCGCCAGACCCAGACCGTGATGTTCATGAAGAACATCGCCATGCTGGGCGGCGCGCTGGTCATCCTCTATGCCTACAACCAGCTCCAGGGCGAGGCGGCGCTGTCGCTCACCGACCCGCTGTTCGGCAGGGCGGAGTGAGCCCACACGCCGGGGTCGGCTACAGCCTGCTTCGCTTCTCGCAGCCCGACCGCACCCGGTCCCTCGCGGGACCGCCATCGCACCGGTCTCGCCGGCCCCCGCCGCCCTTGATCCTGTCCTTGCCCTCCTCGCCGCAGAGGCGGTCGTTCCCCCGTTTTCCGATGATCACGTCCGTGCCGCGATCTCCGAGGATCACGTCGCGCGCGCTCGTCCCCACGAGCCTGTCCGCCTCCTCGGTCCCGACGATCGACGGGGGTCTGCCCCCGCAGCGGACCGGATGCGCCGCGTCGAGGAGCTCGGCGGCGCCGGATTGGAGCAGGGGGGCGAACAGGATCCCCGGGAACTCGTCGGGGACGGTGTAGGAGGTGTTGGCGGCGACGAGGTTCCCCCGGACCGCCCACGGCCCGCCGCTCGAGCCACCCGTCATGTCGCACGAGATCCCGATCGGGGGCGGGTCGACCACGAGGTCCCTCGCAACTGTCGGCGAGTCGCAAGTGAACAGGCGCTCGCCGTCGAACGGCGCCACCGCCGGGTAGCCGTACGCGCGCCAGCTCTGCTCGGGCGCCTCGAACAGCGCGATCCCGAGTCCCCCGACGGCATCCTCGACACTCTGGCCACTCGCCGAGGGCGCGAGGATCGCGGCCGCGTGGTCGAAGCCGAGGCTGAACCCCGGTGGGAACGAGGGGATCCTGAGCTCGGCCGCCACGAACTCCCCGAACGGCGTCGCCCCGTTGCGGTACCCGGGCGCGAACATCCAGTTGCTCGCGAACGTCCCGCCGTCCTCGACGCAGTGGCGCGCGGTGAGAACGAACCGGTCGGTGTCCGTGTTGATCACCGCGGCGGAGCACGCGAAGCCTCCCTCGCCGGGGAGGGTGAAGAAGACCTTCCCAACAGTCCGGTTCGGGTACTCGGTCGTGTTCGGCTGCTCGACCGCGGCGGACTTCCCGATCGGGTTGCCGGCCGGTCCGGTGGCTGCGCTCGCGCCCGGCGTCGCGCCAGACCGTGCGCCGCCGGGGAGCCCGACGGGCCTCGCCGCTCGCATCCGCTCCCGCGTCCAGTACTCGCGCACGTCCGCCGCGGAGCGCGGGCCCGCGAGCGGTCGGTCGCCGACCACGCCCGGGTCGGCGCCAGCGAGCGCCGGAGCGACCAGCGCGCCCAGCACCCCCGCCGCGATCGCTGCGACCCCACGTCCCCGCACCCACCCAGCGTACCGCCGCCGGCGTGGTTCACTGCCCGTACCCCGGGGTAGATAGGTTGTGGGCGCACCGCGCGGCGCACCGCGCCGCGCCGAAAAGGAGGAGCAGATGTCCGACGGAACCGCCGAGAAGACGGCCGAGGGCTCGGAGCTCGACGTCCTCCTGCGAACCGAGCAGACGTTTCCCCCGCCGTCGGAGTTCGCCGCCCAGGCGAACGCCTCGGACCCCGAGATCTACGCCCGCGCCGACGAGGATCCGGAGACCTGGTGGGCCTCGTGGGCCGAGAAGCTCGAGT
>JBOGZL010000155.1:0-3065 GCA_050697195.1 Solirubrobacterales bacterium
CCGGGGTCGGCGTCGGCTACATCTTCGGCAAGACGATCGAGTCCGTCACCCGCCAGCCCGAGATGCGCGGCGAGATCCAGAGCATCATGTGGCTCGGGTTCGCGCTCACCGAGGCGATCGTCTTCTATGCGCTGATGATGTCGGTGGTCGCGTTCTTCATCGCGTAGGGACGGCCTCGTTCGGCACCGAGAGCGTGAACCGCACAGGGGTTGGCGGGGTCAAAGTTGCGATGACCCCGCGATCGGCGAGACGCGTCGGGCTCCTGGCGGCGCTCGCGGTCGCTGGTGCGATTGCCGTCATGGTCGTGGTTGCCGGCGGCGGATCCGAGTCCGGGTCCTCCAACTCGCCGGAACCGAGCGCCGCGGCCGACGCTGCGGCCACGAAGGACCTTCCTCCGCCGTTGGCGGATAACGCCGAGCAGGCCGGGGAGCTCCAGGACGGGGGACGCGAGGCCCTCGAGGCCAAGCTTGCGCAGCTCGAGGGACACCCGGTGGTGGTCAACCAGTGGGGATCATGGTGCCCGCCATGTCGCGCAGAGTTCCCGTTCTTCGTCGAGTCCGCGCAGGCACACCTCGACGAGGTCGCCTTCCTCGGCGTCGACATCCAGGACGATCGCGACGCGGCCGAGGACTTCCTCGCCGAGTTCGGGACCCCGTATCCCCATGTTTTCGACCAGGACAGCGAGGCGGTGAGGGCGCTCGAGTGGCGGGGCGTCTCGCCCACCACGTGGCTGATCGACGAGAGCGGCGAGATCGTCCACCAGCGCCCCGGCGCCTACGCGAGCCGCGACGAGCTGGAGGCGGACATCAACCGCTTCCTGCTCCGCGGGTAGTCGGGCGATGGAGAGCGATCCGGCCGCGGGGATCGGCATTCCCGTCGCGCTGGCGGCTGGGCTCGTGTCCTTCCTGTCGCCGTGCGTGCTGCCCCTTGTGCCCGGCTACCTCGCCGCGGTGACGGGCGTCTCGGTGGGAGAGCTTGACCGCGCCGACTGGCGACGCGTGCTGGTGCCGAGCCTGCTGTTCGTCGCCACCTTCTCGTTGATCTTCATCCTTCTGGGCCTCACGGCGACGGGCATCGGCGACGCCCTGCTCGACAACCGCCAGCTCCTCAACAAGGTCGCGGGCGTGCTGATCGTGGCGATGGGCGTCATGTTCGTGGCGACACTGGCCGTGAACAAGCTGAACCGCGAGTGGCGGATCGACGCGCTGATGGCACGGGCCGGCAAGGGCGGGCCGGTGGTCGCCGGGGCCGCGTTCGCGATCGCCTGGACGCCTTGCGTCGGTCCCACCCTCGCCGCGATCCTCACGGCGGCCTCGCTGTCGGACTCCGTGGCGCACGGCGCGTTCCTGCTGGCCACCTACTCGGCGGGGCTCGCGATCCCCTTCCTGTTGACCTCGCTCGCCTTCACTCGCATGACGTCCGCGTTCGCGGCGGTGAAGCGCCACTACGGCGCGATCATGGCCACCGGCGGCGTGATCCTCATCGTGATGGGCGTGCTGGTGTACACGAACGAGCTCTTCCAGCTCAACATCGAGGCCCAGAAGCTCCTCGACCGATTCGGGCTTAACTTCTTCAGCGAAATCTGAACCGCCTTCCCGTGCGCATGTCCGCTTACGCTTTTCTCGTGTACGCATCCATGGGTGCAGCGCCTCACTCCGGATGTGGGCGATGAAGGTGGAGCTCCTGTACTTCGACGGCTGCCCTAACTACGAGGCGCTTGCGCTCCATGTCCGTGGGCTGGTGAAACGGGCCGGGGTGAGCGCCGAGGTTCAGCTGCGGCGGGTCGAGTCGGAAGAGGAGGCTCGCCGGTTGCGCTTCCTTGGGTCGCCGACGGTGCGCGTAGACGACCGCGACGTCGAGCAAAGCGCAGAAGAGCGCGAGGGCTATGGGCTTCAGTGCCGCCTGTACCGCACCGCCGAGAGAGTGGCGGGTGTGCCGCCCGACGATTGGATCCTCGACGCGCTGCGCGGCCGTCAAGCCTGATCTCGTCGCTCGACGAGGCGTTCGAGCTGGGGCTGATGACTGACCGTTGTCCGGACGTCCCGCGTCGAACGCCTCGAGCGCTTCCAGCCCGTCGGCCGCGGACTCCACCTCGAACCCCTCCAAGGTCAGGTATCGAGTGAGGACGTCGCACGCGATCCGTTCGTCGTCAACGACCAAGACGCGGCCGTTCTCGGCCATGAGCTCAGGGTCGTGGGAATCCTTAACGCCACCTTACGGCTCGGGCGTAACGATTCTGTAATCGGGGGCCTACAAGGTTCGATATCCGTTAAACCACCGAGGAGGTAGGACCTTGCGACCCATTCGCCGCATTCTCATCGCATCGGCCCTGGTCGGCGTCGGGGCCCTCGTGCTGTCGTCGGCGGCGCACGCCGGCACCCGTGACTACGAGGTCACGCTGAAGGATCTGACCTCGGGCCAGCCGCTGACACCCCCGGTCGCGGCAACCCACCGGGGCAAGCACGCGATCTTCGAGGTCGGCCAGCCGGCCAGTGTCGGCGTCAGGGAGATCGCCGAGAACGGCAACAACGCACCGCTGCTCGCCTTCCTGAACGCGAATCCGTTCGGGAATGTGTTCGATGTCACCCAGGGGGGCAACGGTCCGCTCGTGCCCGACGGAACCCCTGGCTCGGCGAGCTTCGATGATGAAGTCAGCTTCGGGCTCGAGGGAAGCTCGCGCGCGAACCGACTCTCGCTGGCCTCGATGCTGATCTGCACGAACGACGGCTTCACCGGCGTCGACAGCCTGCGGCTGCCGAACAGGGTCGGCAGGGCGACGGTCGCCCGCACTAACGGGTACGACGCACACACCGAGGTCAACACCGAGGACTACGCCGACATCGTCCCGCCCTGTCAGGGATTGATCGGCGACTCCTCCGGCGAGCCGGGAACCGACGTCAGCAACCCGGACTTGGCCGAGGGTGGCGTGATCGCCCACCACGACGGGATCGCGGGCGGCAGCGACCTGAAGCCGGACCTCCACGGCTGGACCGATCCAGTGGCCCGGATCGTGGTCGAGCGAATCGGCTGAGAGGCTCACAGGAGAACGCGACGGGCCGGCGCGC
>JBOGZL010000156.1:0-1976 GCA_050697195.1 Solirubrobacterales bacterium
ACGATCGAGGCAGTTGTGGAGGCCTTTGCCGAGGCGCTCCACTAGCTTAGCTAGGGTGTCCACCACGGCCCGACCACCCGAGAGTCGCCTGAGGAGAAGGCCATGAGCCCGACGCAGGCACCCACCCGTACAGACGAGCTTGCCGACGGGATCCACCGGATCTCGACCACCATGGAGTACGAGGACGGGCTCGTCTTCCAGTTCAACCAGTTCCTGATCGACGACGAGCGGCCGGCGCTGATCCATACCGGAATGCACCAGATGTACGGCGACGTCCGAGACGCGGTTGCGAAGGTGCTCGACCCGGCACGGCTCGAGTACGTCGTGCTCCTGCACTTCGAGGCGGACGAATGTGGCGGGATGCACCGCTTCTTCGAGGGAGCCCCGGACTCGACGCTTGCCTGTAGCGCCATGAGCGCCGACCTGAACTTGAGCGGCTGGAACTACCAGGGCCGTGTCGAGGGGCACCGTGATGGCGAGATCATCGACCTCGGCAGCCACCGGCTGCGTTTCCTCGAGACGCCGCACGTCCACCACTGGGACTCGATGATGCTCTTCGACGAGACGACGAAGAGCCTCTTCCCATCGGACCTCTTCATCCAGCCCGGAGACCAGCCCCCGACCGTCAGCGAGAACCTTGGAGCCGAGATGTGCGGCTTCTACCGAGAGGCGGGCATCTTCGCTCACGAGGAGCCAGTCCGCGAGGTGGTCGATCGCATCGAGAGTCTCGACCCCGAGTGGATCCACGGCATGCACGGCGGAAGCCTCGGCCGCGAGACGATTCCCCACTTCGTGCGGGCGCTACGCGAGGAGCCCTTTGGCTACCGGGGGAAGCTGCTCGGTCGCGAAGTCCTCACGGATTCGCCAACCCAGTAGCGGCGAGATGTACCTCCCGCTGTGGCTGCGCTTGATGGGCGCGCTCGACACGATCCACTTCAACTTCGCGCTCGCGAGGTAGCCCGCCGGTAATCTCGCGCCGCGATGGCCACCCCGGTACCCGAGGACGCGCTCGGCGCGCTCGCCGACCAGCTCCGCGCCGAGGACTCGGTGATATCGGCCCACGTCCGCGATTCCGAGGACGCCCCCGCGCTCGGCATGCTCGTCGCCGCCGGCCCGCGGGCCGCCGCCGCGCCCGCCGAGTACGCGCTCCTCGTCGAGACGATCCGCGAGGGCTACCTGCTCCACTACGGCGACCCGCGCGTCGTCGTCGGCGCCGACCGCGACCTCGCGCTGCTCGCCGGCGACTACCTCTACGCGCGCGGGCTCGAGCGGCTCGCCGCGCTCGGCGACCTCGACGCGGTGCGCGAGCTCTCCGACCTGATCAGCCTCTCGGCCCAGGTCCACGCGGAGTCGAGGGAGGGCCCCGCCGCGGACGAGCTGTGGCTGGCGTCCGCGGTCGCCGTCGCGGCGGGCGGCGGCGAGGATCACGAGGGCGCGAAGGCCGCGACGCGAGAGGGGCGCGATGACGCGGCAGCCGGGCTGCGCGAGGCGGCGCGGGGGAGCGCCTCGAGAGCGGGCATATCCGATGCGCTGACGCGCGCAGCCCAATCGGTAGGCTTGGATTTCTCAGAAGGACGTGCCTGACGAGCTTGGCTGACGCCGCCGAAAACAAGCGCGACGACGGCTCCCCGCTTCAGCCGGACCCCCCCGGCTACTTCGAGGGCGAGTCGATGACGCGGCGCAGGGCGTTCTCGGTCCTCGTCCAGGCGCTCGGCGGTGCGGCCGGCGCCGCGGTCCTCCTCCCCGCTGTCGGGTTCGCGCTCGCGCCGGTGTTCGACGAGGAGGAGACGATCTGGCAGCCGGTCGGCCCGGTGGGCGACTTCGACCCGGAGGGCTACAAGGAGGCGATCATCACGATCGTCCCCGACATCGGCGAGACCGGGAAGTCGACGGCGTACATTCGCCGTGGAAGCCCCGAGCTCGACGAGAGTCCGGACGAGTTCATCGCGGTTTCGAACCGGTGCGCGCACGCGGGC
>JBOGZL010000157.1:0-5313 GCA_050697195.1 Solirubrobacterales bacterium
CCGGGGTCGGCGTCGGCTACATCTTCGGCAAGACGATCGAGTCCGTCACCCGCCAGCCCGAGATGCGCGGCGAGATCCAGAGCATCATGTGGCTCGGGTTCGCGCTCACCGAGGCGATCGTCTTCTACGCGCTGATGATGTCGCTCGTCGCGTTCTTCATCGCGTAGACGCACAGGCGCCCCGGCGAGTCGGCAAGTAGGGCAAGTAGGGGGCAGCCCGGCTTGCCGGTGACCCGGAGCGGTAGCGCCGCAAACCCCACGCGCGACCTGGTTTCGAAGCCGAGTGTGGGGTTCACGGTCCATATGACGGTCAACCCAACACTCGGCGCCTCCGGGCGCTCGAATGTTGGGTTTGCGGCGGCGCCGCGCTCCGCGGCCTACTCCCGCTGCGCCACCGCCGGGCGGAAGTTCGCCACGCCTCCGATCCCGCAGAACGCGGCGAGCGCGATCAATGCCGCCTCGCCGTTGCCCGCGGCGAGGGCGGCCCCGACGATCGGGATCACGACCATCGGGATCGCGTTCGCGGCGAGCTGAAGGACCGTGATCGGCGCTAGGGGCTGCTGCGGGAACAGCCGCTGGGCCTCGTCCATCATCACCGCGTAGGGCGTCGAGAACCCGATCCCCATCAGCAAGACGGCGGGCAGCGCGACCGCGAACGAGCGGTCGATGCCGATCATCACCAGGCCGAGTGTCGCGAGCAACGGCGCGATCCCGACGAGGACCACCGGCGACACCCCGCGCGCCGACAGCGCCCCGCCGAGGTCGCGCGCGGTCGCCGAGACGCCGAACATCACGAACGCGAGCAGCCCCGCGAGCGAGATCGCCATCCCGTCTCCCTCGGACAGGTAGTGGATCAGCCACGCGCCGACGATCAACTGGACGCCGAACGAGCCGACGTACACGATCGCCACCCGCCACAGCCCGCCGCTGCGAAGCATCGACCCGAGCAGGCCGCTGGTGTGCTGCTCGGGCGCTCCGGACTCCATCCGCGCGGGGAGGAAGGGGATCGCGATCACGCCGACGAAAGCCGAGAGCACGAAAGCGACCCGCCACTCCACCCCGGCGTCCTCGAGCACGCTCCCCACCCCGAGCGCGGCGGCCATCCCGAGCGTCACTCCGGCGCCGAACACGCCCAGCAGCCGCACGCCCCCGAACTCGCGCGCGAAGATCGGCCCGAGCACGAGCGCGAGGCCGAGCCCTCCACCCACGAGCGCGCGCCCCGCCACCAGGCCGGCGAACCACGGGCTGGCGGCGAACAGAACGTTGCCTGCCCCGCACAGGATGCAGCCGCGCCGGGCGGCGCCGGCGACCCCGATGCGCTTGCCGAGCGCCGGCGCAAGCACCGTCGCGACCACGATTCCGGCGAAGAACACCGTCCCCGAGAGCAGCCCGACCGCGGTCAGCGAGACCGAGAAGTCCTCGCTCAGGGTCGAGGTGACGGGGCCGATGTTGCCCGCGTTCCAGGACGTGCCGGCCGCGAGCAGGACGACCGCAAGCGCGACGCGGGGCGGTGTGGCGGCGGCGGCGATTGCGGTCCGGTGACGTGGGTTTTGATGTCCGACGTTAAGCGCGGGTTAACGAATCCAGGAGCCGTGCGTGAGCCTCAAGCTCTCACGCATGCGTGCCGATGCGATCTCGTGACAGATCGGCGCCGGAGCGAGCCGGACGGACGCTTGCCTGCCGGGCGGCACGATATATAGGCTGCCGAATCGGTGGAGGAGACCGGATCGAGTGGGACGCGAGGTCGTGGCCGTGCGTAGGGAGGCCCGTTCGAGAGGCGTGGGCGCGGCGGTGAGTCCGTGAGCTCGGGGGAGGGCGGGTCGGTCGGGCGGACGACCCCGGCCCGGGTGGCCGCGCTCGGGGCGCTGCTGGCGGCGGTCGCCCTCGTCCTGATCATCTTCCTCGGCGGCGACAGCAGCCACAAGTATCGGCTCTTCTTTGCGACCGGCGGACAGCTGGTGCCGGGAAACCAGGTCCAGGTCGGTGGACATCCGGTCGGCTCGGTGGATGCGATCGAGCTCACCGACGACTGGCAGGCCGAGGTCACGGTCTCGGTCGACGAGGCGCTCCACGAGGGGACGACCGCGGTGATCCGCACGACGTCACTGTCCGGGGTCGCCAACCGCTACATCTCGGTCACGCCCGGGCCCAACGACGCCCCGGAGCTCGAGGACGAGGGGGAGATCACCGCCCAGGACACCACCTCCCCGGTGGACCTCGACCAGCTCTTCGACATCTTCCGACCAAAGGAGCGCCGCGCGCTTCGGAACGTCGTCCAGGGGTTCGCCGCCTCGTACACAGGCGCCGCCGAGGAGGCGAACGAGACCTACAAGTACCTGAACCCCGGGCTCAGCCGCGCGCAGCGGCTGCTCGCCGAGCTGACCCGGGACCAGGAGGTGTTCAGCGACTTCCTCGAGGACGGCTCGCGCGCGGTCGGCGCGATCGCCGAACGCCGCGACGACCTCTCGGCGCTGACCCAGAACACGAACGAGGCACTGGGGGCGATCGCGCGCGAGAACGAGTCCCTCGACCGCACGCTGGTCGCGTTCCCGCCCGCGTTGCGGCAGGCGAACACCACCTTCGTGAACCTGCGCGCGGCCCTCGACGATCTCGACCCGCTGGTCGAGACGTCGAAGCCGGCGACCAGGGACCTGGCGCCGTTCCTGCGCGACCTGCGCCCGGTCGCCCGCGCCTCGGTGCCCGTGTTGCGAAACCTGCGCAAGGTCGTGCTGCGCAGGGGGAAGGCAAACGATCTCGCCGACACGCTGCGTGATCTCCCAAAGCTCCGCGACCGGGCGAGAACGGACCTGCCCCTGGCCAGCCAGGGGATCGAGGACTCGCTGCCGGTGTTCCAGTTCGCGCGGCCCTACGCCCCCGACCTGCTCGGCCTGCTGAGCAGGTTCGGCCAGGCGGCCGCCAACTACGACCAGAGCGGCCACTACGCGCGCGTCTCGGTGCTGAGCAACATCCTCTCCTACACCGGGGGGGCGCTGACCCCGAACGACCCGTCCCAGCAGTACGACTTCTACGACGCCAATCCGCTCGGCTCGGGCAACTTCGTTCGCTGTCCGGGCGGCGCCACGCAGCCGATCGGCGGCTCGAACCCGTTCACCGACGACGGCGACCTCCTGTCCGGCGGGCAGGCCCCGAACCCGAAGTGCGACCCGGCCGACGTGCCCCCGGGACCATGAGGCGGCTCGCGGTAATCACGGCCGCGCTCGCGGCCGGCATCGGCCTCCTGCTCGCCACCTCGGCGGCGAGCGACGACGGCGGCCCGTACGAGATTCGCGCGATCTTCGACAACGCGTCCTTCCTCGTCCCGGGCGAGGAGGTGCGGATCGCCGGCGCGAAGGTCGGCGAGGTGACCGAGATCGACGTGACCCGGCCGGGGGAGGCGGTGAGCGCCGGGGGCAGCGACGAGCCCGGAAAGGCGGCGATCGTGCTCCGGATCGACGACCCCGGGTTCCAGGACTTCCGCGAGGACGCCTCGTGCATCGTCCGGCCGCAGTCGACCCTGGGCGAGAAGTTCGTCGAATGCAGGCAGACCGAGCCGCGCGCGGCGGGCACCGAGCCGCCCCCGCCGCTCGGAGAGGTCCCCGAGGGCCAGCCCGGCGAGGGCCAGCTGCTGCTGCCGCTCGACAACAACGGCAAGGCAGTCGACCTCGACCTCGTCAACAACATCATGCGCGAGCCGTACGCGGACCGCTTCCGGCTCATCCTCAACGATCTCGGGGCCGGGTTCGCGGCCCGCGGCGAGGACCTCGAGGAGGTCGTCGAGCGCTCCAACCCGGCGCTGCGCCAGACGAACCGCGTGCTGGCGATCCTCGCCGACCAGAATCGCGCGCTCGCCGAGCTCGCCCGCGACTCCGACACGGTGCTCGCCCCGCTCGCGCGCGAGCGCCGCCAGATCACCGGCTTCATGCGCGGCTCGACCGTTGCCGCCCAGGCGACCGCGGAGCGCGGCGCCGAGCTCGAGGCGGGGTTCGAGCGCTTCCCCGCCTACCTGCGCGAGCTGCGCAAGACCAGCGTCGAGCTGCGCAGGTTCTCCGACGCGGGCACCCCCGTGATCTCCGACTTCGGCGACGCCGCGCCGGCGGTGACCCGGGCCCAGCGGGCTCTCGGACCGCTCGCGGACGCCGCCACTCCGGCGCTCACGACGCTGGGCGACGCCGCCGACGAGAGCGTGGACGACATCGTCGCCTCCGACCCGGTGATCAAGGACACCCGCGACCTGGTCCGAGCGGCGAAGCCCGGGGCGAACCAGCTCAACAAGCTCCTCAGCAGCCTGCAGAAGGAGCTCTGCGTGGTGCGCGACTTCGGCACCGGCGAGTGCACGAGCACGACGACCGGCGAGAGGTCGCTGATGGACTTCTTCTTCGGCACGTCGGCGCTCGTCAACGGCTTCGACGAGTACGGCCACTTCCTGCGCACGTTCGGGCTCGTCACCACGTGCACCCAGATCACCGTCCAGGTGCTCGGCGAGTGCAATGCGGAGTTCGGAGACCTGACCGAGGTGACGTCGGCGTCCGCGAAGCCTGAGCGGCCCAAGGCCCGCGACAACGGGCGGCCGCGCGAGCGAAGCGGGCGGTCGGAGGCGGCGCCCCCGGAGCCCGAGCCCGACGCGACCACCCCGGCGCCCGCCGAGCCTGGGCCCGAGCCCCAGATCGAGCCCCAGCCCGAGGAGGGCGAGGCCCCCGCGGAGCTCGGCCCGGCGCCCGAGGCGACCTCGGCTCGGCGATCCCTCCGCGCCGGGCAGGAGCTGCTCCGCTTCCTGATGGAGGATCGCTGATGCGCAGGGGACGGCCGATGGGCGCGATCGCCTCGAGCCCGACGATGGTCGGCGCGATCACGGTGCTGATCGTGATCGTCGCGGTGTTCCTCGCCTACAACGCGAACACCGGGCTCCCGTTCGTACCCACCTATCGGATCTCCGCCCAGGTCCCGAACGCGGCGGCGCTCGTCCCCAGCAACGAGGTCCGGATCGGCGGCGTTCGGGTGGGGCTGGTCGAGGACATCGTCCCGGTCCAGAACGAGGACGGCTCGACGTCGGCTCGCCTCGACCTCAAGCTGGACGACGAGGTGCGCGAGCTTCCCGAGGACTCGACGGTGGTCGTCCGCTCGCGATCCGCGCTCGGGCTCAAGTACCTGGAGATCAAGCAGGGAACCTCGGAACGGGGCATCCCCGAGGGGTCCGTGATGTCGCTCGACAGCGCGAGGCCGGAGCCGGTGGAGCTCGACGAGGTCCTCAACATCTTCGACGAGCCCACGCGGCTCGCGGTCCAGCGCAACCTGGTCGAGTTCGGGAGCGCGATCG
>JBOGZL010000158.1:0-10367 GCA_050697195.1 Solirubrobacterales bacterium
GGGGTGGCGGCGCCGCGCCGACCGGCGGCGGGACCGGCGCCACCGGGGCCTCGTCCGACTAGGGCGCTGCCGGCGGGCTCGTCACCGCACCTCGCCTGCGGAATACTCCGCGGACGATGTCGCAGGAGAACGTCGAGGTCGTGCGAGGGATCATCGACGCGATCAATCGAGGCGACATCGATGCGGTGGTCGAGTCGGCCACCGAAGACTTCGTCACGGATTGGTCGAACTCCCGCGGGCTCCTGAGCGGCATCCACCGAGGACGAGACCAGGTCAGGGAAGCGTTTGAGTCGTTCTTGGAGCCGTGGGACTCGCTCCGCTGGGAGCCGGAGGAGTTGATCGAGCTGGACGAAGATCGGGTGCTCACCGTGAGCCGGCTCCAGATGCGTGGTCGCGGAAGTGGAGTCGAGGTGAATGCCAGCGGCGCATCGATCTGGACGATTCGGGACCGCAGGGCCGCGGCGATAACGCTCTACCAATCGAAGGCCGAGGCACTCGAAGCCGCCGCAGTGCGGGAGTAGGCGGGACCGCCGCTACCCGGCGGGCGCCGGCGCCAGCGGACGGGAGAGGAACCTGCTCCCGGCGGCGCAGAACCGCCACGGGAGCTCGGTGGCCTGCGAGATCCCGATTCGGGGGCCGGTGACGATCGATGGGTCGCGCCACGCGTGCACGCGCCCCGCGAGCTCGAACGGCGGCTCGAGGAGGCTCGTTCCGTTGTCGGGCAGGCCGACGCCGAGTGCCTCGGTGAGCTTTCCCGGCCCCGAGCACAGCTCACGCGTCCGCGGCCTCCCGCGCCGCTCGCGCATCCGCTCCACCCCCCACTCCGGCTCGAGCGCCCGGATGAGCACCGCCGCAGCCTGGCCCTCCGGCTCGCAGACCGCGTTCAGGAGGCTGTGGATCCCGTACGAGAAGTACACGTACGCGAGCCCGGGCCGGCCGAAGAGGACCTCGTTCCGGGGCGTTCGCCCGACGTACGCGTGGCAGGCCGGGTCGTCGGCGTGGTAGCTCTCGACCTCGACGATCACCCCGCCGACACCCTCGAAGCGAAGCGTGCACCCGATCAGGTCGCGAGCGACGTCGTGCACCGAGCGCGCGAAGAACGCCTCGCCAAGGGGCTCCCCCCTCACCCCGTGTCGACCTCCAGTCCCCTCAACGCGCTCCGCGCCGCCTCGAGTTGCTCGCGCACCCGGGCCGACGCCGTCCCCCCGCGCGAGAGCTTCGACTCCAGCGAGCGCTCCGTGCTCAGCACCTCGTAGTACTCGTCGTCGAGAAGGTCGGAGAAGGAAGCGAGCTCCTCCCGCGACAGCTCGGATGGCCGCACCCCTCGCTCGAGGGCGTGGCGGACCAGCCCGCCGACGACGCCGTGGGCCTCCCGAAACGGCATCCCCCTGCGGACGAGCAGGTCGGCGACGTCGGTCGCGTGAAGGAGCTCGTCGCCGGCCGCCTCCGCGAGCCGCTCGCGGTCGAACGCGATCCCCCGCAGCAGCCCGGCGGCGCCGCCGAGGCACAGCTCGAGGCTGTCCGCGGCGTCGAACAGCGCCTCCTTGTCCTCCTGCATGTCCTTTGAGTACCCGAGCGGCAGCGCGCGGAGTACCTCCAGCAGGCGATCGCCGTCCGCCGCGATCCGCGCCGCCTTCGCCCGGATCAGCTCCGCCGCGTCGGGGTTCTTCTTCTGCGGCATGATGCTCGAGCCCGAGGAGAACTCGTCGGCGAGCTCGCAGAACGAGAACTCCTCGCTCGACCACAGCACGATCTCGGCCGCGAGCCTCGAGAGGTGCAGGGCGCAGATCGACGCCGCATTCAGGTAGTCGAGGACGAAGTCGCGGTTCGAAACCGCGTCGATCGAGTTCTCCGCCACCGATGCGAACCCGAGCCGGGCGGCGACCGCATCGCGGTCCAGGTCCCAGTTCACGCCGGCGAGGGCGCCAGCCCCGAGGGGAAGCTCCCCGGCCGACTCGCGCGCGAACCCGAACCGTCGCGCGTCGCGGCCGAACATCCAGAAGTGCGCGAGCAGATGGTGTCCGAGATAGACCGGCTGCGCCCGCTGGAGGTGCGTGTACCCGGGCATCGGCCAGTCGGCGTGGGCCTGCGCCAGCTCGAGCAGCCGGGCCATCAGGCCGCGCACGAGGTCGATCGCCACGTCGCACCTCGCGCGCACGTACAGCGCGGTGTCGGTGGCGACCTGGTCGTTGCGCGAGCGCCCGGTGTGAAGCTTGCCGCCGACAGGCCCCGCGATCTCGGTCAGGCGCCGTTCGACCGCCATGTGGATGTCCTCGTCGTCGTCGGCGACCTCGAACGTACCCTCGTCGAGCTCCTCGGCGACCGCGGACAGGCCCGCCTCGAGCTGGCTCAGCTCCTTCTCGCTCAGGACGCCGGCCTCGCACAGCGCCCCCGCGTGCGCGCGCGAGCCCTCGATGTCGAACGCCGCCAGGCGGCGGTCGAACGCGATCGATGCGTTGAGGCGGTGGAACAGCGGGTCGGGCGGATCGCGAAACCTCGACATGCGGGGCGAGTTTAGGCAGGCCCCCGGGAGATAGGCTGGGCGCGGCAATGCGGGTTCTGGTGACAGGCGCGACCGGAAAGGTGGGCAACGCCGTCGCCCGGCGCCTCGCCGAGCGCGGGGACGATGTCGTCGCCCTGGTCCGCGACCCGGTCAGGGCGCGCGAGGTCCTCCCCTCCGGCGTCGAGCTCGCCCCGGGAGACGTGACCAACCTCGCGTCGGTGCGGGAAGCGGCCGCCGGCGCGGAGGGGGTCATCAACTGCATGGGGCTCTTCGAGCAGTGGCTCCCGAACGCGGCGACCTTCGAGGAGGTGAACGCGATCGGCGCGCTCAACGTGATCGCCGCTTCCCGCCAGGCGGGCGCCTCACGGGCGGTGCACACCTCGACCATCGACGTCTTCGACGCGGAGCCCGGCGGCACGGTGCGCGAGGATCGCGTCGCCACTTACCCGAAGGGCACGGCGTACGAGCGCTCCAAGCAGCGCGCCGAGGAGCTTGTCCTCGGCGAGGCCCGCCACGGGATCGAGGTCGTGATCGTCAACCCCTCCGCGGTGTACGGGCCTGGCCCGTGGGCCAGGGCGGGGCTCGATCGCGTGCTCGCCGACGCGATCCGCGGCCGGCTTCCGGTCGTTACGCCCGGCGGGATGACGCTCGCGTTCGTCGACGACGTTGCCGACGGGCACATCGAGGCGTTCGATCGCGGCCGGCCCTCGGAGCGCTACATCCTCGCCGACGGGTTCGCCACCACGCGCGAGATCTGCGCGGCGGCGGTCGAGGCGGCCGGGCGCGGTCGGACCCCGCGCACGATCCCGGTCCCGCTCGCGAGGGGGCTCGCGGTCGCCGGGGAGGCGGTCGCGCGGGCGATCCGCCGTCCGCCGCTGATCGGCCGCGGCCAGCTCACGTTCCTCCTCTGGGAAGCTCGGGCGGATTCCGCGAAGGCCCAGGCCGAGCTCGACTTCCAGCCCACGCCGTGGCGTGAGGGGATCGCGCGCACGGTGCGCTGGATGGCCGAGAGCGGGCGCCTCTAGCCGCGTGCCGGCTGCTTCAGCGCCGCGCTCAGCTCGGCGGCGACCCGCTCGACCTGCTCCTCGCCCATCGAGGTGAAGAACGGAAGCCCGAGGGCGCGCTCCGCGAACCGCTCCGCGACCGGGAACTCACCGCCCCGAAACCCGAACCGCTCGCGATAGAACGGCATCAGGTGAATGCAGGGCAGGTACGGCTTCGTGGCGACGCCCCGTGCGGCGAGCGCGCCGATCACCGCGTCGCGGTCTGCTCCCTCGGGTAGCTGGACGACGTACACGAACCAGCTCCGCCGCGCCGCGCCGTCGTCCTCGCACGGAAGGTCGAGTCCCTCGATCGCGTCGAGTCGATCGCGATACGACTCCGCGACCGCCGCGCGCCGGCGCATGATCTCGTCCGCGCGCTCGAGCTGGGCGACACCGATCGCGGCCGAGAGGTCGGCGAGCCGGTAGTTGAACCCGAGCCGGTCGTGGTCGATCCGCCCCATGTCCGGCGCGCGCCCCTGGTTTCGCTCGCTGCGCACTCGCTTCGCGGTGCCCGGGTCCGGCGGGATCAGGGCGCCCCCCTCCCCCGTCGTGAGCTGTTTGTTCGCGTAGAACGCGAACGTGCAGGGCAACCCGCGGGCCCCGACACGGACCCCGTCGGAGTCGACCGCGCCAAGCGCCTCGCACCCGTCCTCGAGCATCCCCAGGCCCCGCTCGGAAGCGAGCACCTCGAGCGTCGGGAGGTCGGCCGGGTAGCCGAAGATGTCGACCGGGAGCACCCCGGAGGTGCGCTCCCCGACCGCGGAGCGCGCCGCGTCCGGGTCGAGGTTCAGCGTCACCGGGTCGACGTCGCAGAAGACGGGGATCGCGCCCTCGTACAGGAGGCAGTTCGCCGAGGCGACGAAGCTGAACGGCGACGTGATCACCTCGTCGCCCCGACCCCAGCCGAGCGCCCTCACACCGAGATGCAGCGCGGCGGTCCCGCTCGAGACCGCGACCGCGTCGTCTACGCCGAGCCATTCTGCGAGCGCGCGCTCGAACCGCTCCAGCATCGGCCCGAGCGAGAGTGCGCCCGAGCGCATCACCTCGAGCACCAGCTCCTCCTCGCGCTCACCGAGGTCGGGCCTTGCCAGAGGGATCGCGTCAGCCACGAGCGTTGGTGGAGACCCCAACCGCGCTGGATTTCGGTTGGAAGGCGTATTCGAGCGAGTCCACGAGCGCCTCCCACGACGCTTCGATGATGTTCTCCGAGACGCCGATCGAGCCCCACTCCTCGCGCCCGTCGGAGGAGTCGAGCAGAACCCGCGTCACCGAGCCCGTGCCGTGGTGCTCGTCGAGGATCCGGACCTTGTAGTTGGTCAGCTCGATGTCCGCGAGATGCGGATGCAGCTCGGTGATCGCGTCGCGAAGCGCGCGGTCGAGGGCGTTGACCGGGCCGTTGCCCTCGGCGGTCCGCAGGTAGCGGCTGCCGTCGATCCAGATCTTCACCGTCGCCTCCGTCTCCACCCCGCCTCCCTCGCGCTTCTCGGTCACCACGCGGAAGCTCTCGAGCCGGAACAGGGACTCGTAGTCGCCCGCCTCGCGGCGCAGCAGGAGCTCGAACGAAGCGTCCGCCGCCTCGTACTGGTACCCGCGGTGCTCGCGCTCCTTGAGGCGATCGACGGCACGCGCCGCGGCGTCGGCGTCGAGCTCGATCCCGGCCCGCTCCGCGTGGCTGATCACCGAGCCGCGGCCGGAAAGCTCCGAGATCAGGATCTCGCGGTCGTTGCCGACCAGCCGCGGATCGACGTGCTCGAATGTGCTCGCGTCCGCCTGTACGCCGGCGGCGTGCATCCCCGCCTTGTGCGCGAACGCGTTACGGCCCACGTACGGCTGGTCGGGGTCCGGGGTGAGGTTGCAGATCTCGTCGATCAGGTGGGCCGTCTCGGTGAGCCGGGCGAGCCGGTCGGCCGGGACGCACTCGAGCCCGAGCTTGAGCTGAAGCGCGGGAAGGATCGAGAACAGGTTCGCGTTCCCGCACCGCTCCCCGTACCCGTTCACGGTCCCCTGCACCAGGCCCGCCCCCGCCTCCACCGCGGCGAGCGAGTTGGCGACCGCGCATTCGGCGTCGTTGTGGGTGTGGATTCCGACGCCGACGTCACCGCCGAGCGCTTCGACGACCTCCACGGTGGCCGCCGCGACCTCGCTCGGGAGGGCGGCCCCGTTCGTGTCGCACAGGGTGACGTTCTCCGCCCCGCCGTCGGCGGCCGCCTCGACACACTCGAGCGCGTAGGCGCGATCTTCGCGCCACGCATCGAAGAAGTGCTCGGCGTCGTACACGGCGCGCTTTCCCCCCTCGACCAGGAACGCGATCGAGTCGTGGATCATCGCGAGGTTCTCGTCGCGCGAGACCCGGGTGACCTTGTCGAGGTGAAGCGCCCACGTCTTCCCGACCAGGGTGCAGACGGGCGCGAAGCAGGCGGCGAGCACCCGGAGCCCGTCGTCGTCCGCGGCGGACACGTCGCGCCGCCGGGTCATGCCGAAGGCGGCGATCTGGGCGTGGGCGAGCTCCTCCGACGCGAGGATCTCGAACAGCTCCGCCTCCTTCGGGTTCGATGCGGGAAAGCCGGCCTCGATGAAGTGCACCCCGAGGTCGTCGAGCGCGCGCACCACTCGCACCTTCTCCGCCGCCGACAGCGACATCCCGTGGCCGCCCATGCCGTCGCGCAAGGTTGTGTCGTAGAGATCGACCTGTGTCACCGGAGTCCTTTCGTGTCTGGTGTTCTGCGTCCGGGACGCGGACGCCGCGCGTGGGACCGCGGCCGCGCTACGCGGCTGCGGCGCCGGTAATTCGGCGGTTCGACACGAAGGTCCTGCGACGCTTCACGAGGTGACCTTACTCGGTTGCTCCACGACGTCGAGCCATTCCAGGTACTCCTGGGCGCGCCCGTACAGGGCGTCCTCGAACCTCGCCTGGAGCTGGCGCGTGATCTCGCCGGGCTCGCCGACCGGATGGTCGTCGATCTCGCGCACGGGGACGAGCTCGGCCGCGGTCCCGGTGAGGAAGACCTCCTCGGCCAGGTAGAGCTCCGCCCGCGCGATTCCCCGCTCCTCGATCGGGTACCCGAGGTCGCGGGCGATCTGGATCACCGAGGCACGGCTGATCCCGTCGAGGATCGACGAGGTGTGTCCGGGCGTCGAGATCACGCCGTCCCGGACCAGGAAGATGTTCTCGCCGGAGCCCTCGGAGACGAACCCCTGTTGGTCGAGCAGGATCGCCTCGTCGTAGCCGGCCTTGACCGACTCCTCCTTGGCGAGCACCGAGTTGAGGTACTGGCCGGCGGCCTTCGCGTGCGGGATCAGGCTGTCGGCGGAGATCGACCGCCACGACGAGACCTTGGCCCGGATCCCGTTCCGCTTGCCCTCCTCGCCGAGGTAGGCGCCCCACGGCCACACAGCGATCATCACGTCGATCGGGGCCGACTTCGCATACAGGCCCATCTCCCCGTAGCCCCGGCATGCGAGCGGGCGGATGTAGCAGCTGCGGAGACCGTTGCGCCGGATCAGCTCGTGGGTGGCCTCGCGAAGCGTCTCGAGCGTGAACGGGAGCTCGAGGTAGTAGAGCTCGGCCGACCTGGCGAGCCGCTCCAGGTGATCGCGGTGGCGGAAGATCGCCGTCCCGCGGTCGGTCTCGTAGGCGCGGATCCCCTCGAAGACCCCGGTGCCGTAGTGAAGCCCGTGCGTGAGCGCGTGCACCTTGGCCTCGTCCCAGGGCACGAACTCGCCGTTCATCCAGATCAACTCGGACTTCTCCACGTCTCCTCCGTGCGTCGCGTTGCGGATCAGGAAGTATGCCCCATGGTCAAGGGTGCCCGGAGGAACTGCGGCGCCCTACTCCGCGAGCGCCTCGATCACGGCGTCCGTCATCTCCTCGGTTCCCACCTCGACCTCCGCCGGGACGTCGGACATCGGCGGCTGCTCGGGCTCGACCCACGAAAGGTCGCGCGTTCTCAGCCCCCGCTCGAGAACCGCCTCCACGGCGCCCTCGACGCGCTCCGCGTCACCGTGTCTTTCGAGCCCGTAGCGCAGCATCAGCGCGACCGAGAGGAAGGTGGCGAGCGGGTTGGCGGTCCCGCTGCCGGCGATGTCCGGGGCGGAGCCGTGGACCGGCTCGAACACGCCCGGGCCCTCGCCTCCGAGGCTCGCCGAGGGGAGCATCCCCAGCGAGCCCGTGAGCATCGCGGCCTCGTCGCTGAGGATGTCGCCGAACATGTTCTCGGTCAGGATCACGTCGAACCGCGAGGGCTCGGAGACGAGCTGCATCGCGGCGTTGTCGACGAGCATGTGGCCCAGCTCGACGTCCTCGTAGTCCTCGGAGACGCGCGCGACCGTCTCCCGCCACAGCCTCGAGGTCTCGAGCACGTTGGCCTTGTCGACCGAGGTCACGGCCGCCGCGCGCCCCCCGCCCTCCGCCGCCCGGGCGCGGGCGGCAGCGAACGCGGTGCGCGCGATCCGCTCGATCTCCCCGGTCGTGTACACGCACGTGTCGTGGGCCTCGCCGCGGGAGCGGCCGCGGTCCCCGTAGTAGATCCCTCCGGTGAGCTCGCGGACGACGAGCAGGTCCGTGCCTCGGATCCGCTCCTCGCGAAGCGGGCTGGCGTGGGCGAGCGCCGCGCTGGGGCGAACGGGACGCAGGTTCGCGTACAGCCCGAGCCCCTTGCGCAACCCGAGCAGCCCCTGCTCGGGCCTCGCCGCGTCCGGGTCGGTGGTGTCCCACTTCGGCCCCCCGACCGCCCCGAGGAGCACGGCGTCGGCGCCGCGGCACGCGTCGAGCACATCATCGGGAAGCGCTTTGCCCACGGCGTCGATCGCGGCGCCCCCGACGAGGTGCTCCTCGACCTCGAAGTCCCCCAGAGCCGCGAGAAGCCGCCGCGCAGCGGACACGATCTCGGGGCCGATGCCGTCGCCGGGCAGGGCCACGAGGCGGGGGCGTCGATCCGCCGCGGTCACCCGCCGCTGCCTTCCCCACTGCACCTCGACGGGATATGCGTCGCCATATTCCTCACCCTCCCCCATCTCCATCCTTCGGTCGGCGGGCGAACACGTTGAGGCGGATCAGGTGCACTCGCGACGGGTCGGGGGTCGCCGCGAGCACCGCGTTTATGAACTCCTCGTGGAGCTCGGTCGGGAGCCTATCCAGATGGACCGCGAGCCCGACCGTGCGCTGAAACTCGCGCGGGTCGTCGAACTCGTACCGGCGCTCCGCGAGCTCACAGCGCACGTCCTCGACCCCGCTCGCTCGAGCCGGGGCGCGGTCTCCTCGGGCGAGGGAAAGTTCCACGGACGCTCGAACCCGCACAGGTGGCCCGCGAATGGCTCGTGCCGCGACGCGTTCACGGCGGCTTCGACCACATCCCGGGCGTTCCCCCTGCTCCCGAACTGCGCGGCGAGTCGGCCTCCGGGGCGAAGCCAACCGTGGATTGCCCCGAACAGCCGCTCGTGGTCACCGATCCAGTGGATCGCCGCGGTCGAGAACACGAGGTCCACCGGCTCGCGGAGCTCGAGCTCCAGCAGGTCGGAGAGGACGAGCTCGACCTCGGGGCCGAGGTTCTCGCGCGCCTGCGCGATCATCGATGGAGACGCATCGACGCCGATCACCCGGCCGCGGGGGACCCGCTCGGAGATCAGTCGCGTCACCCGCCCGGTCCCGCAACCCGCGTCGAGGACCACCTCGTCTCCGCGCAGCGGCACGCGGGCGAGAAAGTCGCGCCCCGAGACGAGCTGCATCTCCGAGATGCGGTCGTAGGACCGGGCGTCCCAGTCGGGCGTCGTGTGCGGGGTAGGGCTCAACGCAGCGACGTCGTGACCGGCCCGCGGTCCGCCCCACCGGCGTGCTCGAAGCGGTCGATCCTCTCCGCGCCCTGGAGGGTGATCCCGATCTCGTCGAGGCCGTGGATGAGGCGGTGCTTGATCCCCTCGTCGATCTCGAACCGGACGACTCCACCCGCGAAGTCGACCGTCTGGTCGTCGACGTCGATTCTCGCCTCGCCGGCTTCGGCGACGGCGCGGCATCGCTCCTCGTCGAGGATCACCGGGAGGAGCCCGTTCTTCGTGCAGTTGACGTAGAAGATGTCCGCGAACGACGGCGCGACCACCGCCTCGAACCCGAAGTCGCTCAGCGCCCACACCGCGTGCTCGCGCGAGGAGCCGGAACCGAAGTTGCGCCCCGCGACCAGGATCGGGTTGGGCTCCAGCTCGACCTCGCCCGATCGCCTCCAGTCGTGGAAGAGGAACTCGCCGAACCCCGTCCGCTCGACCCGCTTCAGGAACTGCTTCGGGATGATCTGGTCGGTGTCGACGTCGGCGCGATCGATCACCGACACCCCGCCCTCGATGATCTCTACGGGTTCCATCGGCTAGCTCCACTCGCGGATGTCCACGAAGTGACCCTTCACGGCCGCCGCGGCAGCCATCCGGGGGCTGACCAGGTGGGTGCGGCCGCCCTTGCCCTGGCGGCCCTCGAAGTTGCGGTTGGACGTCGACGCGCTGCGCTCCCCCGGCGTCAGCTGGTCGGGGTTCATGCCCAGGCACATCGAGCAGCCGGCTCCTCGCCACTCGGCACCGGCGTCCTTGAACACGACGTCGAGGCCCTCGTCCTCGGCCTGCAGCCGCACCCGCACGGAGCCGGGTACGACGAGCATCCGTGTGGAGCCGGCGACTTGGCGGCCACGCACGATCTCGGCCGCGGCCCGGAGGTCCTCGATGCGGCTGTTGGTGCACGAGCCGATGAACACCACGTCGATCTTGGCGTCCTGGATCGGCTGGCCGGCGGTCAGGCCCATATATTCGAGGGCGCGGGCGGCCGAGGCGCGCTTGTCCGGGGT
>JBOGZL010000159.1:0-1683 GCA_050697195.1 Solirubrobacterales bacterium
CGCTGGTGATCGCAATTGCGCTCAGCGGGAAGGGTCCGGTCGCCTTCGACGCCGGGCGAGCGACCCAGAACATGATGCTGGCCGCGTGGAACGAGGGGGTCGTCTCCTGTCCGAACGGAATCGCGAACCCGGAGAGCCTGGCCGAGCTGCTCGGACTCGAGGCGGATGAGCAGGTACAGATCGTGCTCTCGTTCGGCTATCCGGCGCGCGCGCGGGACCCGGAAGCGCGCCCACCCGAGGAGTGGATCCGCCGGGGCGGACCGCAGGCCGCTCGAGGAGGTCGCGCGCCAGCATAGGGAGCGCCGACTTCACCGTCGAGATCGGCTAAGCGATCGTTCGAGGGGCCGCTCCGACGCCTACTAGCCCGTTGGGCGGCTTTACGCCGCCGAGGCGCCGTGGTTTGATTGCCTCAACCGACATCGAAACGGAGGTCGCCATGGCCCTCTATGTCTCGCTGATCAACTGGACCGACCAGGGGATCGCCCCTTCCAGGACACCACTGATCGCGCAGACGCCGCGACCGATTTGGCGAAGAGCCTCGGCGCCGAGCTGGAGCAGATCTACTGGTGCCTGGGCCCGTACGACATCGTGGCGATCCTTGAGGCGCCCGACGACGAAACGGTGACCGCATTCGCGCTCAAGCTCAGCTCCGCCGGGAACGTTCGCACGAACACGATGCGGATCCGCATCCCGAGGTCCTGATGGAACATTCCCGCCCGGTAGTCCCAGTAGGTGAAGACGCGCTCGTTCGGCCACCGATCGCGCACGACATCACGCAGGCCGAGCTCCTGCAACTCCGCCAGGGCCGCCCGCTCGGGCGCGGTCACGTGGGTCTGCCCGACGTAGGCATCGGGGTCGAACACGTCATCGTCCGTCGGGGCGATGTTGATGTCGCCGCACACGACGATCGCCTCGGGGCCAGCGGCAACCATCTCTCGCAGCGACGCCAGCCACGCGAGCTTGTAGCGGTAGTGGTCCGAGTCCGGGGCGCGCCCGTTGGGCACGTACACGGAGACCACCCGGATCCCGCCACAGGTCAGACCGAGCGGGTCCGCGAGATCCAGGACAAGCACGCCGGCGGGTACGACCGTCAGATGAACTTTTTCGACCGCGTGCTGTTCTCGGGCGGGCGCGAGTGGGCCTGCTCGCAGGCCGAGGGGGAGACCCTGGAGATCGCCGTCGGGACGGGCCGCAACCTCCGCCACTACCCCCCACGGGTAAAGCTGATGGCGATCGAGCACGGCCCCGAGATGTTGGCGATCGCCCGCAGGCGCGCGGAGGAGGTTGGCCGCAAGGTCGACCTGCGGGAGGGCGACGCGCAGTCGCTCGAGTTCGCCGACGAGAGCTTCGACACGGTCGTCATCACCCTCGCCCTGTGCACGATCCCCGACGACCGAAAGGCGGTCCGGGAGGCGAGGCGGATCCTCCGCCCCGGTGGGAGGCTGATACTCCTGGAGCACGTGAGGAGCCCGGTCACGCCCGTGCGCCTCATCCAGCAAGCGATCGAGCCACTGGCGATCCGCTTCGAGGCGGACCACCTGACCCGCGAGCCGCTTGACTACCTCGCCGAGGAGGGATTCGAGCTGGAGAGCAGCGAGCGCGCGCGGCTCGGCATCGTCGAGCGGATCGTCGCTCGCAGGACTGCATGACCCGGAGTACTCGACCTCGGCTGCTGCTAGTCCC
>JBOGZL010000160.1:0-33313 GCA_050697195.1 Solirubrobacterales bacterium
CACCCACGCTATAGGTGGGTGAATCGACGTCCGTGGTGGTGGAGCTACTAGATCCGACGGGGAGTCATTTCATGAGCTGATCGGACGATCAGGCCCGATCGCTCGGTGGATTCAGGCTTAGCTCGCCACAAATGAAGGCGGTGATGGCTGCGCTTACCGGCGAGGCAGGACGCGAGGCATTCGAGGCGCATGAGAAGAAGGACGACTCGAAGATCCGCGATCTGTTCGATCACCTAATCGGCGACGCGCTCGAGGCAACTCCGGATTCCGAGACCCGCGCGGGGGGAAGGGGTGCTCGCATGTTGTGACCAACCAAGTACCGCGGACACCCGTTCCGGGCCGGCCTGTCGATAGCGGACGGCTGATCCCGTGCGCCGTCATCGCGCAACTCGCTCCAGAATCCTGCGAAGCTCATCGAGCGGAAGTTGACCGCGGGTGAAGGCATACGCCGGATCGCCGTCCGCGGCACCGAGCACGGTCGGCGGCGAAGCCGTCTCCGGGCCCGCAACCGCAAGCGTCGCACTGCTCTCGTCTGCTGACGCAACGGTCGCGTGGAACGCGGGACCTCGTATGACATCCCTGCTTCATACGTGGACTTGTCAATCGTCCTGCAGCTTACGCGCTCGTCCGTCGCACGCAGTCGCGATACGGATGCCTCATACTCGACGGCATATAGTTGATAGGCGCCGCCGGAGTCCGGCCACACTTCGTACTCGGCGTTCCTGACAGCACCGCGTAGTACATAGCTGCGCAGCGACCAGTTGTGTCGGTGCACCTGCCAAGGGGGGTCCTGCGGCGGGATCGCCGGCACGGGCCACAGATGAAGACGAAGCGTTCCGGCGTCGTTCGCGATCAGCTTGCTGTGCACGAAACCGAGCGGATGAACCGTTGCGGTGATCAGAGAAGGCTTGCGTCGGAGGTGTGCCAGGATGCGTCGTCCGGACTTAACGATTTCCTGCTCACGCCCCGCTGCCACGAGACTCCAGATGCGATCCGCCTCCTCAGTAAGGGTTGACAAGGGTTCTTGCCTCGTTGACTATCGCCGTGATCGCGGAGTCGTCTGAGACCTCTGGAGTGTTGAAGCCAAGCTTGCGCAATAGCGCGCGAACCGTGGGAACGTCGAGCGCTTCGAACGTGAGGCCATTCCGTTGTAGCGGCAGATCGACGCCCTGAGAACGTTCGAAGACCATGTTCTGCCGAAAAGCGTCGAAGAAGTAGCTGCCCGCTTCACAGACGAGCCCGGGCTCAGCCGGGTCTTCTCGCGTGATGACGAGACCTTGATCCGATGAATCGACCCGCAGTATCGAGGTCGATTTCTTGAGGTTCACGGCAACGTTCAGCAGGGGGTACTCGTCATTGAACACGGCGGCGGCGACAATCGTGGCGTAGAGATCTCGTCGGACACCTGCGAGGCTCCAGTCCTTCTCACGCCCGGTCCGAACTCCCCGTCGATACTCACCGTACGCACGGCACGCGTTTTCCTCGCGCGGGTCCAAGATCGAAAGGATGACGTCGCAAGACGTGTTCGAGCGCCGAGCCTTCTCACCGAGCTCTGGGAGGACGCGCGCGCGGTTCCATCGCCCTGCGGAGCCGCTGAACCACCAGCTACGGCTCCGGCCAGATGATGCTCGAGCCTCGGGCTGATGTCCTTGGGATGAACCACCATCAAGTCGGTCGGGTGCTTTGCTGGCCGGGTCAACCAGATGACCACCGCGCTCAAAACTGTTGCTGCGATTACGGTGGCGAGTATGTCGCCGAGGCTCTGGTCCGCGACCTCGGCCGCTGACGGCATGTCCCGGTTCGTCAGCCACGGGACAAGGAAGAAGCGAGCGACCACCAGCACAAGGCAGGCTGAGACGACGACCGTCCAGAAGACCCGGCGTGCGTACCGTCCGATAGGTATTCGCAGCTCCGTCATGCGGGGATTCCTTCAACATCGGACTGAGGGCTCGCCGGCTTGAACGGGGGTGGCTGGTCGGCCTGGTAGCCACCGGTTCCGCTTTGCGCAAAGCGCGGCGCCCCTGGGTCAGTCCCCCTCGTACGGCGGACCGAGTCGTGAGTACATCCGTTCCGCCTCGCTCATCGGCATTTGCATCAGCGAGAGTGGCTCGCCCGCTGCGCTGATGGCAACCACGTAACGCTTCGTCAGCTCCGCGCTAACCAGGGAGATAAGCCATGGTTCGATACCAGCGTATCCAGCCTCCGATGGAGAGTCGCCGGTCATCGAGATGGGATCCTCGGCCACCTCGACGCCGAGTGGACCCTCCTCCGAGGTCTCGGCGAGCACGTGGTTGACCGCAAGGAGGATCGCGCCGCCTCGAGACACCAGTACGCGCCGCTCGTCGCGCCGCAGCTCGCTGACCTTCTCTTGCAACCACCTCCCTGCTCGGACCGTGCCCGCCCACGCGGCTGCGCCCACGATTCCTGTTCCGATCGCGTTCGCGCTCCACTCTGCGACAGCACACCAACCTTCTGCGCCTCTGCCGAGGCTGCCGTTGATCGCCGCGACTTCGCCGAGGCCTGCCTCCTGGCCGGGCGCTTCACCGAGCGCATCATGAATGACATCCTCGGCCACGCGCCGCTCGCCGCTCTCAACCCGGCGCATGTAATCCTCCCCGGCCGGAAGAGCCAGGCCCACGCGCATGGTGTAGCGACACCCCGGTGCCTCTGGGTCCCACCCCTCAGAAAAACGAACCATGCGACCGGTATATCAGTGCCGGACAGCATCTCATGGACTGAATCGAAGTCCCAGAAACCCGACGATTACTGCACGCGAAGCTCCTCATTTAGGGAAACCAGAGCCGCGGTCGCTTCGCGCGACACGCAGCACCGCTCCGCACCTCACCAGGCCCTCGTTCATCAACTCGCCCCAGGGGTCAGCCTCGCGGTTACATGCCGACAGTCTCGGCGATGAGAGCGGATGCCATCGCGACGGCGCGTTTGCGATCGCCCCGATTCCGATCCGGCGTGCCATCGCAAAGGTACGGTCCGCAGCCGCGCGGAGTCCACTCTCGGTTCGCGCGACGAGCAGCAGCCGGCCGGAGCCGGAATCATCCGGGAGCGGACGCCGCGTCGTCCATCGGTTGACAAGTCACCGCGGTGCGCGACCTTTGGACTGCACGACGGTTAGGACTAACCCGCCGGCCAACTGGATTGGGAAGGGAGCGGGTCAAATGGAGAGGATCACAGCCTCGCGGCGATCGCCAGCGATCATCGTCGGCGTCCTGGCGCTCGTCGCGGTGGTGACGGGCACAGCTGTCGCCGGTCCGGGCATGACCACCAGCGCGATCAACAAGAAGAAGGTCAAGAAGATTACGGGGAGAGCTCACTGCAGGCAGATTGCCCACGCCTGCAGCCGGCGGCCGGGCGTGAACGACACGTTCTCCCCCTCGGCGTGCCACGCCTGAAAGGTCCCGCCGTTTGGCGGGTCGCCGCCTGCGGCGGTCGCAGGACGCGACTCGACCAGCGTGAGGCCGGCGCGGTCGTCCATCTGCCAGCTTCCGGCTCCACCGATCAGGCGCTCCCCCGGCTCGCATGTCGCGTCCACCTCCGCGGTGTCCCCGATAGCCACCGGCGTGCTCGTCTCCACCCGGGTGACGATCGGGCCGAGCGCCGACGCGGTGATCGCGCCGTCGACCACGCCATCCGCCGTGGTTGCGGCATCGGCCGTACTCGCCGTATTCGCTCTTTCAGCCGTGTTCGCGCTGTCAGCGGTCCTGGCGCTGTTCACGTTCAGGCTCGACTCCCGCTTGGTGATCTGGGTGTCCGCGAGCCTTCGCGCCTGCTTTTGGGCGATCTTCTTGGCGATCTTCTTCACCTGTCGCCTCTCCTGATGCGTCAGGCGCTTCCTATCCGCGGTAGCGTCCTGAGCCACAACGGCGCCGGCGACGACTGCCGCCAGCGCCGCCGCGACCACTGCGGCGACGGGAATGATCGATCTGCTCCTGCGGACGTCCTGCACGTCTCCCACCTCCTAGTTGAACGGGGTAGCCGACACATTTCCGGTCGAGTACCCCGCTCCTTCCCCGCGACCCGAGTGTGCGCCCGTGTCCGAGGCGTCAGGCGGCGGCCGCGAGCGCGTCGAAGATCAGGTTGGCGCCCGGGATGTCCTTGACGGAGGGCTCGGCGTGCGACCATCCCACCACCCCGTCCGCGTCGATGAGGACCAGGGAGCGGTTGTTGGTCCCGAAGTCCTCCTGGAAGGCGCCGTACCCGCGCGACATCCCACCCTTCGGGTGAAAGTCGGCCAGCAGCGGGATCGTGAGGTTGAGCTTGTCGCGAAACGCGCGGTGGCAGTAGACGGAGTCGATGCTCACCCCCACGAGGCTCGCCCCCCTGGCTTCGATATCGCCGAGCACCTCCTGGTAGATGCTGAGCTGATCGGTGCACACCGGACTGAAGTCCAGCGGGTAGAACGCGAGCACGAGCCTGCGGCCGGCGAAGTCGCCGAGCGCGACCGGGTTGCCGTCCTGATCGGGGAGGGTGAAGTCCGGCGCCGGCGTCCCCGGCTCGACCACCGGGTGGCTACTTCCGAAGCCCGAGCTCGCCGACCAGGCTCCGGTACCGGTCCAGGTCGGTGCTCTCCAGGTAGCGCAGCAGCCGGCGGCGCTTGCCGACCAGCATCAGTAGGCCGCGGCGCGAGTGGTGGTCCTTGGTGTGCGCGCGGAGATGCTCGGTGAGCTCGTTTATCCGCTCCGTGAGCAGCGCGATCTGGACCGCCGCCGACCCGGTGTCTGCATTCGAGTCGCCGAAGCGGCCGATCAGCTCCTGCTTTCGCTCCTTGGTGATCACCGACGGGTGAAGCTAGCACAGAGCTCGCGGGCCTCCTCGACGTCCCGATGCATCTGCGCGACGAGGTCCTCGACGCTCGGAAAGCGCCGCTCTCCACGCAGTCGCTCGACGAACGCGACCCGCAGCCCCTGGCCGTACAGGTCGTCGTCGAAGTCGAGCAGGTACGCCTCGACGAGGAGTCCGCGACCGGTCTCGAACATCGGTCGCACCCCGACATTGATCGCCGCGGGGGTTCCGTTCGCGAACCCCGCGTACACCCCGTGCCCGGGCACGACGAGGCTGTCGTCGGGGATCACGTTTGCGGTCGGGAAGCCGAGCGTTCGTCCCCGCCGGTCACCCTCCACCACCTCTCCCTCGAGCAGGAACGGCGCGCCGAGGCAGCGCCCCGCCGCCGCGACGTCACCCGCCGCGATCAGCGCCCTGATCCGGGTCGACGACACCGTCTCCCCGTCGACCTCGACGAGGGGAACGACGCGGGTCTCGAACCCTTCGTGGGCGGCGAGCATCTCGGGGTCCCCCCTGGCGCGGGCGCCGAAGCGGAAGTTCTCCCCCACCGAGACCTCACTCGCGCCGAGCCGATCGACCAGGACGCCGGTGACGAACTCCTCCGCCGGGATTCGCGTGAACTGCTCGTCGAAGGGGATCACGACCAGCTCGCTCACCCCGAGCCCGTCGATCACGTCGCGCTTGATCTCGAACGGCATGATCAGCTTCGGCGTCGCCTCCGGGTGGAGGATGCTCAGCGGATGGGGCTCGAAGGTGAGCACGGTGTCGGCGCCGTCGATCACCGCGCGGTGCCCTACGTGAACCCCGTCGAAAGTCCCGATCGCGACGTGGCGCTCGCGGGGCTCGGCGTCCGGCAGGCTTGTGACCCGGATGCTCATCCGAGCACGACCTCCGGCTGGAGCATCTCGCCGCGACGCCTCGCGACCGCCACCAGCCGCCCCTCGTAGGTGAGGCGGCTCGCGTCCCCCTCTCCCGAGGCGGTCGCCTCACCCGCGGGAACCCAACGGCCGTGGCCGACCCCCTCGACCTCCTGCGCCGACAGCGCCCGCTCCGGAAGGAACGAGAGCGCGTCGGCCGCCGGGATCGGGTCCTCGCCGGCGTCGGCCAACCGAAGCTCGCCGATCGCGGTCCGCCGCAGCCGCTCGCAGTACGCATCGCCGAGCGTCTCGACGAGGGTGCGGACGTAGGTCCCCGAGGAGCACTCGATCTCGAACTCCGCACGGTCGGCCTCACTCCGAAGCAGCTCGGCGCGAAAGACCTCGACCTCTCTCGTGGGGGTCTCCACATGCTCCCCGCGGTGGGCACGCCTGTAGAGGCGCTCGCCCCCGACCTTGACCGCCGCGGTCATCGGCACGCGCTGCTCGATCCGACCGGTCGGGAGCTCGAGCCGCTCCGGCACGCGCCCCGTCTCGGCGAGCTCGCCGTCGGGATCTCCGGTGCTGGAGCGCCATCCCAACCTCGCCGTCGCGCGGTACGTCTTGGGAAGGCAGAGCAGGTAGCGCTGAAGGCGCGTCGCGCGCCCGAGCAGCACAACGAGGAGGCCGGTTGCGAACGGATCGAGCGTCCCGGCGTGGCCCGCCTTGACCCCCCGCTCCCGGCGAACGCTCTCCACGACGTCGTGAGAGGTGACGCCCGACGGCTTGTCGCAGAGCAGGACGGCATCGGGGCTCCGCGCGGGCGCCGGCTCAGAGCTGTGCCTTGACCTCGGCACTGAGGAACTCGACGAGCTCGGGATACTCGAGATCGGTTGAGAACCCGGCGGCCCGCTCGTGCCCCCCGCCGTTCTTGCGGCGAGCGATCCTCGATACGTCGACGTCGCCGTTCATCGAGCGAAGGCTCACCTTGCGCGCTTCCGGGCCGTCCCCCTTGTCGCGGACGAGCGCGGCGACGGCCGCGCCCTCGAGGGAGCGAAGGTGGTCGATTATCCCCTCGGTCAGGACCTCGCTCGCGCCCGTCGCGGCGTAGTCGTCGGCGGTGATGTAGGTGATCGCGAGCACTCCCCCGTCCACCTGCTCGACCTTCTCGAGCGCGCGGGACACGAGCCGCAGCTTCTCGATCGGCACCCGCTCGTAGAGCCGGCGGTATGTGTCGTTGACGTTCACCCCAGCCTCGATCAGGTTGGCGGCCATGCGGTGGGCGCCGGGATGGGTGTTCTCGTAGGAGAACCGTCCCGTGTCGGTCACGAGGCCGACGTACAGCGCCCCCGCGATCTCGGGGCTCAGCTCGACGCCCAGCTCGGTGGCGAGCTCGTAGACGATCTCGGCGGTGGAGGACGCGTCGGTGTCCACCAGGTTGACGTCGCCGAAGCGCGTGTTGTCGTGGTGGTGATCGACGTTGAGGATCCGGGCGTCCCCTTGCTTCAGCCACGCCACCGGCATCCGGTCGATGTTCCCGCAGTCGAGGAAGATCACCACCCGGTCGTCGAGGTCCGCGGGCGGCTCGTGGAAGACCTCCTCGAGGGGAAGGAAGCGATACTCGACCGGGAGCGGGAACTCCTTCGCGGCGAGGAACATCACGGAGTCCTTGCCCAACCGGAGGAGGATGTGGTGCATCGCCAGCAGCGAGCCGAGCGCGTCCCCATCGGGATTCTCGTGGGTCGTCAGCAGGAAGCGATTCGCCGCCCGGATCCGCTCCACCACCGGCTTGAGCAACTCGGAGCGGCCGGCGTCGCGTGTCAACAGCCCCGACGCCTTGCTCATGGGTCGAGGAGCCTCGAGACCCGATCCGCTCGCTCGACGGTCTCGTCGTAGTGGAACTCCAGCGTCGGGGTGCGCTTGATCCGCATCTGGCTCGCGATCGCGGCCTGAAGGACGCCGTGCGAGGAACGCAGCCCCGCGAGCGTCGCCTCCTTCTCCTCGGGCGTTCCGAGCACGCTGACGAACACGCGCGCGGAGCGCAGGTCCGGGCTGGTGTCGACCGAGGTGATGGTCACGAATCCGATTCGGGGGTCCTGCAGCTCTGTCGAGATCGCTTCGCCGATCACCTCGCGCAGGGCCCCGTTGATGCGCCGCATCCGACCGCTGGGCATCGCGGCCGACTATACAAATCCGGCGCCGTGCTCCGCGTTCGCTCTTATGCCCGAACGTCGTTGAGGCTAAGCAGATCGCGCTCGAAATAGCACCCGTCGGGGCAGCGCGACTCGATGAAGCGCTCGATCTCGGTCCCGCGGTTCGCGGTCCCCGAGTCCCCGACGATCGCGCACAAGAGCGTCGCCCGCTGCCACTTGTCGTGTCCGTCGACCTCCGCCACCGACGCACCGAAGCGCTGGCGCACCTGGGTCTTGAGCGAGTTGACGAGCTTGCGCTTCCCCTTCAGGTCATGGACGTCGCCGAAATGGAGCTGCGCCTCGAGGAGGAGCACGTACGCCGTCATCGTGGAGACGATACGCCGGAGCGCCCGTCGATACCTTCCCTCGCGTGACCGGCAGGACGCACCGCTATGCGACCACCCTCGTGTGGACCGGCGATCGCGGCGAGGGCACCGCGAGCTACCGGGCCTACGGCCGCGAGCACGAGGTGACGGCCGAGGGCAGGCCGCCGATCTCGGGCTCGTCCGATCCCGCGTTCCGCGGCGATCCCGCGCGCTGGAATCCCGAGCAGCTCCTCGTCGCGGCGCTGAGCGAGTGCCACCTGCTGGCCTACCTTCACCTCTGCGCCGTCTCGGGTGTAGTCGTCGTCGCGTACGAGGACCACGCGGACGGTGTGATGGAGCAGACCGAGGAGGGGAGCGGCCGCTTTACGGAGGTCACCCTGCGGCCCGCGGTCGAGGTCACCGACGCCTCGATGACCGAGGCAGCGCTCGAGCTCCACGACCGCGCGCAGCAGTCCTGCTTCATCGCGAGCTCGGTCAACTTCCCCGTCCGCCATGAGCCCGTGATCGGGGTGGCTTAGGCAGCGACTGCCGAGCGGCGCGGCGTCGGGCGCCCAGCCGCTTCGCGAAGCTCGTGAGGGCGGTCGGTGCCGATCGCGTCGGGAGCGAAATCGAGCACCCGGCTGAGGAGCGACGGGTGGTTCACGGTGCCTGTGTTGACGCTCAGGCCGGAGTTTCGAAGAACCTCGACCAACCGCTCGGTGAGCAGAAAATGCTCGACGGCGATCCCGTCCACCCCGCTCCCACGAGCCCAGGCGGCGAGCGCTTCGGGCGCGTAGTCGGCCCAGATCACCAGGCGAGACCGGATCCCACTCGCGGCGGCCACGGCGCAGGCCTCGCCGTGAAAGCCGACTACCTCGACTCGGTTGGAGGTCGGTTCCCCCCGGAGTCGCTTGCAGAGCACCTCGGCGGTCCGGCGCGCAAGCGACGGGTCGGCGTGCGCCTTGACATCGAGCTGGAGGCCGACCGCTTCCGGCACCAGGTCGATCAGCTCCTCGAGCAGGAGCGGATGTTCGGCCGTCGGCACTCCCGCGGAATCACGGAGATGCGCCGATCGGATCTCCTCGGCGGTCCTCTCGCGCGCCCAGCCGTCGAGCGTTGTGCCGAGCGCGAGCAGCGGATCGTGCAGCAGGATCAGCTGATCATCGGCTGTCAGGCACACATCGGTCTCGAGGCCCTCGACCGAGCCGCTCAGCGTGTGGCGAAGCGCCGCCTCCGAAGAGTCCGGTCCGTAGTGGCGACCGAGCCGGTGTGCATAGAGCGGGGGCAGTGCCGAGGCCATCTAGGGGTCTGCCGAAATTTGATCAAGAATCCGCTCCGGCCCTGTTAAGGCCCTGGAAAGACGATGTTTCGCTCACGTGAATGAACCACCGTCATGCCCGTCGAAGCGCTCAATCGATCGGGCCTGAGTGGAGCGACCCGAGCACACGGGGATGGCCGTCGATCACCGGCGCATCGATGAGCTCGAAACCCTCGAAGCCCGCATGCCGGGCCATCGCGTCCAAGCCCGGCGGGGTGAAGCCCCAGTACACGAAGTCGTCCCGGGCATAGACCCCTCCCGGCTCAGGGATGGAAACCACCGCGGAGTCGGAGGTCCGACTGGCCGCACCGTGAGTTTCGAGCAGCACCCGTCCGCCGGCCGCGAGGCGCCGTCGAATGATCTTCAGCAACCCCAGTGGATTCTCCACCCGGTGCAGGATCCCGAAGCAGAGGATGAAGTCGAAGGTCTCACCGAGCACGTCCAGATCGAATGCGTCGATGCGGTGGTAGTCGACGTCGGAGTCGAGTAGCTCCCGGATCGCGGCGAATCCCTCGCCCCCCTTCAACTCGATACCCCAGCGCGAGCTGACCCACTCCCTGTACTGCTCGTTGTCGACCGCGACCACCCGTCGCGCGCCGCGCGCCTCGGCGACGAACGCGTAGAAGCCGTCGAAGGTGCCGATGTCGAGGACACTCATTCCATCGAAATCGCCGGGCAAGGCGGGGACGCGGTAGCGGTGATCGCGGGCGACGCCGTGCGTGTAGAGCCCGCTCGAACCGTTGAGCGAGAACGTGTGAAACCAGAGCGGAACCCGATCAAGGACGGCCGCGGCGGTTTCCGGATCCGTCTCGATCCGCAGCAGATCGGCCACCTGCCGCTCCGCGGCAGTTGGCGCAGGGGGAGCCTCCACAGGAGTCAGACCCTCGCTCGCTCCGGTCAGGATGTTGTCTTCCATGGTCCGAGCCTATCGGTGCCGGCGCGATCGGGCTCGCACCACATGCAGGGCCGCAAGCTAGCGTCGCCTGATCAGCCTGATCGTCTTGCGCCTGGTCTCGGTGACCCCGCCGGTCGCGGTGTATGCGACCTTCGGCCTAACCTTCGCCCTCCCGGCACGGGCAAGCTTCCGCTTCTTGTGCCCCATGGCCTTCACCCGCAGTCCCACCTTGCCGCTGTGCGCGACCGTTGTCTTGCTTCGCTTCACACCCGCTCCGGAGAGCTTCAGCCGGCCCGCCTCGGGCACGCGGGCGAGGAGGGTGGCGGTGCCCCGCCGCCTGTTGCGCCTCACCTTGCCGAACCTCAGCCCCGGCATCCCCACCGGTCCGGAGTCGACCGCTACTCCGACCGGCCGGCTCGCTCCGCCGATGAAGCTCGGGTTGGCCACGGAGCCGTCGAGGTTGGCGCGCCCGATGAGGTCATCCCCGATCGCGGGGGCGTTGCGACTCGTCCAGTAGAGGTGAGCCTGATCGACGGCGAGCCCGCACAGCAGGGTCCCGGTGGCGACCGTGATGAAGCTCTGCTCCGCACCCGTCCCATCGAGGTTGGCGCGCCCGATCGTCGTCCCCCCGAAGCTGCCCCAGTAGACGTGTGCCCCGTCGACCGCGACGCCGCACGGCGAGGCCGCGCCCGTGATGAAGCTCTGGTCGACCTTGTTGCCGTTGAGCTTCGCGCGCCCGATCGTCGTGCCGCCGCCGTTGGCCCAGTAGACGTGCTTGCGGTCCGCCGCGACGCCGCACGGCGAGGCCGCGCCCGTGATGAAGCTCTGGTCGACCTTCGTGCCGTTCAGCCTCGCGCGTCCGATCGTCGCGACATCCGAGCTCGGGTTGGTCCAGTAGACGTGCGAGCGATCAACCGCCACCCCGCAGGGATCGTCGGCGCCGGCGATGAAGCTCTGGTTCGCGCCGCTTCCGTCGAGGTTCGCGCGCCCGATCGAGTCCGAGAACGTGTTCGACCACCAGATCGACCCCTCGGCCCGCGGTGCGAATCCAAGCGCGATCACGATGAGGAGGGCCAACGACGTCGCGACACCGCGCGCGTGCCCCCCGATCCCTAGGCCACCTCCCCGCATCGGGGGAGACTAGCGCCCTACTCCAGCGTCTTCTCGACCTTCTTCGTCTCGAACGCCTCGAGCACGTCGCCTTCCTTGACGTCCTGGTAGCCGTCGAGGGTTATCCCGCACTCGAGCCCCTCCTCGACCTCGCCCACGTCGTCCTTGAACCGGCGCAGCGAGCCGATCCGGCCGGTCCAGATCACGGTCCCGTCGCGCACGAGGCGGACGTTGGCGTTTCGGGTGATCCTGCCCTCGGTGACCTGGGAGCCCGCGATCGTGCCCCAACGCGAGGAGCGGAAGAGCTGCTTGACCTCGGCCTCGCCGAGCGTCTCCTCGACCTCCTCGGGCTCGAGCATTCCCTCCATCGCCGCCCTGAGCTCCTCGGTGACCTTGTAGATCACCGAGTAGGTCCTGATCTCGATCCCCTCGCTGTCGGCGGCGCGGCGCGCCTCGGCGCCCGGGCGGACGTTGAACCCGATCACGATCGCGTCGGAAGCGGCGGCGAGCATCACGTCTGACTCGTTGATCGCCCCGGGTGCAGCGTGGATGATGTTGATCGTCACCTGGTCCTGCGGGAGCTTCGCGATCTCGTCGCGCAGCGCCTCGAGCGAGCCGCGGACGTCGGCCTTCAGCACGATGTTGAGCTCCTTGATCTCGCCGGCGGTCGCCTTCGCGAAGACCTCCTCAAGCGTGGTCTTGCGGGCCTCCTGGCGGGCGAGCGCCTCCGTCTTCAGGCGCGTCTCGCGCTCCTGGGCCATTTGGCGGGCCTCGCGCTCTGACTCGACGACCTGGACCCGCTCGCCGGCTTCCGGCACGCCCTGAAACCCCAGCACCTCGACGGGCATTCCGGGCGCGGCCTTCTCGACCCTCGCGCCGGTGAAGTCGTGCATCGCGCGCACCCGGCCCCACTGCGGTCCCGAGACGACCGCGTCCCCGACCCCCAGCGTCCCGCGCTGGACCAGGATCGTCGCGACCGGGCCCCGCCCCTGGTCGAGCTGTGACTCGACGATCGTCCCCGAGGCCGGCGCGTCGGGGTTGGCCTTCAGCTCCTCGAGCTCGGACACGAGGACGATCATCTGAAGCAGGTTGTCGAGGCCGTCCTTGGTCTTCGCGGAGACGTTGGCGTAGACGGTCTCCCCGCCCCATTCCTCGGGGTTGAGGTCGTGGCCGGCAAGCTCGGTGCGGACCTTGTCCGGGGCCGCGTTCTGCTTGTCGACCTTGTTCACGGCGACCATGATCGGGACGCCCGCGGCCCGGGCGTGGTCGATCGCCTCGACCGTCTGCGGCATCACGCCGTCGTCCGCCGCGACGACGATCACCGCTACGTCGGTGACCTGGGCGCCGCGAGCCCGCATCGCGGTGAAGGCCTCGTGGCCCGGTGTGTCGATGAAGGTGATCGGCTTGCCGTCCTGGTGCACCTGGTAGGCGCCGATGTGCTGGGTGATGCCCCCCGCCTCGCCGGCGACGACCTCGGTCTCGCGGATCGCGTCGAGCAGCGACGTCTTGCCGTGGTCGACGTGACCCATGACGGTCACCACGGGCGGACGCTCCTCGAGCACGTCCGGAGAGTCCTCGTACTCGGGCTCGGCGACGTCCTCCTCCGCCGCGGAGACGATCTCGACCTTGCGGTCGAACGCGTCGGCAAGCATCTGGATCGTGTCGTCGGTGAGCGTCTGGGTGAGCGTCGCCATCTCTCCGCGCTCCATCAGCTTCTTGATCAGCTCGGCGCCGCCGAGATCGAGCGTCTCGGCGACCTGCTGCACGGTCGCGCCGGAGTTGACCTTGGTCGGGTCGGGCTCGGCAACCGGCGTCGGCTCGGATGGCGGCTCGAGAAGCGGTCGCCTTCGACGCCCGCCCCTGCGGCGCGGCGGTCGCCGCGGCGGAGCCTGCGGCATGTGCTCGCGGCGCGAGGCCTGGGAGTCGATCACGACCCGGCGGCGCTTTCCTCCCGGGCGCGCGGCGGGGCGCCTCCCGGCGGCCTGAACCGCACGCGCGGACTTCGCCTTCGCGGGCCTCGACGCCTCTCCCCCCTCGCCCGCGGCCGCCTTCGCCGGCTTTGCCTCGGGGGGCGCCTTCGCTCCGTCGCCGGCGGCGGATGGCTTGCCGGACGACAACGCCTTGAGCGCGACCTCCTCCTCGACGCTCGACGCGGCCGCCGTCGCCTTGACGCCGGCGGCGTTGAGCGCCGCGAGGACCTCCTTGCTCGTCAGCCCCTGCTGCTTGGCGATCTCATGAACACGCTTCTTTGCCACCGAGGCTCGCTCCCTGATCCCTACTCCGCGGTCTCCTTCTCGGAGGCGGTGGCCGGCTCCGGCTCCTCGGCCTCGGCGACCTCCTCGGCCGGCTCCACCTCGGCCTCGGCCTCGGACTCGCTCGCCACCTCGGCATCCTCGGATGCCTCGACGGGCACCTCCTCGCCCTCTTCGACCTGCTCTTCGTCGGCCTCCTCGGCCTCCTCCGGCTCCTCCGGCACGTCCTCCTCGGCCGGTTCCTCTTCCTCTGCGACCTCGGCCTCGGGCTCCTCCGCCTCGCCCTCCGCCTCCTCGGAGAACTCCGCCTGCGCGCGCTCGATCAGCGGGGCGAGCTCACCCTCATCCGCGTCGGGATCGGCGAGCTTGGTCACCTCCTCCTCGCTCAGCGGCGCGAGGACGGTGACGCTGTTGGTGTCGAACCGGGCGAGCGCCTGATGCTGCGGAAGGCCGCAGTAGCGTGAGCCCGACAGAGCGGCGTTCGGGCACCGACGGCCCGCCGACAGGACCGCGGAGCAGCGGCCGTCGGCGTCCTCCGCGCCCTCGATCTCGATGTCCTCCTCGACCCGGCTGAACTCGGTCTCGGACTTGATGTCCACCTTCCACCCGGTCAGCTTCGCCGCAAGCCTGGCGTTCTGACCGTCGCGCCCGATCGCCAGCGAGAGCTGGTCGTCGGGGACGATCACGGTCGCCTCCTTGGTCTCGTCCTCGACGAGCACCTCGCGCACCCGCGCCGGCGACAGCGCCTTGGCGACGAACCGGGCGGGCTCCTCGTTGAAGGGGATGATGTCGATCTTCTCCCCGCGCAGCTCGGAGACCACCATCCGGACCCGGGAGCCGCGCGGGCCCACGCACGCCCCAACCGGGTCGACCCCGTCGGCATGCGAGATCACGGCGATCTTGGAGCGATAGCCGGGCTCGCGGGCGACATTGACGATCTCGACGAGCTCGTCGGCGATCTCGGGCACCTCGAGCGCGAACAGCTTCCGGATCAGCTCGGGGTTTCGGCGCGAGACGACGATCGTCGGGCCCTTGCCCTCACCCGAGACGTCGGTGATCACGGCCTTGACCCGGGCCCCGTGGTCGTAGCGCTCGTTCCACACCTGCTCGGACTTGGGCAGCAGCGCTTCGACGCGCTCGCGAAGCTGGACCAGCGTGTAGCGGCTGTCGGACTGCTGGATCAAACCGGTGACCAGCTCGCCGACGCGGTCCTGGTACTCCTCGAACATCATTGCCCGCTCGGCCTCGCGGATCCGCTGCAGGATCACCTGCTTCGCGGTCTGGGCGGCGATCCGCCCGAAGTCGTCCGGGGTCACGTCGCGGGTCTCGATCTGGTCCTCGTACGGGCGCAGGCGCTCGGGATCGAGCTCGGGCTCCTCCGGCTCGCGAAGCTCGCCCGTCTCCGGGTCGATCTCGCGCTCCGCCTCGATCGCCTCCTGGACGAGCTGCTCCTCGAGCTCGGGCGGGAGGATCAGCTCGAAGACGCGGAAGTCGGCGGTGTCGCGATCGAGGTCCACCTTCGCGTACTTGGCCGCATCCGGGGTCTTCTTGTACGCGGAAAGCAGGGCATCCTCGAGCGCCGACATCAGCGTGTCGGATGCGATGCCCTTCTCCTGCTCGAGCGTGTGGACCGCTTCGACGATCTCCCTGGTCATGAGGGCACCTCCGGGGGCTCGGGAACGAGATTGGTCCTGCGAACACGATCGAGCGGGATCTCGACCGCCCCGCCGTCGGAGTCGACGCTGACGCTGTGCTCGTCCGCCGCGGTCAGCGTGCCGGTGAAGTTGCGCCGGCCCTCGATCGCGTCCCGGGTTTGGACCTTGACGCGGTGGCCGACGAAGCGGCGAAAGTGCTCGGGCTTCGTGAGCGGACGATCGAGCCCCGGCGAGGAGACCTCGAGCGCGTAGTCGTCGAGAAGGTCACGAAGGTGGGTCGTGACGCGCTCGCAGAGGCCGAGGTCGACCCCGTCGGGATGGTCTATGTACAGGCGCAGTGCGTCGGCGGCCGGCCGCTCGAGCGCGATCAGCTCGGTCTGCGGCTCGCGGTCCGACAGCCTTTCCTCGATCTGTGCCTGCAGGTCGTCCATCTCCTCTGTGTTTGACCCAAAAAAAGGCGGGCCCGGGCCCACCTGGAAAACAGGGTTCGGGTACTAAGTAAGCGAGCCTCAGTATAGCCTCGGATCCCCGCAGCCCCGCGGCGGCGGACGCGGGAGCGAGCGAGCGTCATGAGCGGTGTTTCGAGTCGCTAGCGAGCGGGAGCGGAGCACGTCGCGGGATTGATGCCAGCAGCAGAGCCCCCGCGATCGCGACCCCGGCGAACGCGAGCAACGGGAGCTTGACGACGATCGCCGCGAGCACTCCGCCGACCACCCCCGAGAGCGCCTCCGCCCCGACCTGGAGCGACTGGTTGTTGCCCAGGACCCGGCCCTGCTCGCGCGCCCCGGCGGCGAGCGAGACCATCGCCGCGCAGGCGGGCAGGCAGATCGCGAGGGCGAGCGCCGTCGGCCCAAGCGTGAACCACATCCCGCCGACCGCGGTCGGGAGCACCACCATCGCCATCAGGGCGCCGGTGGCGAACCCGAATCCGATCACCGTCGTGCGCGCCTCGAGCCGTCGCGCGAGCATCCCCACCAGCCACAGGTTGGCGATCACGATCGGGACCCCGACGAAGGCGACGAACTCCGACACCCCCGAGACGCCGAGCCCGAACTCGTCCACCAGGTACATCGGGTAGACGCGGAAGAACCCGAAGATCGCCAGGTACATGAGCAGGTTGACGAGTTAGAGTCGGCGCAGGCGCTCGTCGGTGAAGAGCCCGGCGATGTTCGTGAAGGCCTGCCGATAGCTCACCTCGGGGCGCTCGGCGGCCGCCCGGGTCTCGCGAAACTCGAGCGCGATCCAGGTGAGCATCGCGGCGAGCAGGCCGAACACCACCCAGTAGGGCGTCGAGAACCCGAACCAGCTCGCGAGGCTCGCGTCGGCGAGCTTCCCTCCGGCGAGGGGCCCGAGGACGTAGGCGAGGCTGGCGCTCATGTAGATGTAGCCGAACAGGCGCTGGCGCTGTTCGGGCGGCGCGGCGTCGGCGATCGCCCCCTGGGCGACGACCACGTTCGCCTCCGACAGCCCGGAGCCGAGCGAGGCGACCATGAGCAGCGCGAGGCTCTGCTCGGAGACAGTGACCCGATCAGGACGGGGCGGCGCCCGAAGCGATCCGAGAGCGCGCCCATCACCGGGGAGCCGAGGAACTGCCCGAGCGGGTAGAGGCAGAGCAGGACCCCCAGCACCAGCGTGCGGTCGGACGTCGTCGAGGACTCCGCCAGCATGCCGTTGGTGTTCTGCAACAGCATCGGCGTGAACACCGTGATCATCAGGCTGTACCCGAGGAAGCCCACGAAGACGACCAGGTACAGCGGCAAAAGCTTCCGCAGCCCGCCGCTCATGCGTCGAGCATCAGCGTCACCGGTCCGTCGTTGACCAGCTCGACCTCCATCCGGGCGCCGAACACGCCCCGCTTCGCATCGAGGCGATCGGAGAAGCGCTCGTACAGGCGCTCGGCCAGCTCGGGCGGGGCGGCGCCGGTGAAGCTCGGCCGGTTGCCCTTGCGGGTGTCCGCGTACAGGGTGAACTGGCTCACGCAAAGGACCTCGCGCTCGCCGAGCGGCTCGTTCATCCGCCCGTCCGCGTCCTCGAAGATCCGAAGCGCCCCGACCTTGTCGGCGAGCCGGTCGGCCTCGGCCTCGCCGTCACCCTCCCCGACTCCCACGAGGACCAGGAGGCCGGGGCCGATCTCGGCGACCCGCTCGCCGTCCACTGAGACCGCGGCCCGGCTCACTCGCTGTACGAGCGCCCGCATCCGGCGAACTAAAGCAAGCGCGCGATCTGCAAGCAGATCGCGCGGTTCGTGGTGTCCGCCGCTAGCCCCGGGCTGCGAGGCGCTCGCGGTAGAGGCGGTAGTCGGTGCGCTCGGGGCGCAGGTTCGCCGCGATCGCGAGGTGGCGACGGGCCCGGTCCTTGCGGCCGCTCTTCGACAGCGCGCGCCCGAGGCAGAAGTGCGCGTAGTCGTTCACCGGATAACGCTCGACCACGGCCTCGAACTCATCCGCCGCCTCGGCGTAGCGGCGGCTGCGGAAGTATGCGCGGCCGAGCGCCTCGCGGATCGAGCTCTTCTCCGGGTCCATGCGGGCCGCCTTTCGCAGCGGGACGGTGGCCTGCGAGAAGTCACCGCTCTCCAGCAACGCCATCCCCTTGCGGTACAGCGAGTACAGGGACTCGCCGGCATCGAGCCTTCGGTCGTCCACCACGCCCTCAAGTGTAGGCGCGGCGCGGCGGCTGGACATCGACCCGGTCGAGGATCGCGTCGGCGACGTCCTCCTTGGATCCGAGCGCGACGGGGTGCTCTCCGTCCGAGTCGAGGATCACGACCTCGTTCAGCTCGCTGTCGAACCCGATCTCCTCGCGCGAGACATCGTTGACCACGATCGCGTCGGCGCCCTTACGGCGAAGCTTGTCGCGCGCGCGGGCAACCGGCTCCCCGCCGTGCTCGGCGGCAAACGCGACGACAACCTGGTCCTCGCGCCGGTCGACCGCAATGCCCGCGAGCACGTCGTCGGTCGGCTCCAGGCGCAGGTCGAGGCCTCCGCCGCCGCCCTCGCGCGCGATCTTCCCCGCCTCCGTGCGGGCGGGGCGGAAATCGGCCACCGCCGCCGCCATCAGCAGGACGTGCGCGCGCGAGAACTCCGCACGGACGGCCTCTGCGAGCTCGGCGGCGGTCTCGACGTCGACCCGGCGTACCCCGCGCGGGGTCGGCAGGGCGACGTTCGCCGCGATCGCGGTGACCCCGGCGCCGCGTCGCGCGGCGCGCTCGGCGAGCGCGAATCCCATCCGCCCGCTGGAGCGGTTTCCCACGTAGCGGACGGCGTCGATCGGCTCCCGGGTCCCGCCGGCGGTCACGAGAACCCGCATCCCGTCCCATGGCCCGGCCGGCGCGGGGAGCATCGACTCGAGCTCGGCGAGCAGGCGCTCGGGCAGGGGCAGGCGGCCGACCCCGTGCTCGCCGCGCGAGGCGAGCGCCCCCGACTCCGGCTCGATCACCCGCACCCCCCGCTCGGCGAGTACGCGGAGGTTGTCGCGCGTCGCGGCGTCCTCGTACATGCGGTCGTTCATTGCCGGGGCGACGGCCCGGGGAGCGGTGCAGGCCAGAAAGGATGTGGTGAGGATCGAGTCCGCGATCCCCGCGGCGAGCTTCGCGATCGTGTTCGCGGACGCCGGGGCGACCACACAGACGTCGGCGTTCGCGGCGAGCTCGAGGTGGCCGATCGGATCGTGAGCCGGAGGATCGTCGCCGGGGAACGTGCCCCGGGCGGGGTCGCGCTCGAACTCGTCCACGAGCACCGGCGCCCCGACGATGCCCTCGAACGAGGCGGCACCGACGAACCGGGTCGCGGCGGGTGTCATCAGCACCCGGACCCCGTGTCCGGCGCGGGTCGCCAGGCGCGCGAGCTCGAGCGCCTTGTAGGCGGCGATCCCGCCACTGACGCCGAGCAGGATGCGTGCCATGACGCGGCTCCTAGCTGCGGTACTCGTACTTGATCTTGCCCTGCGCCAGCTCCTCGAGCGAGATCGTTAGGTAGTTGCCGGTCTCGGTCTCGACCATCGGAGGCGTGTACTCCTCGTAGGTCCCCTCGCCGAGCGCGCGGTAGTAGGCGTTGAGCTGGCGCGCGCGCTTCGCGGCGACGACCACGGCGGCGTAGTGCGAGTCGGTCTGGCTGAGGAGCGTGTCCACTCTGGGCTTGATCATCGGGGGGATTCTAGCCGGCGGGCACTTCAGCGCTCGCGGTCGAGCTCCTCACGCACGATTCGCTCCAGCTCCGTCGCGGCGCGGTCCACCTCGTCGTTGACGACCCGTCGCGGGAACTCGGACTCCGCCGCGAGCTCCGACTCCGCCACCTGGAGGCGTCGGTCGATCGCCTCAGGGTCATCTGTCCCGCGCCCCTCGAGACGGCGACGGAGCGCCGACGGATCGGGTGGCGCGATGAAGACCTGCACCGACTCCGGCATCTTGTCGCGCACCTGGCGAGCGCCCTGGACCTCGATCTCGAGGACCACGGACTTGCCCGCCTCCAGTCGCCGCTCCACCTCGGAGCGAAGCGTCCCGTATGCGTGTCCGCTGTACATGGCGTGCTCCACGAAGTCCCCCGCGCTGACCCGACGCTCGAACTCAGCCGGATCCAGGAAGTGATAATCGCGCCCGTCGCGCTCACCCGGCCGCGGTTCGCGTGTCGTCGCCGAGACCGACAGCTCGAGGTTCGGGACCCGCTCGAGCAGACGCGATATCAGCGTGCCCTTGCCCACACCGCTCGGGCCCGTGATCACGAAGGCCTTCGCCATCCGGTGAAGCTAAGCGTCCGGGGAGGACGCGTGCCCCGGGAGACTTCCTAGCGGCGCAATTGGCTGACGAGCTCGGCCCGCTGGCGCTCCGAGAGGCCGCCGATCGTCTTGCTGGGGGAGATCCTGCACTGGCCGAGGATCCGGTTCGCCTTCACCCGCCCGTACTTCGGGACGGCGAGGATCATGTCGAACGCCTTCGCCGACAGCACGTGCTCGGGCGGGTCGAGCAGGAGCGTCTCGATCTTCGTCTTGCCGGCCTTGAGGTCGCGCTTCAGCTGCGCCCGCTTGGTCCGGATCTCGTTCGCCCGCCGCAGGGCCCGCATCCGTTGCTCGTGGGTTCTCTCCGGAACAGCGGTTGCGGGTGTTTGGACGGAGGGACCGGCCACAGCGAGGCGCGAGTATATCCCCGGTGTCGCGGGGCGCAAGGGGGTACGGCGCTCTTTCGGACGAATTCGCATCGACCTCGGGTTGAGGTCTACATGCGCGATCGTCCGCGAATCTCGGCGATCCCCGAGAACCCGCCGCGGTGGAGCTCCTCGCCGAGCTCGATACGGACCCGTTCCCCGGCGAGCGGATCGCGAAAGCTCGCCGTCCCCACCGCGACCGCGCTCGCCCCGGCGGCGATGAACTGAGCGGCGTGCTCCCCACTCTCGATCCCGCCCATCCCGACGACCGGGATCCCGACCGCGGCGGCGACCGCGCCCACCTGCTCCAGCGCTATCGCCCTCACCGCCGGGCCCGAGAGCCCGCCGCGGCCGGCGCCGAGCCACGGCCGAAGCGTCACGGGATCGACCGCCGTCGCCTTCAAAGTGTTGATCAGCGAGACCGCGTCGGCGCCCCCCTGCTCCGCGGCCCGGGCGACCGAGGCGGGGTCGGCGACGTTCGGGGTCAGCTTCACGATCAGCGGCTTCGGGGTCAGCCCGCGGAGCGTTCGGACGAGGGTGAGTGTCTCCTCGGGCTCCTCGCCGACGATCAGGCCCGAGGTGACGTTGGGGCACGACACGTTGAGCTCCACGCCAGCCACCTCCTCGCGCGGGGCGACGCCGTCGACAAGGCGCGCGAACTCCTCGTGGCTTTGTCCCATCACCGAGACGATCAGCGGGGCGGGCAGCTCGACCAGCTTCGGCAGGTCGGAGGCGAGGAAGCCCTCCAGGCCCTTGTTCGGGAGCCCGATCGAGTTGATCATCCCCGACGGGGTCTCGAACAGGCGCGGGGGCGCGTTCCCCGCGCGCGGCTCGGGGGTGATCGTCTTCGAGACGAACGCGGAGAACGGGAACCGGTCGCGCACCGCCGGCCCGAAGGCGCGCTGGGCGGCGATCGCGTCGAAGGTCCCCGAGCCGTTGAGCACCGGATGGGCGAGCTCGAGCCCGGCCAGCTCGGTGCGCAGATCGATTGTCGCCTGTACCGCCGTCAATGCCCCGACCCCGCGACGAGCGCCGTCTCGATCCGCCCCGCGTCGACCACCGGCCCGTCGACACACAGGCGCATGTAGGCGCCTCCCGCGAGCGGTATCGCGCAGCCCATGCAGGCGCCGAACCCGCATGCCATCGGGGACTCCATCGCGAGCTGGGCCGCCACCCCCCGCTCGGAGCACATCGCGCGGACCGCCTCGAGCATCGCCGGCGGACCGCACGCGTACACCGCCGCGGTCGCCGCGTCGTCGCCCTCGAGCACCACCGAGAGCAGCTCGGTCACGTACCCCCGGTGCCCGGTGTGGCCGTCCTCGCTCGCGAGCCGGATCTCCGAGCAGTCGAACAGGTCGAGGCCGCCGGCGTGCGCACGGTCGCGAAACCCGAGCAGGACCCGGGAGGGAACCCCGGCAGCGGCGAGCCTCGTCCGCCAGATCGCGAGCGGCGCGACCCCGATCCCGCCCCCGACGAGGATCGCCCCGGCGGCCCCGGGCGCGAGCTCGCGCGGCGACGAGAACGGTCGGCCCAGCGGCCCTGTGAGCCACAGCCCCTCTCCCGACTCGAGGTCGGCCAGCCGCTCGGTCCCCGGTCCGACGCCCTCGACGAGGAAGTCGAGCCTGAGGCCGTGATCGGTTGCCGTCGCCTCGGCTACGGAGAACGCCCGCGGCAGATAGGGACGCTCGCCGCGCGCCTCCCAGTGCTTGCCGGAGGCGAGCATGTAGAACTGACCCGCGTCGGGCTCGGGGCCGTCGCGGTCGAGTGCGGTGAAGATCCGGTAGGCGCCCGAGGCTCGGTTCCCAACCACCTCGGCCAGGCGCCGCCCGAACGGGGCGATCTCGCTCACGCCCGCTCCAGGCGCTCCGTCCGCTGCCCCGCGTGCAGCTCCTGCAGCGAGCGCACCTCCGCGCCCTCGCCCCGCTGGGCGAAGATCGCGCGCGCCGCCGCGGATGCGCCGGTCATCGTCGTCAGGCAGGGAATTCCCCGGCGCACCGCCGCGGTGCGGATCTCGTAGCCGTCGCTGCGGGCGCCGCTGCCGGTCGGGGTGTTGATCACCAGGCTCACCTCGCCCTCGGTGATGTAGTCGACGACGTGTGGCGAGCCCTCGGCGATCTTGTTGATCGCGGTCACCGGGACTCCCATCCGCGAGATCGCCTGCGCGGTGCCCGCCGTGGCGATGATCCGGAAGCCGAGGTCGTGGAAGCGCGCCGCGATCTGAGTGGCGGCGGCCTTGTCGGTGTCGGTGACCGTGATGAAGACGGTCCCCTCGTCCGGCAGCCCCACCCCCGCCGCTCCCTGGGCCTTGCCGAACGCGGTCGGGAAGTCGCGCGCGATCCCCATCACCTCGCCGGTGCTCTTCATCTCCGGGCCCAGCACGGCATCGACGCCGCCGAAGCGCGCGAACGGCATCACCGCCTCCTTCACGCTCACCTGGTCGGTGGGGGGCGCCGGCAGCTCCTGGTCGGCGAGGCGCTCGCCGAGCATCAGCCGGCACGCGATCTTCGCGAGCGGAGCCCCGACCGCCTTGCTGACAAAGGGCACCGTCCGCGAGGCGCGCGGGTTTGCCTCGAGCACGTACAGCTCCCCCGCCGCGACCGCGTACTGGACGTTCATCAGCCCGATCACACCGAGCTCGAGCGCGATCCTGCGCGTCGTCTCGCGGATCTCCTCGAGCATCTCCTCGCCGAGGCTCATCGGCGGGATCACGCAGGCGGAGTCGCCCGAGTGCACTCCGGCCTCCTCGACGTGCTGCATGATCCCCGCGACGTGCACCGCCTCCCCGTCGGCGAGCGCGTCGACGTCGACCTCGATCGCGTTTTCGAGAAAGCGGTCCAGGAGCAGGGGGTGCTCCTGGTCGGCCTTCACGTTGGCCTCCAGGTAGGCGGCGAGCCCCTCCGCCGAGTAGCAGATCTCCATCGCGCGGCCGCCGAGCACGTAGGACGGGCGGACCAGGAGTGGAAAGCCGACCCGCTCCGACATCACTCCCGCCTCCTCGGCGGACAGTGCGGTCCCGTACGGGGGGTGGGTGATGTCGAGACCGCTGAGCAGCGCGGCGAACCGACCCCGGTCCTCGGCGAGGTCGATCGCGTCGACCGGGGTTCCCAGCAGAGTCACCCCGGCCTCCTCGAGCGTGCGCGCGAGGCGTAGCGGGGTCTGGCCCCCGAACTGGACGATCACGCCCTCGGGGTCCTCGACCTTCAGAACCGCGAGCACGTCCTCGGCGGTGAGCGGCTCGAAGTAGAGGCGGTCGGAGGTGTCGTAGTCGGTTGAGACCGTCTCGGGGTTGCAGTTGATCATCACCGCGTCGCGCCCCGACTCGCGCACCGTCATCGCCGCGTGGACGCAGCAGTAGTCGAACTCGATCCCCTGACCGATCCGGTTCGGCCCCGAGCCGAGGATGACCACGGACTCACGGCCCCCGCGCCTCACCTCGCCGGCGGGACCCCCCGGGCCCGGGCGCTCGTGCGCGCTGTAGTAGTAGGGCGTGCGCGCCTCGAACTCCGCCGCGCACGTGTCCACCGCCCGGTAGGAGCGGGTGAGCCCCTCGGTCCCGTCACCCTCGTTCGCGAGCGCCTCCAGCTCGCGCAGGAACCACGGATCGATCGAGGTCCGCTCGCCCACCTCCTCGATCCGGGCGCCGCGCCGGAACGCCTCGAGCAGCAGGTCGTAGCGATCCGGCGAGGGGGTCTCGAGCCGATCGAGGATCTCGCCCGTCTCGTCCGGCACCTCGGCGCCCGAGTCGAGCTCTCGGGAGCGCATCGCCTTGGCGAACGACTCGCGGAAGGTGCGCCCGATCGCCATCGCCTCCCCGACCGACTTCATGTGGGTGGACAGCCGCCCCTCGGCGCCGGGGAACTTCTCGAACGCGAACCGCGGCACCTTGATGACCACGTAGTCGATCGTCGGCTCGAAGGACGCCGGCGTCGCCTGGGTGATGTCGTTCGGGATCTCCTCGAGCGCGTACCCGACCGCGAGCTTCGCCGCGATCTTGGCGATCGGAAAGCCCGTCGCCTTCGACGCGAGCGCCGAGCTGCGCGAGACGCGCGGGTTCATCTCGATCACCACCACCTCGCCGCTGGAGGGGTTGACGGCGAACTGGATGTTCGACCCCCCGGTCTCCACCCCGACCGCGCGGATCACCCGCAGCGCCTGGTCGCGCAGCTCCTGGTAGAGACCGTCGGTGAGGGTCTGCGCCGGCGCCACCGTGACGCTGTCGCCGGTGTGGACGCCCATCGGGTCCACGTTCTCGATCGAGCAGATCACGACGACGTTGTCGTTTCGGTCGCGCATCACCTCGAGCTCGAACTCGCCCCACCCGAGCACCGACTCCTCGACCAGCACCTGGTTGATCGGGCTCGCGGCGAGTCCCTCCGAGACGACCTGGAGAAGGTCGGTCTCGGTCCGCCCCACGCCCCCTCCGTGGCCGCCGAGGGTGAACGCCGGGCGCACGATCGCGGGGAGCGTGATCCGTCGCTCCGCCATGCCGCGCTCGGCGTCGCCGACTCCGGTCACGATCTCCGACCACGGGACACGCAGCCCGGCGCCCTCGATCGTCTCGCGGAACGCCTCGCGGTCCTCTGCGCGGTGGATCGCATCGTAGTCGGCGCCGATCAGCTCGACCCCGAGGCGCTCGAGCGTCCCGTCGTCGTGCAGCGCCTTCGCGAGGTTGAGCGCCGTCTGCCCACCGAGCGTCGGAAGCAGCGCGTCGGGCCGCTCGCGCTCCACGATCCGCGCCACCGTGCCGGGGAGCAGCGGCTCGACGTAGGTTCGGTGGGCGAACTCGGGGTCGGTCATGATCGTCGCCGGGTTTGAGTTCACGAGCACGACCTCGTACCCCTCCTCCAGCAGAACCTTGCAGGCCTGGACGCCCGAGTAGTCGAACTCGGCCGCCTGCCCGATCACGATCGGCCCCGACCCGATCAGGAGGATCTTGTGGATGTCGTCACGCCTGGGCATCGGCGAGCTCCAGGAAGCGGTCGAACAGGTAGCGGGCATCGTGGGGGCCCGGGCCGGCCTCGGGGTGGTACTGGACGGTGGCGCCGAGGACATCCTTGAGCACAAGCCCCTCGACCGTGCGGTCGTAGAGGTTCAGGTGCGAGAGCTCGGCGGCGCCGAAGTCGGTTTCCCAGCGCACCGGCTCGTCGCCCTCGATCCGCTCGCCGCCCCCCGGCGGGCGGACGGCGAAGCCGTGGTTCTGGGATGTGATGTCGATCCGTCCGCTCGCCAGGTCCTTGACCGGATGGTTCGCGCCGCGGTGGCCGAAGCGGAGCTTGAACGTGTCCAGCCCGACCGCCCGGCACAGGAGCTGGTGGCCGAGGCAGATCCCGAACACCGGCTTGCGGCCGACGAGGTCGCGCACGGTGCCGACGACGTATTCGAGCGCCGCCGGGTCTCCGGGGCCGTTGGCGAGGAAAACGAGATCCGGGTCGGCGGCAAGAACGTCCCGGGCCGAGACGGTGCATGGGAACAACGTCAACCGACAATCCCGCTCGCGCAATTGTCGAATGATGGACATCTTGATCCCGGTGTCGATCCCGACCACGTGCGGGCCCGCGCCGTCGAGCTCGACCGGCGCCGGGGGCGTGACCTCGCGGGCCAGGTCCGCCCCCTCCATCGACGGCTCGGCCGCCACCCGCTCGCGCGCATCGGCCTCGGCGAGCTCGGCGGGGAAGATCCCGCCCCGCATCGCGCCGCGATCGCGGATGTGGCGCACCAGCGCCCTGGTGTCGATGCCCGAGATCGCCGGCACCCCACAGTCGCGCAGCCAGTCGAGCCACCCGCGCTCGGCCGCGGCCGCGCTCTCGTCGTTCTTGGCGTCGCGCATGATCACAGCGCGTGCCTGGGGGCGATCGGACTCCATCGCATCGCCCGAGACGCCGTAGTTTCCGATCAGCGGGTAGGTGAAGGTGATCAGCTGGCCGGCGTAGGAGGGGTCGGTGACCGCCTCCTGGTACCCGGTCATCGACGTGTTGAAGACGACCTCCCCCGTGATTGGCGCGGCGGCGCCGACCAGCTCCCCGTCGAACCGCGTCCCGTCCTCGAGGAACACATACCCGCGACGCGCTCCGCTGTCGCGTCCGCCGTCGCGGGGTCCCTGCGGGGTCACGGGGCCCACTCGAGGATCAGCTTCTGGACCTGCTTGAACTCGTCGGTGCCGGCACGCCGGACGAGCTCGAACAGGGCGGTCTCGACCGATGTCAGCGTCGCGCCGACGTGCTCGACCTTGTGCAGGCCGAGCTTCCAGTTCTGCTTCGTGCGCGAGCCGACCGCGTCCTCGGCGACGTGGACGTCGACCCCACGGGCGAGGAGGTCGACCACCGTCTGGTTCACGCACACGTGCGTCTCGATCCCGCACACGAGCGCCTGGTCGGCGCCGCCGAGATCGAAGCCGTCCGCCTCGGCGGCGGAGAACACGACCTTCTCGATCGGCTCCACCCCGTCGGGGAGTCGCTCGGCGACCTCGGGGACGGTGTGCCCGAGCCCGTTCGGATACTGCTCGGTGGCGACGATCGGGATCCCGACCGCCTTCGCGCCGTCCACCAGCACGCCGGTGGCGCGGGCGACCTCGTCGAAGACGGGGACCGCCTTTCGAAACGCTTCCTGGACGTCGATCACCACGAGCGCCGCGCGGTTGGGATCGAGCTTCGACCCGGTGATCCGGTGGGCGAGCTCGGCGCGCCCGACCTCGGTGCCCGCCCTCGCGCTCACGCCACTCCCATCGCAAAGCTGCGCTGCCGGTAGGCGACCTGACCCGCGGCGATCGTCATCAGCACCCGGCCACGCAGCCGCCGCCCCGCGAAGCACGAGTTCTCGGAGCGACTCTCCCACCCCTGGTTACCCGCCTCCCACTCGGCCTCGGGGTCGATCAGGACCACGTTCGCCTCGCTTCCCGGCTCCAGCGAAGGGGTGTCGAACCCGAACGCCGCCGCCCCCGCTGTCATCCGCTCGACCACCAGCTCGAGGTCGAGGACGCCCGGGATGACGAGCTCCGTGTAGAGGACCCCGAAAGCGGTCTCCAGGCCCGTGACGCCCATCGCCGCCTCCTCGAAGGGCACCTCCTTCTCCTCCGGTGCGTGGGGGGCGTGGTCGGTCGCCACGCAGTCGATCACCCCGGACCGCAGGCCCTCGATCAGCGCGAGCCGATCCTCCTCGGAGCGAAGCGGCGGGTTCATCTTGAAGCGGGCGTCGAGTCCCCGGACCGCCTCGTCGGTCAGCGTCAGATGGTGAGGGGTCACCTCGGAGGTGATCCGGGTGCCCGCGTCCTTCGCTCGCGCCACCGCCTGCACCGACTCGCGCGCCGACAGGTGAAGCACGTGGACCCGAGCGCCCTCGTAGGCGGCGAGCGCGGCGTCGCGGGCGATCATCGTCGACTCCGAGACCGACGGGATCCCGGCGAGGCCGAGGGCGGCGGACACCGGACCCTCGTGCATGGCGCCGTCCCCGGACAGCTCCGGGTCCTCCTCGTGAAGGGCGATCACCCCGCCGACGAGCTTCTGGTACTGAAGGGCGCGGCGCAGCACCCGGGCGCTCGTCAGCGGCCATCCGTCGTCGCTGAAGCCGACGGCGCCAGCCTCGCGCAGCTCGGCCATCTCTGTGAGCTCGTTCCCCGCGATCGCACGGGTGATCGAGGCGAGGAAGCCGACCGGCACCGAGCCCTCGCGCTCGGCCCTACGGCGAAGAGCCTCGACCGCGGGAGCGCCGTCGACAGGCGGGTCGGTGTTCGGCATCGCGAGCACCCCGCAGAAGCCGCCCGCCGCCGCCGCGCGGGTGCCGGTCTCGAGGTCCTCCTTGTGCTCGTGGCCCGGCACTCGGAGATGGACGTGGGGGTCGAAGAACGCCGGCAGCGCGAGCATGCCCTGCCCGTCCACCGATTCCAGGCCCTCCGCCCCGGCGCTCCCGGGCTCGGCCACCTCGATGATCTCCCCCTGTCGGATCACGATGTCGCGCACCGCGTCGATCCCCGCGCGGGGATCGAGCACCCGCGCGCCCCGGACGATCATCTCGGCGCCGTCCGTGCGCCGCCAGCTCAGCGAGGAGATCGGGCGCCGAGCGCTCACGCCGGCTCTCCGATCGGCGAGGGCTCGGGGACCTCGCCCGGCCGGCGGCGATCCCCGCCGGGCCGCTCGGCGCCGGCGAGCAGCTCGTAGAGGATCGCCATCCTCACGACGAGCCCGCTCTCCACCTGCTCGGCGATCAGCGAGTGGGGAGAGTCGATCACCTCGGGAGCGAGCTCGACGCCCCGGTTCACCGGGCCCGGGTGCATCAGGAGCTGGCGCGACGAGAGTCGACGAGAATCGATCTGGTAGTGGGCCGCGTACTCGCGGATCGAGGGAACGAAGCTCTCCCCCATCCGCTCGCGCTGCATCCGAAGCGCGTAGACCACATCCGCCTCGCCGAGCTCGTCGAGCGTGTGGGAGACACCGCAGCCGAGCGACTCGATCCCGCGCGGGATCAGGGTCGGCGGCCCGCACACCGTCACCTCCGCCCCCATCGCGCCGAACGCGAGCACGTTGGAGCGTGCCACCCGGCTGTGGAGGACGTCGCCGACGATCCAGATCCGCTTGCCCTCGAGTGAGCCGAGCCGGCGACGCAGCGTGTACACGTCGAGCAGCGCCTGGCTCGGGTGCTCGTGCTTGCCGTCGCCCGCGTTGATCACCGCCGCGTCGGTCCACCGGGTCACGAGGTCGGCCACGCCGGCGTGCGGGGAGCGGATCACGATCGCGGCCGGGTCGTAGGCGCTCAGCGTCGCGACCGTGTCCTTGAGCGACTCGCCCTTGTCCACCGCCGAGCCGGCGGAGCGAACCGAGACCACGTCGGCGGAGAGGCGCTTCGCGGCGAGCTCGAACGAGGAGCTGGTCCGGGTGCTCGACTCGAAGAACAGGTTTACGATCGTCCGCCCGCGCAGGGTCGGCACCTTCTTGATGTCGCGCCTTCCGACCTCGGCGAAGCTCTCCGCGCGCTCCATGATCCGCTCGATGTCGGCCCGCTCCATGTGCTCGACGGCCAGCAGGTGCCTCATCACGCCTCCTCCTCGTCTCCGCTCGCGCCGATCGGGGCACCCTCCCGGGCCGCCCCGATCGTCACCTCGTCCACCCGGTCGAGCTCCTCGACCCGCACGTTGACCCGCTCGCGGCGCGAGGTAGGAAGGTTCTTGCCCACGTAGTCCGGCCTGATCGGGAGCTCGCGATGCCCGCGGTCCACCACGACCGCGAGCTGCACGCGCTCGGGCCGCCCGTAGTCGAACAGCGCGTCGATCGCGGCCCGCACGGTGCGCCCGGTGAAAAGGACGTCGTCGACCAGCACAACGGTGCGGGCGGCGAGGTCGAAGTCGAGGTGGGAGGAGTGGACCACCGGCTGCGCGCCCGGCCGGCGGGCGTCGATGTCGTCGCGGTAGAAGGAGATGTCGAGGTCGCCGAGGGGGACCTCCGAGCCGCTCAGCTCACCCACCAGGGTGTGTACCCGCGACGCGAGCACCGCGCCTCTGGTGTGGATCCCGACCAGGGCGAGCCCGCCGGGCCCCGGGTTCTTCTCGACGATCTCGTGCGCGATGCGCACCAGCGTGCGCTGCAGGTCGCCACCGTCGAGCACGATCTTGTCGTGCTGTGTCACGCGCGCTCCTTCCTGGCCTCTCCGGACCGGGTTAAAGGACCGAGTCGGGGGTCAGCCTACCAGGGGCCGGGGATGCCGATCGTGGATCATGGGCGCGTGCTCGCCGCAACCAGCGAGGTCATCGAAGCGCATCGCCGAGCCGGTCGCCCCTTCGACGTCGACGGGATCGGGAGCTTCACGCTCGACCAGGGGTCGGGGCCGGTTGTCGTGCTCCTTCACGGTGTCCCCTCGAGCTCGTTCCTGTATCGCAAGGTGGTCCCCCTGGTGGCGGCGGAGGACCTTCGGGCGGTCGCGTTCGACTTTCCGGGGCTCGGGCTCTCGGACCGCCCCGAGGAGTACGACTACACCTGGAGCGGCCTCGCGCGGTTCACCGGCGAGGCGATCGACGCGCTTGAGATCGAGCGCTGCCATCTCGTCGTCCACGACATCGGCGGGCCGATCGGCTTCGAGTGGGCGATCCGAAACCCCGAGCGGGTCGCCAGCCTGACGGCGCTCAACACGCTCGTCGACGTCGCCACATTCCACCGCCCGTGGAGCATGCACCCGTTCTCGATCCGCGGGCTCGGCGAGGTGTGGCTTCGCTCGCTGAACCCGTGGATGATGCGCCAGCTCTTCTACCTCCAGACGATCGCCGACCGCTCGGCGACGCCCCCGGCCGAGATCTACGCCTACTACCACCTGCTCAAGCGCGACGACGGAGGCCGCGCCTTCCTGCGGATCATGCGCGGCTTCGAGCTCAGCGCCGAGAAGGAGCGCTTCTACCGCGACGGGCTCGGCGCGCTCGAGTGCCCGCGACAGGTGGTTTGGGGCGACCGCGACCCCGCGCTCAAGCACGAGCGCCGGATCGCGGTCCAGGAGTTCCTCGACGTGAGCGACCCGATCCTGCTCCCCGCGAAGCACTTCCTCCAGGAGGACCAGGCGCCGGCCGTCGCGGGAGCGGTCGCCGCGCTCGCGAAGCGGTAGCGACCCGACCGCTCGCCCCGCGGAGAGCTCAGCCTCTGGTGCGGTACAGATGCGTCGTCAGGGGCGCGAACACCAGCGTGAGGGCCACGGCGGTGCCGAGGACGACCGCGATGTCTCCGCCGGACGCCGTCCCGTCCATCAGCCCGCGCGAGACGTCCGCCAGGATGGAGATCGGGTTGGCGTTCACGAACGCCTCGAGAGCGCTCGGGAGCGTGTCGGGATCGACGAAGACGTTGCTGAGGAAGGTGAGCGGGAAGATCCCCATGAAGCCGGCGTTCATGACCGCGTTGGGTGCCCGCATCAGCAGCCCGAGCGTGGTGAAGATCCAGGAGAGCCCGAAGGCGAAAAGCACCACCATCCCGAGTGCCGCCGCGACCCCGGGAACGCCGTTCGAGGGGCGGTATCCGAGGATCACGCCGAGGACGATGATCACGAGCCCGCCGATCACGTAGCGCACGCTGTCGCCGAGCAGCGCACCGACCAGCGGGGCCGGGCGCCAGATCGGAAGCGACCGGAACCGGTCCACCACTCCTCTGGTCAGGTCCGTGTTGAGGGACACGCCGGAGTACACGGTGGTGAACAGCACCGACATCACCAGGATCCCGGGCAGGATGTAGTCGAGGTACTCCCCCGTCGAGCCGGCGATCGCGCCGCCGAACAGGTAGGTGAACAACAGCACGAACATCACCGGCGTAATCGTCACGTCGAGCAGCTGCTCGGGCACGTGCTTGACCTTGAGCATTCCGCGCCAGCCGAACGTCACCGCGGCCGATACGGCGCTGGCGCGCGGCGGGCGCGCGGTCGAGGCGAGCGCCTTGCGAAGCGCGTCCTCCTCGACCCCGGGGGCGCGCTCGACTTGAGTCGTCGTCGGTTCGGTGCTCATGCAGCCTGCTCCTCGATCGCTTCCTCGGCGGTCTGATCCTCGGCCGTATGACCCGTCAGGGCGAGGAACACCTCGTCGAGACTGGGCTGGCCGAGCGAGAAGTTGGCGACCCCGATCCCGGAGCGAGTCAGCTCGCCGACGGCCTCGGCGGCGCGGTCGGGGTCTGCGCACGATGTCGACAGCGACGACGGGTCCGACTCGAGGTGACACTCCGCGCCGAGGACCCGAGTGATCACCTGCTCGGCCTCCGAGCGCTGCTCGGGGTCCAGGAGCCGGATGTGCAGCGTGCTGCCGCCAACCGACACCTTGAGCTGGGCCGGGGTTCCCTCGGCGATCACCGTGCCGCGGTCGATCACGGCGAGGCCGTCGGCGAGCTGGTCGGCCTCGTCGAGGTACTGGGTGCAGAGCAGGATCGTCGTCCCCTGGGCCGCGAACTGGCGGATGATGTCCCACACCTGGTTGCGGGAGCGCGGATCGAGCCCGGTCGTCGGCTCGTCGAGGAACATCAGCTCAGGAGTGACGACGATGCTCGCGGCGATGTCGAGTCGCCTCCGCATCCCGCCGGAGTAGTTCTTCACCAGCCGACCGGCCGCATCGGCGAGGCCGAACGCGTCGAGCAGCTCGATGGCGCGCGCCTTTGCGTCGGCCCGATTCAGTCCCAGGAGACGCCCGATAAGGATCAGGTTCTCGCGCCCGGTGAGGTCCTCGTCGACCGAGGCCAGCTGACCGGTGAGGCTGACCGAGGCTCGCACCTCGTCGGCCTCGCGGACGATGTCGTGCCCGAGCACGCGCGCCTCGCCACCGTCGGGGCGCAGCAGCGTTGCGAGCATCCGGATCGTGGTCGTCTTGCCGGCGCCGTTGGGGCCGAGCATGCCGTACACACTTCCCCGTCGAACCGCGAGGTCGACGCCGGCAACGGCCTGCGTGTCGCCGAAGGTTTTCTCGAGGCCCGAGGCCTCGATCGCGAGTGTGGAATCCGGGCTCATGCGGAATGCACTTCCTTACGCAATACGACCACCGGGAGCGGCGGGATTCATCGGTCCTCCCCACTCGACCGGGGGCCACGGGCACGCCGTGGCAAAGCGACCCAGCGATCGTAGCTGAGCGGAGGCGGTTATCGGTCGCGCGCGCCCTTGTGGACGAGCTTCGGCTCGCCGCGCTCACCGAAGGGGATCTCGACGAGGTCGAAGTCGCGTGGCGCGACCGCGGTCGGGACCACCTCGCGGGCCTCGGCGAGGAGGTCGCTGACGTTGTAGCGCGAGGAGGCGTGGACGAGGGCGAGGAGCTTCACGCCGGCGTCGCGGGCGAGGACCGCGGCCTCGCGCGCGGTCGAGTGCCCGGT
>JBOGZL010000161.1:0-2774 GCA_050697195.1 Solirubrobacterales bacterium
ACCTGGTTGAACTCGTTCTGCTCGTAGCGCCCGTAGTTGAGGTAGTGCTTGTGCACCGCCTCGCCGAACGCCTGCTTCGCGAACTCGCTCCCCTCCCACAGGTCGAGCGCCTCGTACATCGTCGAGGGGAACGGCTCGGCCTCGCCGGCTGCGTACGCGTTTCCCTTCAGCTCCGGGCCGGGGTCGGTCTCGTTCTCGATCCCGTCGAGCCCCGCGGAGAGCAGCGCGGCGATCCCGAGATAGGGATTCACGTCCGCGCCCGGTATCCGGCACTCGACCCGCGTCGACTGCCCGTGACCGACGATCCGGAACCCGCAAGTGCGATTGTCGCGACCCCACGAGATCGAGGTCGGCGCCCAGCTCTCCGCCGCGTAGCGCTTGTAGGAGTTCACGGAGGGCGCGATGAACAGCGCCAGCTCGCGCATCCGGTAGCGCATCCCGCCGAGGTAGTGGCGGAACGTGTCGGTCTCGTTCCCGTCGCCGTCCACGAACACGCTCTGCCCGTCGGAGTCGACGAGGCTCGAATGGATGTGGCACGAGCTCCCGATGTCCTTCTCCGAGGGCTTCGCCATGAACGTCGCCGAGATCTCGTTCAGGAAGCAGATCTCCTTGACCCCGTTCTTATAGATCGTGTGGCGGTCCGCGGTGGTGACCGCATCCGCGTAACGGGTGTTGATCTCGTGCTGGCCGTACCACGCCTCGCCCTTCGAGAACTCGATCGGGATCCCCGCGCCGTGCATCCCGCGGCGCATCGCCCCGATGTACTGCTCGTCCATCGTCGTCGCGAGAATGTGGTAGTCGAGGATGTAGGGGATCGTCGGGGTCAGGTCCCGGTACCCCTTCTCGTGCGCCTCGGCGTAGCTCTCCTTGTAGAGGTAGAACTCGAGCTCAGTAGCGAACTGCGCGGTGAGCCCCATCTTCGCCGCGCGCTCGTACTGCGCGATCAGCACCTGGCGCGGGGAGGCGACGACAGGGGACCCGTCGTGGTTGACGACGTCGGCGAGCACGAGCGCCGTGCGGTCGAGCCACGGGATCCGCCTCAGGGTTGAGATGTCGGGGACGATCCCGAAGTCGCCGTAGCCCTTCTCCCAGTTCGCCATCTCGTACCCGGGTACGGGCTCCATCTCCATGTCGAGCGCGAGCAGGTAGTTGCAGCCCTCGACGCCGTGCTCGGTGACCTCGTCGAGGAAGTACTCGCCCATGATCCGCTTCCCGAACAGCCGCCCCTGCATGTCGGTGAACGCGGTGACGATCGTGTCGATCGTGCCGTCGGCCACCTCCTTGCGGAGCTCGTCCAGGGTGAGCATCCCGGCGGTACCGCCCGGGCCACCGGGCCTGGGAGCCGCGTCGTTCGCTCCTTCACCAGCCAACTCGAACCTCCCGTTCGCGCCACCCGTCGATCGGGGTGCCTCGGGCACCGATCCTTACCGACGGCACCCGCGATGTCAACGCGGCCGCTAGGCGGCGCCACCAGGCGCGGGCGGGCGCGGCTCCGGATGGGCGAGATCGGCGTCGAGCTCCGCCTCGGCCCGCTCGACCACCGCGAACTCCTCCTCCGGCGCCTCGGCGACGAGGTTGTGCCGCGACACCAGCGCGAAGTAGGCGAGCCCGAGCAGGATCAGTCCGATCGTCGCAATGATCGTCCATTGCGCGGCCTCGGTGTAGTTGAACCCGGCACCGAGCGTGATCGCCGCCAGGATGCCCGTCACGGCCGCTCCGGGAACACCCAGCGGCGAGCGGTACGCGCGCTCCAGCTCCGGCTCGCGGGTTCGCAGGACTATGAACGAGACGCACGCGAGGATGTAGAAGATCAGCGCGCCGAACACCGAGATCTGGGTGATGTTGGCGATCGCGGTGTCCGCGTCGATCCGGTTGTAGATGATCACCACGCCCCACATCATCAGGCCCGGGATCAGGATCGCCGGGACCGGCGTGTGGAAGCTGCCCGTGCGGGAGAGCAGGCGCGGAATGTACCCCGCCCGCGACAGCGCGAAGATCTGCCGCGAGTAGGCGAAGATCAGCGAGTGGAAGCTTGCGATCAGGCCCGTCAGCCCAACGACGGTGACGATCCAGAAGAAGAAGTTCTTCCCGTACTCCGAGCGAACGACGGCCGGGATCGGGTTGCTCGACTCGGCCAGCAGCGAGGCGCCACCGGCTCCCCCGCCGACGAAGAAGGCGATCCCCGACAGCACCAGCAGGATGCACATCGCGTACAGCGACCCCCGCGGAAGGTCGCGCTTCGGGTCCTTCGCCTCCTCGGAGGCCAGCGGCGTCGCCTCAATCGCGAGGTAAAACCACGCCGCGAACGGGAGCGCTGCCCAGATGCCTGAGATCCCGAACGGGAGGAAGCTCGAATCACCGGAGCTCTCGGGTGCGATGTTGGAGAAGTTCCCCGAGTCCCACGAGAACAGCATCACCACGCCCCACACGACGAGCGTGACGATCGCCGCGATCGTCACCGCGGCCACGACGCCGAACACGGCTTCGACGCCGCGGATGTTGAGGTACAGGAACACGGCGAAGAAGAGCAGCGAGATGTACTCGATCGGCTCGATCGGCCCGATCTTCCCCAGGTCCTCGAAGGGCGCCGGCAAGTCGAGGATGTAGAAGGCGATCGCGACGCTGATCGTCGCGGTCGCCATCGCGTAGGCGACTATTACGCCGAGGCCGGTTGCGAAGCCTCCCCACGGACCGAGCGCCCGGCGAGCGAACGCGTACGGGCCTCCCGAGTGCGGGAGCGCCGCGGCCATCTCGGACATGATGAAGACGAGCCC
>JBOGZL010000162.1:0-37112 GCA_050697195.1 Solirubrobacterales bacterium
CTCTACATCATCTATCTGCTGCGCAAGCCGATCAGCTGGCTCGTGATCGCGGCGTTCATCGCGATCGCGGTATCCGGCCCCGTCAACTACCTCACACAATGGATGCGGCGCGGGCTCGCGATCGCGGTCGTCTACCTGATCCTGATCCTGATCCCGATCGGTATCGGATCTCTGCTCGTTCCCAGCTTCGTCAACCAGGCCGAGGAGCTGGCGGACAACGCGCCGGAGTACGCGCAGGACGTGACCGACTTCGTGAACGAGAACGACACGCTGCGGAACCTGAACGAGGACTACGACGTCACCGGCAAGCTCCAGGACGAGGCGGAGAAGCTGCCGGACAAGATCCCCGACGCCGCCGGAACGCTGCGCGACATCGGTGTCGGGTTCGTGAACTCGGTGTTCGCGGCGCTGACGATCTTCATCCTCAGCATCTTCATGGTCGGTGGCGGACGGCGGTGGCTGGAGGGCTTCCTCGAGACCCGCGACCCGGTGCAGAAGGAGCGCATGTCGCGCGCCTTCGATCACATCGGCGTCGCGGTCGGCAACTACGTCGGTGGCGCGTTGCTCCAGGCGACGATCGCCGGGATCACCTCGTTCATCGTGCTGTCGATCCTCGGCGTGCCGTTCGCGGCGCCGCTGGCCCTGATCGTCTTCTTCTTCGACCTGATCCCGCTCGTCGGCGCCACCCTCGCGGCGGTGCTGGTCGCGGTCGTGACGCTATTCGTCAACTTCCCGGTCGCGCTGATCGTGTGGGTGATCTACTCGATCGCCTACCAGCAGGTCGAGAACTACGTCATCCAGCCCCAGATCCAGCGCCGCGCGGTCGCGATCGAGCCGTTCGTCGTCCTCGTCGCGGTGCTGTTCGGCGGCACCCTGTTCGGGATCCTCGGGGCGCTGCTCGCGATCCCCGCGGCGGCGTCGCTCCAGATCGCGATCCGCGAGTGGATGCTCTACCGGCGCGAGGTCGTGGTGCCCCCGACCCCGGCGCCCGGCTCCTCGACCGCCTGAGCCCGCGGCGCGCCGGTTTCGTCGAGCGACTCGCGCAGCTCACGGACCCGGCGCCGGTACGCGCCCTCGTCGCCTCCGAGCAGGTGCGCCCCCCAGCGGACCCCGTTGTGGACGTGGGGGACCTCGTCCGCGAGCAGGTAGTCGAACACCATCGCCACCTTCTCCTGGCCGCGCGCGGTCAGCACCTCGCGGCGCCGCGAGTGGCGCCACATCGCCTTCTGCTCGCTCGTGCTGTTGAACAGCGCGAGGCGCCCGAGCAGATCGTGGGCGTAGATCGACTTGAAGTACGAGAACGTGACCGGGTAGTCCCCCCATCGGCATCCGAGCTCGGTCGGCATCAGCATGTAGTGGACCTTCGCGTGGCGCATCTCGTCCCACGTCTGGCGCGCCATGTCGACGTGGAAGTCCCATGGCATCTCGGGGTGCTCGTGCGAGTTGCGGGCCATCAGCTCGGCCGCCGTCAGCTCGGCGTCCATCAGCCCGTGGAAGAAGTGGCGCTGCTCCTCGGGCTCGACCGGGACATGGTTGAGCTCGGGATCGTTGACGTACAGCTCGCGGGCGAGGAACGGATCGCCCTCCTCGGTCACCTCGACGAAGCTGTCGCGGGCCGGGGCGCCGAGCGGCGCCATCACGCGCAGCGGGCGCGGCTCGCCCTTGAGCTCGATCGGGAGCGCCCCGAGGTCAGGCGGCAAGTTCGCAAGCGAACTTGCCGGTGGTCTCGGGATGACCAGCGAACTTGCCGGTGGTCTCGGGATGACCGCCGTGCAGTCGGCGATGTGTCGCTCCTGTCGCGCGAGCACTTGGGTCAGCAGCCGCAGCGACGGCTCATCGGACACCGGATCGAGACGGTCGAGGTGGACGCGGATCGAATCGACCAGCACCGGTTTCGCCTCCCCGTAGGCGATCGCGACGTACTCGTCGGCGCCCTCGGCCGCGGCCATCCGATCGAGCAGCGCGGTCAGCTCGTCGCCCGGCGTGCCCGGGTACTCGCTCGGGTGTCGGAGCTCGGAGAGGCGTCGGCGGATCTTCGAGATCGACCGCGCATCGTCGTGGAGGTGGTCGCCGAGCCTGTACTTGAGCTCGAAGTCGCCGACCAGCGGCAGCCACCCGCACGAGAGGTGGACGAGCTCGCGCAGGACGTGGAGGTAGTTCGAGAACCGGATCGCGTTCTCGTCGACGTCGTATCCGCGTTGGAGCGGCTCAACCGGCAGCGCCATACGCCTCCTCCTGTCGATCGGATTCATCCTCGGCCATCAGCGGGCGCTTGTGGCGGCCGACCACGCTCGGGAGCAGCCCGCCGCCGGCGGAGACGTTGATCACGGCCTGGTCCGAGATCCGGGTGATCATCCCCGCGTAGCGTCCCCCGATTCCGAACGGGTTGATGTTGAAGCGCTTCAGCCGCATGTGGACGTGGCCGTCCTCGACCGTGGGGAACATCTCCTCGGGGACCGGCACGTACTCCTGGACGACGAAGTCGCCGTGCTCGGCGTGGTCCTCGATGATCCGGTCCCAGCGAGCCTGCTCGGTCTCGACACCGAGCCACACGTCGTGGCCGCCGTACTCGGACGCCGGCTTCAGCACCAGCCGGGTGCGGTTGTCCGACACGAACTCGAGCAGGTCGACGACCCACTCCCCGTAGGTGACTCGTCCGGGTCGCAGGATCCGCGTCCACGGGATCGTCGCCGCGATCACCTCCGCCTCCCGCGGCCGCACGAGGTGGCCGAAGCGCGGGTCGTCGAGGAGCGCGAACAGCTTCTTGTTGTTCGCGACCCGGGCCCGCGGCGGGTTCACCACGCACACAGTCCCGTCGCGAAGCGCGGCGGTGAGGTCGCCCTCCTCGAGGTCGTCGATCAGGGCGCGGCGATAGACGAGCTGGACCTCCTCGCCGCCGGCGCGCAGCACCGACCCGTCGTATTCGAGCTCGTCAGTTGTCGCGTGCAGCGCCTCGAGCCCCGCCGCCCGCGCCGCGCGGCAGATGATCCGGAACTCCGGCACCGAGGGGCTCCCGGGGAGGTCGATCAGCCCAAGGCGGGGGCGCTCGGGGAGCTCGGGCCGGGAGCCGCGCCGGGCCGCGTACGCATCCAGCAGCGTGTCGATCAGCACTGGGAGCATCGGCGTGTAGGCGGTGTCGAACTCGGCGGCGACGCGCTCGAGCTCGATCGCCTCGGCGAGGCCCTCGTGGAGGACGTCGGTGTATCCGATCCCGGCCGGCGAGTCGGCGTTGAACTCGAGGAACTTGACCTCGTAGCCCGAGAGGAAGGCGTCGAGGCGGCAGATCCGAAGCGGGCGCGGGTAGCCGGGGTCGGCGCGCACGAGGGCGTCCTCGAACTGGGGCAGCTCGAGCTCCGCGCGCAGGCGAGGGTCGTCGGGGTAGGCGTCGCAGAACCGGTTCAGGACCGTCGACAGGCACTCCACCGCGCGGCGGACCCGGCCCATCTGGCGCGGGGAGACGAAGTGGGGCATGAGCACGAACGGGATCGTGCGCCCGTCGAAGACGACGTCGTGCCCCGCGAGCCAGCGCTCGATCCCCGACTCGAGCTCCGCGCACCCGTCGCCGAGCTTCGACAGCTCGACGAGGTGCTGAAGCTTCAGGTTGTTTACATGGTCAATCACGCCGGTTGGCCGTTCTCGGCGACGGGGCGCTCGAGCAGGGTCGAGAGGACGATCTGGGTCTGGGTGCGGAGCACGCCGTCGGTGTCGCGGATCCGCTCCAGCGCCCGCTCGAGGTGCTCGTTGTCCTCGGCGCGGAGGTGGAGGACCGCGCTCGCCGCCCCGGCGACGGTGTACGCGGCCTCGACCTCGGGATGCTCCCCGACCGCCGTGCGGACCTCGGTGCCCGACATCCCACCCTCGCAGTAGAGCTCCACGAAGGCGTGCGCGTTCCACCCGAACGCGGAGTGGTCGACGGTCGTGGTGTAGCCCTTGATCACCCCGTCGGCCTCGAGCCGGTCCACCCGCCGCTTGACCGCCGGAGCGGACAGCGAGACCCGCTTGCCGATGTCCTTGAACGACCGCCGGGCGTCCTCCCGCATCAGCGCAACGATTCTCTGGTCGATCGAGTCCATATCTCCCCTCGGATCCCCTGACACGCAACGAATCAAGCTTGAACGGCGGCCTGAACAGGTGAATCATAAACAGCAGCGGCGACGCCCGCAAGCCGCCCCCACGAGCGAGGAGGAGAGAAGGTGGAAACGCGCACGATTCCCGAGCCGACGACCAAGGCTTCCGACGAGATGCCGCTGCTCGGCATCGACCACGTCGAGCTGTACGTCGGCAACGCCGCCCAGGCCGCGTACTGGTTCACCCATGCTCTCGGCCTGCGGCACACGGCCTACGCGGGGCTGGAGACCGGGGTGCGCGACCGATCGTCCTACGTCGTCGAGGGCGGCCGGATCCGGTTCGTGCTCACCGCTGGGCTCCACGGGGGCTCTGAGCTCGGCCGCCACGTCGCCGAGCACGGGGACGGGGTGAAGGTCGTGGCGCTGTCGGTCCCCGACGCGGAGCAGTCCTACCGCGTCGCGGTGCGGCGCGGCGCGCGGGGCCTGCGGGAGCCGCACGAGGTCTCCGACGAGCACGGCACCGTGCGCCTGGCGACGATCGGCACCTACGGCGAGACGGTGCACACGTTCGTGGAGCGGAACGGCTATCGGGGCGCATTCATGCCCGGATACGAGCTCACCAACGGCGGGGCGGCGGACGCTGGCCTGCTCGCCGGCGTCGACCACGTTGTTGGAAACGTCGAGCTGGGCCGCCTGGAGGAGTGGGTCTCCTACTACGAGCGGGTGTTCGGGTTCACGGAGATGATCCACTTCTCCGACCGCGACATAAACACCGAGTACTCGGCATTGATGTCGAAGGTGATGGCCGACGGCAAGGGACGGATCAAGTTCCCGATCAACGAGCCCGCCGAGGGGAAGCGAAAGTCGCAGATCGAGGAGTACCTCGAGTTCTACGGCGGGGCCGGCGTCCAGCACGTCGCGCTCTCGACCACCGACATCGTGAGGACGGTCCGCGAGCTGCGCGACCGAGGGGTCCGCTTCCTCGCCACCCCGGACAGCTACTACGAGGAGCTGCCCGGCCGGATCGACCAGATCGACGAGGACCTCGGCGACCTCCGCGAGCTCGGGATCCTCGCCGACCAGGACGACGAGGGCTACCTGCTCCAGATCTTCACGCGGCCGATCGGCGACCGCCCGACGCTGTTCCTCGAGGTGATCGAGCGCCACGGCGCGCGCGGGTTCGGCGAGGGGAACTTCAAGGCGCTGTTCGAGGCGATCGAGCGCGAGCAGGCCAGCAGGGGGAATCTTTAACCGCTGAAGCGGTCTGGAAAGGAGAGGCCACGATGAGGTATCACAGCCTGGGACAGGTCCCCCGCAAGCGCCACGTGCAGTTCCGCGACAACGGACAGCTGCTCGTCGAGGAGGTGCTCGGGTTCGAGGGCTTCAGCGGCAACGAGTCGATCCTCTACCACCTCCAGTCACCGTGCCGGATCGCCGAGGCCGGCGATTTCGAGCCGATCGAGCACACCGAGTGGGTGCCCGACGCCCACGTCCACAGGCACCTCGAGACCGGCGGCGTCGAGGGGGAGGGGGACCCGATCACGGGCCGGCGCACGATGATGTGGAACGGCGACCTCGAGGCCGCGATCTGCAAGCCGCAGAGCGAGACCGAGGCCTTCTACCGGAGCGGCGACGGCGACGAGCTCTTCTTCGTCCACGAGGGGAGCGGGACGCTGGAGACCGTGTTCGGTCGCGTGCCGTTCCGCCAGCACGACTACATCTACGTGCCGCGCGGGACGACGTACCGGTTCACGCTCGACGACACCCCGCAGCTATGGCTCGTGTTCCACACGCCCGGCGAGCTCGAGACCCCGAACCGGTACCGCAACCGGTACGGGCAGCTGCTCGAGCACGCGCCGTACTCGCAGCGCGACTTCCATCCTCCCGAGGAGCTCGACACCCACCGCGAGGGCGGCGAGCACGAGTTGATCCTCCGGGTGCGCGGCGGCCTTCAGCACTACGTGCTGGACTACCACCCCTTCGACATCGTCGGGTGGGACGGGTACGTGTACCCGTACACGTTCAACGTCCACGACTTCGAGCCCCGCACGGGCCGGCTGCACCTGCCGCCGCCCACCCACCAGACGTTCCAGGGGCCGAACTTCGTGATCTGCTCGTTCTGCCCCCGGGAGCTCGACTACGACCCGGACGCCGTGCCGCTTCCCTACCACCACTCCAACGTGCACTCGGAGGAGATCATCTACTACGTCTCCGGCGAGTTCGGGAGCCGCAAGGGGATCGAGGTCGGCTCGGTCACCGTCCATCCCTCGGGGCTCCCCCACGGCCCCCAGCCGGGGCTGGTGGAGAAGTCGCTCGGCGCGCGGCGCACCGAGGAGCTCGCGGTGATGTGGGACACGTTCCGTCCCCTTCACCTCACGCCCCTGGCACGCGAGCTGGACGACCCCGGCTACGCGTACTCGTGGCGCACGGGCGAGCCCGCCCCGGTCGCGCAGAGCACGACGGGGTAGCGCCCCGGGACTACGCCGTCCGCCGTCGCAGCGTGAGCGCGCCGAGCGCGAGGGCGAGCAGCATCGCTCCGATCGTGACCCCGAGGTCGGCAAACCCCTCGCCCCCGAGCGGGCCGGACTCGGTCACCCGGCTTAGCGCGTCGTAGGCGTAGGTCATCGGCAGAGCCCACGAGATCGCCTCGAGCAGCCCGACCATGTCGTGCCGCGGGACGAGGAGCCCGCAGAGCAGGAACTGTGGAAGGATGAACGCGGGCATGAACTGCACGGCCTGGAACTCGGTCGTCGCGAACGCGCTCGTGAACAGGCCCAGGGACATCCCGAGGAGCGCATTGGCGACCGCGAGCACGATGACCAGGGCCGGTGAGCCGGCAGTGTCCAGGTCGAGGACCAGGAAGGCGAACGCTCCCACGACCACTCCCTGAACCGCGGCGACGATCGCGAACGCGACCCCGTAGCCCGCGAGGATGTCGAGCTTGGAGAGCGGCATCGTCATCAGACGCTCGAGAGTCCCGGTCGTCCGCTCGCGCAGCATCGTGATCGACGTGATCAAGAACATGAGGATCAGGGGGAAGATCCCGACCAAGGGTCCGCCCACGCGGTCGAATGTCCCGGCCTGGCCCGTGAACGCACCTTTGACCAGGGCCAGCAGCACGCAGGGGATGACGATCATCAGCGCGACCGTCCGGAGATCCCGCCGAAGTTGACGCATGACGCGGACAGCGACGGCGAGAGTGACGCGGGGGGTCACTCCGACCCCTCCTCGTGCGCCGCGCGCCGCGCGCCGCTTTCGATCAGGCGCAGGAACGCGGCATCGAGGTCCGATGAGCCGGTCCGCCGCAACAGCGCGTCGGGCGTCTCCGAGGCGAGCAGCTCTCCCTCTCGAAGCAGCAGGAGCCTGTCGCAGTGCGCCGCCTCGTCCATCACGTGGCTGGAGACGAGCAGCGTCACCCCCTGGGCGGCGAGCCCGCGAAACGCCCCCCACAGCTCGTCGCGCAGTACGGGATCGAGACCGGTGGTGGGCTCGTCGAGCACCAGCAGCTCGGGTTCGGAGAGCAACGCGGTGGCGAGCGACACGCGCGAGAACTGGCCCCCGGACAGGCTTCCCCCCACCTGGGCGGTCTGGCCGGACAGCTTCACGGTCGCGATCACCTCGTCGACGCGCGTGGGGGGCGCATCGAGCACCCGGGCGAAGAACTCGAGGTTCTCCTTCACGGTCAGGTCGGCGTAGACAGACGGCGCCTGGGTCACATAGGCGACACGGTCGCGAAGCGAAGGCGACCCGGCGGGCTCGCCGAGCACCTTGACCTCGCCCGAGTCGACGATCTGCACACCGACGATCGCCCGGATCAGAGTGGTCTTCCCCGCGCCGCTGGGCCCGAGCAGCCCCGTGATCGATCCGCCCTCCACCTGCAGTGAGATGTCGGGAAGGACCTTCCTTCCCCCGCGGACAACCCGCAGGTCCTCGACGCTGATCGCCGGCTCGCGCGGCATCGCGCGAGTCTATGAAAGGGTCGCGGCCGTGCTCCTGCACAGCCGGCACCTCCGATCCACGCCCTCGGGATCTCCCCAGGGACAGCGCCTCGGGATGGTGCTCGCCGCCGCCGCGCTGTCGATGTTCATCGTCAACCTCGACTTCTTCGCCCTCAACCTCTCGCTGCCGGCGATGGCCGACGAGCTCAACGTCTCGGCCACCGAGATGCAGTGGGTGATCAGCGGCTACATGCTCTCCCTGGCGGCGTTCCTGATCCCGGGCGGCCGGCTCGGGGACATCCTCGGACGGCGCCGGATGCTGATCGTCGGGATCGCGATCTTCGGCGGAGCATCGGCAGTCTGCGGCGCTGCGCCCTCGGCCGAGCTGCTGATCGCGTTCCGGATCGTCCAGGGAATCGGGGCGGCGATCCTGTTCCCGCTCTGTATCGCGGCGGTCACGAACGCATTCCCCGAGCGGAGGCGAAAGCGAGCGATCGGCAACCTGTACGGGCTCGCCGCAGTGGCGACGGCGGTCGGCCCGTTCTTCGGCGGGTTCGTCACCGACGCGCTCGGGTGGCGTTGGGTGCTGCTGCTCAACGTCCCGATCGCGGCCGGGGCGCTCTTCCTCGCGACGGTCGGCGTGCGGGAGTCGCGCGACGAGTCCGTCCCGCGCCAGATCGACGTCAGGGGCCTGGTCGCGGTCGTCGCCGGGATCGCGGTGGTCACCTACGCGGTCGACCGGGCGGCCGACTGGGGTCTGGTCTCGCCCGACACGCTCGGACTGCTCGCGGCGGGTCTCGTTCTGCTGGTCGCGTTCGTCGCGATCGAGAGGCAAGTCCGCTGGCCGCTGATCGACCTGTCGCTGTTTCGCAACCGCCCCTACGTGATCGTCACGCTCTCGGGGATGGTCGCGAACATCTCCTTCGTCGTCGCGACCTTCGGCTCGACGCTCTACCTCCAGCAGGTCGAGGGGTACTCGGCCGCCGAGTCGGGACTGATCTTCCTCGCCGCCTCGGTGGCCGTGGCCGTGGCTGGGCCGCTCTCCGGCCGGCTCGGGGAGCGATTCGACATCCCGCGGCTGATGGCGGCCGGGATCGTCCTCGGCGCGCTCGGGCTGGCGGTGGTCGGGTCGGGGGCGCCGCTCGGCCTCTATCTCGCCGCGTTGCCCGTGTTCGGCTTCGGGTACGGGCTCGGATGGTCGCTGTCGAGCGTCGGCACCCAGACCGTGGTCTCGACCGAGAGGGCCGGCGCCGCGTCGGGCGTCACCCTGGCGATCGTGATCGGGGCCGGTGGGCTGTGCGTCGCGCTCGCGGCGACACTGATCCAGTCGCTCGCCGCGGGCGGGACCGGGGAGGGGGCGGCGATCGAGAACCTCCTCCGGGTCCTCGCCGCGTGGTCCGCCGCGTGCGGGATCGGGTTCGCGGCGCTCAGCTTGCGCCGCCCGCCGAACGCCGCCTCCCAGTCGGCCTAAGTCGCCTGGCCGGTCGCTCCCGCCCCGGCGGGGGCGAGGAGCTCGGACACCGGCACCGGGCGCCCGACGTGGTAGCCCTGGGCATAGTCGATCCCGTAGTCGCGCACGAGGTCGAGGATCTCCTCGCTCGAGACGAACTCCGCGATCGTCGCCTTCCCGAGCTGCCCCGACAGGTCGACGATCGCTCGGACGACGGCCTGGTCGGTCGCGTTTCGGGCGAGGTTGGCGATGAAGTCGCCGTCGATCTTCAGGTAGTCGAGCGGGAGGTACTTGAGGTAGCGAAACGAGCCGAATCCCGCTCCGAAGTCGTCGAGCGCGAACCGGCAGCCGAGCCGCCGCAGCGCGGCCGAGAAGTCCCGCGCCTCGTCCATGTTCGAGATCGCGGCGGTCTCGGTCACCTCGACGATCAGGCTCGCGGGATCGATCCCGGTGAAGCGAAGCTCGTCCTCGACCACGCGCAGGAGCTCCCGATCTCCGATCGTGCGGCCCGACAGGTTCACCTCGAGGCGCAGCTCCCGCCCCGCGGCGCGGTGCTCGTCGATCAGCCGGATCGCCCGCCTCATCACCCAGGCATCGATCTCCTGGATCATCCCGCACCGCTCCGCGCTCGGGAGGAAGCCCCGCGGGGGAACCAGCTCCCCATCCTCGGCGGCCATTCGCAGCAGCAGCTCGTGCTGTGAGATCTCGCCGCTGTCCAGCTTCATGATCGGCTGCACGTAGAGGGTGAAGAGGTCCTCGTCCAGCGCTCGCCGGATGCGCTCCGACCACGTCAGGCGGGTCTCCATCTGGGCGCGCCGCGTGTCGGTGGGGTCGTACACGCACACGCAGTCGCGACCGGCCTCCTTCGCCTCGTACATCGCGACGTCGGCGCGCACCAGGAGCTCGTCCGCGGTCCGGATGCCGGCGCCGGCGAGCGGCGCCACTCCGATGCTCGTCGTCACCCTCACCTGCTGTCCGCCGAACACGTTGCGGAGGTGGCGGACGGCGTCGAGGAGGTCGGCCGCCGTCCGGCGCGCCTGGTCCTCGGTGGCCTGGGGAAGGAGGACCGCGAACTCATCGCCGCTCAGCCGTGCGAGGGTGTCGCTCGCCCGAAGCCGCGTGCGGAGGAGGCTCGCGACGCTCGAGATCACGGCGTCGCCGGCGCTGTGGCCGAGCGTGTCGTTGATCTCCTTGAAGTCGTCGAGGTCGAGCACGAGCACGGCGCCTCCGGTGCGGTAGCGCGCGTCGTATGCGACCTGGCGCTCCAGCTCGTCCTCGAAGCGGCGGCGATTGAGCAGCCCGGTGAGGACGTCGTGATCGGCGAGGTGGCGGAGCTGGGTCTGAACGTGCTCGCGCTCGGTGACGTCGCGAAAGCTCCACACGCGTCCGAAGACGCGGCCGTCGCTCCCCCGCTGCGGGCGCGAGTAGCGCTCGAACACGCGCCCGTCCTTGAACAGCAGGACGTCATAGCTCTCCGCCTCCGGCCGGCTGTACAGCTCCCGCACCTTGCTCAGGAACTGATCGGGATCCGCGAGCTGGTCGAGGACGAACGTGAGCGCCTTGTCGTCGTCTCGCGCGGAGACGACCTCGTCCGGGATCCGCCACATCTCCTGGAAGCGCCCGTTCAGGCTGACGATGCTCCCTTCGTCGTCCACCACCAGGATCCCGTCCGCCGTCGACTCGAGGGTGGCGCGCAGCACGGCCAGCGAGCGCTCGAGCTCGCGCTCGGAGCGCTCCTTCTCCTCGATCCTGCGGTTGAGGCGTTCCTTCAGCGCGGAGACGAGGATCGCGGTCACGACCAGGGTGCCAAGGTTGAGGAGCCACAGGGCGGGGTGGCTGCTGTTGCCCTCGGTGGTCGGCAGGACGGCGGCGTACAGCGCCGCGATCAGCGCGATGTGGCCGGCCGCCTGGGCGCGCGTGAAGAAGTACGACGCGTAAAGGACCACCCAGATGTAGAGCAGCTCCGCATCGCCGGGGCGGTCCCGGGCCAGGTAGATCCCCGCCGTGACCATCACTGCGCCGAGCGCGAGGAGCACATGATACGCCCACGGCGGCAGGCGCCGCCAGCTCACCTGGATCGCGAACGCGGCGACGAACCCGAGCATGCAGACGACCAGCACGCCGACCGTTTCGGCGTCGCTCAGGTAGCCCGAAAGCGGCAGCGCCACGAGCGCGAGCGCAGCGCCGGCGATGAACATCCACGACAGCGCGCGCGCCATCGTGGCGACGGGTTTCTCCTCACGCACGGCAATAGGTGAGATCGGCTTGTCGCGGGGATTGCTTGAGTCCCGTCCTCGCCCGCGGACCCTTTACATTCGGGCCGTGGCCCCGCGACCCGATCGCCTCAGCTTCGACGACGCCCAGATCCTCGGGCTGGAGTCGGCCGCGATCACGGGCCACACGTGCAAGATCGTCGTCGTCGACCCACCCCCCGAGGGGGCGCCGATCGACACGGCGCAGCTGCGCCGCCACGTCGAGGCGAGGCTGGGGCGGGTGCGCCGTTGCCGCCAGCGGGTTGCGCTGACGCCGCTTCGCCTCGCCCGCCCCGCCTGGGTCGACTACCCGGAGTTCGACATCCGCGAGCACGTCGGCGGCTACGAGTCCGAGGGCGTGATCGACGAGGAGCGGATGCACCGGATCGCCGCCGAGCTGATGGCCGAGCGCCTCGACCACACCCGGCCCCTGTGGCGGATGAGCGTGGTCGGGCCGCTCGAGGACGACCGGGTGGCGATCGTGTGGCGGATTCACCACTGCATGGCCGACGGCGTCACCGCGATGCGGCTCGGCAGTCAGATCCTCTGGGACTCCGAGCCCGACCCCGTCCCGCCCGAGCCCGACACGTGGACCCCGGACCCGGAGCCATCGCGGCTCACGCTCCTGGTCACCGACCTCGAGGAGCGAGCGGGCGACGCCGGGCGCTCGATCCCGCGCGCGGCGCGCCGCGTCGCCACTCCCGGCGAGTGGGTCGCGGCCGCGCGTGCGATCGCCCGGATGCCCGGGTCGCTCGCGCGTGAGCTCACCCCGCTCGGCTCCGACTCCGCCCTCGACCACCACATCGGCAGCCGGCGCGAGCTCGCGTTCGTGAGCCACCCGCTCGAGACGCTGCGGGCGATCGGGAAGGCGGCGGGGGAGAGGATCGGCTCGCACGTCACGGTCAACGACGTGCTCCTGGCGGCGATCGCCGGGGCGCTGCGGAAATGGCTTGGCGACGACGGCGACTCCCAGCAGCTCCGCGTCCAGATCCCGGTCTCGATGCACCACCGCGACGAGCGGCCGGACGCGCTCGGCAACCGGGACTCGTTCCTGTTCGTCGACCTCCCGGTGCACGAGCCCGACCCGGTGCGCCGGCTCGAGCTGATCAACGCCGAGACGACGATCCGCAAGGCCGCCCACGACGCCGAGGCGCTGTACAGCTTCTTCCACGCCCTCTCGCGGCTTGGCCCGCTCGGCCGCGACGCCGTCCGTGTGGCCTCGGGACCGCGCGAGTTCAGCCTCTCGGCGTCCAACGTGCCGGGCCCGCGGGACCCGATCTATGTTCGGGGGTGCCGGGTCGCGGCGCTGTACTCGGTCGCGGAGCCGGCCGATCGCCACGCGCTGCGGTTCTCCGCGGTCTCGTGCGCGGGGACGATGCACTTCGGCCTCTGCACCGACCCGGACGCGCTCGACGGGCTGAGGGATGTGGCGGACGGCATGGACGAGGCGATCGCGGAGCTGCGGGCGCTCAGCGGATGATCGATCCCTCGCGGATCATCGTCTAGGGTCAAACCGATGCGTGGTCGCCTACCGATCGGGGTGCTCGCCGCGATCCTCGCCGCGGCACTCGCCGCGGGCTGCGGGGACGGCGACGGAGGCGGCGGCGACGGGGGCGGGGGCGGAGGTGGCGGCGGCTCCTCGACGAGCACGGATTGGCCCAATTTCGGGCGGGTTCCCGAGCGCACGCACTATCGTCCCGACGCCCCGAAGCCTCCCTACAAGGTCGCGTGGCGCCAGCGGGAATCGACGCTGCTCGAGTTCCCACCCGTTCTTGGCAACGGCACCCTGTTCATCTTCGACAAGTTCGGGAAGCTGTCCGCGTTCGACACCGACGACGGGAAGAGCCTGTGGCGCCAGCAGCTCGAGGGCGTGAGCGTCAGCGGCCCCGCGTACGGCGACGGCCGGGTGTTCGTGGCTCGCCAGAACCGGACCTTCTACGCGTTCGACGCCCAGAGCGGCAAGCGCGACTGGAGCTTCAACACCTCGAGCACGCTGCAGTCCTCCCCGCTGGTCGTCGATGACACGGTGTACTTCGGCTCCGACAACGGGACCGTTTACGCGCTCGACGTCGACAGCGGCAAGCAGCGGTGGTCGTTCAAGGCCCAGGGCCCCGTGAAGGCCAGCCCGAGCTACAGCGACGGCGACGTCTACTTCGGCGACTACGACGGCAACATCTACGCGGTGCGGGCCTCCGACGGCAAGCAGGTGTGGAAGACCGACACGACCGCGCTTCCACCGGGCGGGGGCGGCGGCTTCTACTCGTCCCCCGCGATCGCGTTCGGAAACGTGTACGAGGCGCGCGACGACGGCACGGTCTACGCCCTGGACCTGAACGGCGGCAAGCTCGCGTGGCAGAAGGACACCGGCAAGCCCGTCTACGGATCACCCGCCGCCGCCCAGGTTCCCGGGACCCCCGCCAGCATCTACGTCGGCGGGAGCTCGAAGAAGCTGTACGCGTTCGACGCGAGCGACGGGAACGTGCGCTGGACATACGACGTCGGCGGGGTGATCCCCGGCACTGCGGCGGTGGTGAATGACATGGTGCTTACGTCGAGCTTCGGAAAGCAGCGCACGTTCGGGGTTGACGCCGACACCGGAAAGCGGGTGTTCGAGTTCCCCGCCGACGGGTACACGCCCGCGATCACCGACGGCAACCGCGTCTACCTGGTCGGATTCGAGGCCGTCTACGGGTTGGACCCGAAGTAGGCCGCGGCGAGGATCGCCCTCAAGTCCACCGGTCCCACTTCTTCAGCTTCTTGCGCGGGTTGAGGAAGTGCCCGCCCTCGTACCACCCCGGCTTCGACCACAGCTCGAAGTGCAGGTGGCAGCCCGAGGCGTTGCCGCTGTCGCCGACGGCGCCGATCCGCTCACCGGTCCGGACGCGTTCGCCCTCGCCCACGCCCGCCTTGCCCCGCAGGTGCATGTACACGTAGTCGCGCCCGGTCTGCTTTCCGTCGATCACCACGTAGTAGCCGGCGCCGCCGCCCTGGTAGCCCTTGAACTGCACCTTGCCGGCGCGGGCGGCCTCGAGCGGCGCGCCGCAGTCGGCGAACACGTCGACGCCCTGGTGGCTGTGGCCCCTTCGGGGCGCCCCGATCCCGTCGCCGTAGGTGTGCTTGCCGCGGATCGGGAACACGTGGTCGAAGTACCCGAACGAGCGGTCGCCGTCCGCCCCGGAGCGGTCGGCGAGCTCGCCGCCCTGCTCGCGAACCCGAACAGGTACCGGCCGGCCCTCGCCGGGTCCTTCGAGCGTGACTTCCCGCCCCACGTCTGCGAGTGCATCGTGCCCGGCGCGACGTTGTCGGGGGTCCACCGGCGGCTCCGCTCGCCGCCGCCCTTGCGCACCACCTCGATCACGAGGTCGCGCCTCTGGCTTCCGGCGATCTCGTACTCGAAGGTCGCCGGGCGCGAGCCCGTGAAGAAGATCCTCTGCGGGGCGACGTTCTCGCTCCGAAGCCGCAGTCGCCGCGGCTTGCGGCTCTCGTTCGGGGGCGCGGTCTCGTCGGCGGGCGGCGCCGCGGCGTCGGGGCCGGCTTCATCAATCCCGCGAAGTGCTCCGCTCCCGCTCGCTCGCGACCCAGGACCACCGCCAAGTTCGCTTGCGAGCTTGGCGTTTTGATGTTGACGCTCGCTCGCTCCCGCGTCCGCCTTCGCGGGGTTCGCGCGAACATCGTCGGTCGGCAACGCGCAGGCCGCCACGGCAAGCAACCCACCGACCGGGCCCACGACCAAGCGCAGGGATGTTCTCGCACTCACGACTTCTCTTTCTCTGGCCGACGGGGTTAGCTGTCGGGCTCGCGCCGAAAGAGCGGCGCTACGGACGGCTGGGCATCCGATTCGCCCCTGGGGGTTTCGTCCCCTGTGGTTCCCCCGCTTTCCCTCGCCTGAGCGAGCGAAATTGGGCCTTGTTAGGGATCAATCACATTTACGGGGCAAAAGTTTCACCCTGGCGGTCGGATTCCTCGCGCTCGAGCTCCTCGCGCCGCTTTCGGAGCCCGCCGACGATCAGCAGCGCGGCCCCGATCGCGGCCACGAAGATCCCGTATCGAAGCCCCGGGCGGGTGATGCCGGCGAACTCGAACTCCGGCCGCTCGAGCATCCGGTAGCCGATCAGCGCCGCCGCCCACGCCCCCGCCGCGACCAGCAGCGTGCCCTCGTGAAGCGGCCGGGGGAGGGAGTACCCGCGCGAGCAGATCATGATCAGCGCGGCCGCCGCCCCGACCGTGAGCACGAGCGCCGCCTCGATCAGGCCGAAGGAGCCGATCGCCGTCTTCACGAGGCCGCCTCCGAGGGCGATTCCGTACCACGGCAGGAACAGGCTCACCAGGACGATCGCGGCTCCCGCGATCGCGAGGCGGTCGTGGGCGGCGAGGCGCGAGAGCTCAGTCAAGCTCGCGCCGGCCGCGGTAGCCGGACTCGAGATCGTGCCAGTGCTCGACCGAGTCCTCCCCCAGCTCCCAGCACAGGTAGACCTCCTCGCCGCGGCGGATCGCGGGGAAGTCGATCAGCCCCCGATCGATGTCGCGGACAACGATCCCCGCCTCCTCGAGCGTGGCGAGCAGGGCCCGCACCTCGAGGAAAGCCTCGCCCACCTGGCGCCCGGCCTCGCCGCCGCCGTTCGTGGGAGCGGCGTCCGAGAGCGTGTCGTGCGCGTCGGAGTCGGTGAGCATGTCCTTCGCGTCGCGCAGCTTTCGCAGCAGCGGCTTCACGCTCGGGAGCAGCGAGTTCGCCTCCTCGACGGTGTAGTGGCGCTCGTGGATCGCGCCCTCCCCCGGAGCCCCGGGATCCGCATCGGCCATGGGCGGATTCTACGTTTGGCAGGGGACCCGCCTGCCGGATCGAATACGTGCCCATCTCCGCGACCTCCCCGACCCTTCAGATCGCGCGCCAGCGCTTCGTGGCCCCTCCCGCGCCGGCGGTGCCCCGGCTCGCCGCGCGCCGGATCCCTCGCGCGGCGACGACGGCGGTCGCCGTCGCGGTCTCGTGGCTCGGCGCCGGCGCGCTCGTGATCGGCCTCGTATGGATCGCTTCGACGCTCTCTCCGAATCCCTCCGCCGGCACCCCGCCGGAGACGCTCCCCTACGCGCTCGGCTGGAGCGCCGCGTCGCTCGCGACCGTCCTCGCGAGCGTCGCGAGCCTGTTCGCCACCGAGGATAGGCGGAGCACCCTGACGGCGGTCGCGGCGAGCCTCGCCGCCGCGCTCGTGGCGGCGGCGGTGGTCGCGAACGTGGTCTAGGTCCCCGGGCTCGCGAACGCGCTCGCGCCGCTCAGCGGCTGACCAGCTCGCGGGCGCGCTCGGCGAGGTGGGCCACGCCGAGATCGTCGAACGTCGCGGCCGCCGCCTCCAGGACCTCGCCGGCGACATCCGCGTCGGCGTCGCGGAGCCGGCGACCTCGCAGCAGCTCGCAGCGCGCCGCGTCGAGCGGTCGGCCGATCTCGCTCCACGAGTCGCGTGCCTCGTCGAGCGCTGCGGCCCCCGCCGCAGGGTCGGGGTCGGTGGCCCCCCGCGCCTCGGTGGTGAAGGCCTGCCCGACGGGATAGTGAAGCCGCTCGGCGAGCCGCTCCGCCTCCTCGGCCGCCTCGCGCGCGGCTTCGTCCCGCCCGCCGAGGGCGAGCGCCACCGCGCGCGCGGCGATCGACTCGATCGACTGCGCGATCAACCCCGCCCGCTCGCACACGTCGAGGGCGCGGGCCAGCGTGGTCTCGGCGTCGGCGTAGTCGCCGCGGTCGCGGAGCGTCGCGGCGAGCCAGTACAGGGCGGAGAACGCGACCTCCGAGCGACCGACCTGCTCGCCGAGCTCGTGGGCGCGGCGACACGCGGTCGCCGCCTCGTCCCACTCGCCCGCCCGCCACCCGAGCACGCCCCGCATCACGTACGGGAAGCAGAGCTTTCCGAGCAGGCCCTCGCGCTCGGCGAGCGCGGCGCTCGCCTCTGTGGCGCGCTCCACCTCGGCCCAGTCGGCGCGGTAGGCGGCGAGCTGCGCGAGCGCCGCGTGGAGCTCGACCTGGGACGGCAGGTCGCCGACCTGCTCGGCGAGCCGCAGCGCCTCCGTGTAGGCCGAGGCGGCGCCCTCGTAGTCGGCCTCCGACGCCTCGAGGTGGTAGCCGAGCGTGAACAGCGCCCGGACCGCCTCGCCGGGGTCCGAGTCGCGCGCAAGCTCGACCGAGCGCTCGAGGTTCTCCCGTGCCTTCGCCGTGTCGCCGATGCGGCCGAAGACGCGCCCGAAGATCCCGTGCGCACGGCTCGCGGCGGCGGCCTCGCCGAGTCGCTCGGCGAGCCGAAGCGCCTTCTCGGACGCATAGATCGCGAGCATGTTGTCGCCGGTGTGCATATACAGGGAGGCGGCTTCCTCGTAGAGCCGCACGAGCTCGAGGCAGGGCGGGCCGTCCTTGAGCAGGTCGATCCCGCGCTGGTAATGGTCGATCGACGCCTCGCGTTCTCCCTTGTGCCACAGGCCGGCGCCGATCTTGCGGTGAAGGTCGCCCACCCGCGCGAGGTCCTCCTGGCCGCGGTGGTAATCGAGGCACTGCTCCCACACCTCGACCGCGGAGTCCACGCGGCCGAGGCGCAGCGCGATGTCGCCCTGCTTCTCCCCGATCCGCGCCCGGCCGGCGGGGTCCAGCGCCTCGCTGAGGTCGAGCGCCGAGGCGAAGTGGTTGAGCGCCTCCTGGTTGGAGTAGAGGTCGGCGGCGCGGTCGCCCGCCGCCTCGAGCGAGCGCACGGCGGTGGACTCGATCTCCTCACGCTCCTCGGGCGCGAGGTTCGCCTCGGCGGCGAGCGTGGCAGCGCGCCAGTAGTGCCCCGCGACCAGCGCCACCACCGCGTCGGCGCGCTCCCCCGCCCGTCCCTCGATGAACCCCCCGACCTCGGCGTGCTTGCGGCATCGAACCGACTTCGGCAGCGTGCCGTAGGCGACGTCGCGGATCAGGGCGTGCTTGAACGCGTATTCGTATTCGCCCGCGAGGCGGCTTCCGGCGCTGGGTACCACGAGGTCCTTCTCCTGGAGGGCGTCGAGTGCCTCCGCGAGGTCGCCCCCCTCGCCGGCAGCCCCGGTCAGGGACCCCTCCCAGAAGGTCTTCCCGACGACCGCGGCGTGCTGGAGCAGCCGGCGCTCGATCGGCTCGAGGGAGTCGAGCCGCGCCGCGAGCACCGAGTGGACGCTGTCGGGAAGCGTGTCGGCGGCGACGCTTCCCTCCTCGATGATCCGATTCACCATCTCCTCGGCGAACAGGGGGTTGCCGCCGGAGCGCTCCGCGACCTGGGGCGCGAGGTCGGCGAACCCGTTTCCGTTCCCGCCGGCGTCGGGGATCAGCGAGGTGACGAGCTCGCGGGCCTCGACCTCGCCGAGCGGCTCGAGCGAGATCGTGGTCGCGTTGCGGCGCCCGCCGCCCCACCCGGCCCTCTGGTCGAGCAGCTCGTCGCGCGCGAGGCAGACGATCAGAACCGGGCCCCTGATCCAGCGGGCGAGGTACTCGATCAGGTCGAGCATCCCCTCGTCCGCCCAGTGGATGTCCTCGAAGGCGAGCACCAGCGGGCGGCGCCGGCTCACCGCCTCGGCGACCGAGCGGACCGCCGAGAACAGGCGATCGCGCATCGCCTGGGGATCCTCGGTGTCGAGGGCGGACGTGGTCGTTGCGTCCTCGGCGGGCTCGAGCCCGAGCGGACGGGCGATGATCGCCGCGAGTCGCTCCGGCGGCTCGTCGGTCTCGGCGTCGGAGACGAGGTCCTCGATCCCGCGGCGCAGGTTCTCCCAAGCGACCGCCGGGTCGTCGGTGTCGACGATCTCGAACTGCTCCCGGATCACCTCGGCCAGCGCCCAGTAGGAGATTCCGGCGCCGTACGCGGGGCAGTGCCCCTCGCGGATCGCCGGCTGATCCGGGCGGCCCGCGAGCACGCCCGTAAGGTCGCGCAGCAGCCGCGACTTTCCGACGCCGGCCTGCCCGATCATCGTCACGAGGTGGGGTCGCCCCTCGCGCACGACGCGATCGAACAGCGACACGAGCAGCGCGGACTCGTCCTCGCGGCCGATCAACGGTGTTTCGGCCCGCCCCATCCGTCGGGCGGCGCCGGGAGACATGACCCGGTTCGCCTCCCACGCCGAGACCGGCTCGGTCTTGCCCTTCAGCGTCAGCGGCTCGAGCTGGCGGTACTCGATCGCGTGCCTGGAGGTCCGGAACGTGCCCTCGCCCACGGTCACGCTTCCCGGCCTCGCGGCGGCCTGGAGGCGGGCGGCGACGTTCACCGGGTCGCCCATCACCGTGTACTCGTCCCCGACCTGGCCGGCCAGCACCTCGCCGGAGTTGATCCCCACCCGGAGCTCGAAGCCGACCCCCACCGGCGCCGCGATCTCCTCGTTGATCTCCTCCATCGCGGCCTGCATCGCGAGGCCGGCGCGCACGGCGCGCTCGGGGTCGTCCTCGTGCGCGACCGGGGCGCCGAACACGGCCATCACGTTGTCGCCGATGTACTTGTCCACCCGCCCGCCGTGCCGGTTGACCTCCTGGCCGAGCCGCCGCAGCGCGCTGTCGACGAGTGACTTCACCGCCTCGGGGTCCATCCGCTCGGCGACCGCCGTGTACCCGGAGAGGTCGGCGAACAGGACCGTCGCCTTGCGGCGCTCCTCCGGCGGCACCTCCGCCGCCGGCGCCTCGCGCGCGGGCGCGGCCGCGGGCGCCGCGGACTCGTCGCCGAGCGAGGTCCCGCACTCGATGCAGAACTTCGCCCCCGCGGGATTGTCGGCCCCGCACGAGGGGCATTCAGGCGCCAACGAGGTCCCGCACGACATGCAGAACCTCGCCCTGGAGGGGTTCTCCGTGCCGCAGTTGGGACAGGTCATCGGTCCTCGGCCAGCCGCCGCGCGTAGTGATCCGCCACGGCTCGCAGCGTGAGCACCGCCTCCCGCTGGACGCCCTCCCACTGCTCGCGCACCTCGGGCGTGGCGGACGCCCGAAGGACGTCCATGGTGCGGCAGATCGGGCACCACTCCACGCACTCGGTGGCAAGGCTGGCGTCGCCGACCCCGTGCCTGGAGCCCGCTTCCTCGTCGTCGGCCTGGCTGGCGTCTGCGGGCTCGACCATCGCGCAGCCATCTTAGTATCGGCGCGCTCCCAATCCTGAGGGGGTTGTTGCTAGCCTCCGCCGCTGCCCTCAATCCCGAGCCTGGGAGGACCATCTTGACCCGGACCACTCTGCTTTCGCTTGCCGCCGTTTCCCTTCTCGGCGCCGGCCTGATCGTCGGCTGCGGCGGAGGCGGAGGCGACGAGGACCCCCAGGAGGTGCTCGACGAGACCTTCACCAACGACGAGACCGTCAACAGCGGGGTGCTCGACCTGGCGCTGAACGCATCCGCCGAGGGCGAGGAGGGGGGCAGCTTCGACGCCACCCTCAGCGGGCCATTCCAGGGCGCGGAGGACGAGTTCCCCGAGCTCGATCTCACCGCCAGCCTGAGCGGCGAGGGCGGTGGCCAGAGCATCGACTTCGAGGGCGGGCTGATCACGACCGCGGACGCGGCGTTCGTCAGCTATCAGGGCACGACCTACGAGATCCCGCAGCAGTTCTACGACCAGCTCAAGTCACTCTCGGAGCAGGCCCAGGAGCAGGCCGGCACCGAGGACGAGCAGGACCCCGGCGCGGTCTTCGAGCAGCTCGGGCTCAATCCCTCGGAATGGCTCACCGAGCCCGAGAACGAGGGCGACGAGGACGTCGAGGGAACGGAGACGGTCCACATCCACGCGGACGCCAACGTGCCGCAGATCCTCGAGGACCTCCAGTCGGCCTCCGAGCGGACCGGCGCGGGCGAGGCGATCGACCCCGACGAGATCGCCGAGGCCGAGGAGGCGATCGACGAGGCGAGCATCGACGTGTACTCCGGCAAGGACGACAGGATCCTGCGCCGGCTCGACCTCAACCTCGCGATCACTCCCCCCGAGGACGACGAGTCGGGTGTGGACAGCGTCGACCTCGAGTTCTCGCTCACGCTGAGCGAGGTCAACGAGGAGCAGACGATCGAGGCGCCGAGCGACGCCGAGTCGTTCGACCGGCTCGAGTCCGACCTCGGCCTGCCGCCCGGCCTTCTCGAGGGCGCGCTCGGCGGCGGGATCGGAGGCGGCAGCCTCGGCGGAGGCGCGCTGGGCGGCGGCTCCCTCGGCGGCGGTGGAGGCGGAGGGGGCGCCGGCGCGATCGAGGGCGCCGAAGGCACCGGCAGTCAGAAGTACCTCAACTGCATCTCCCAGGCGACGACGGCCGAGGAGCTCCAGGCCTGTAACCCGTAACTACGCGCCGACCGGCTCTACGTCGAAGTTGCGTCCGTAGAGCTCGGCAACGCGGCCGAGCTCGTCGCCGCTGAGCTCCGGCGCGTCGGCGGCGCCGGCGTACTCCTCGAGCTCGGCCTCGCTCGTGATTGTCGGGATGACGGTGGTCGCGCCGCTGTCGATGATGAAGCGCAGCGCGGCCTGGGCCATCGTGCGGCCGTCCTCGCTCAGGAACCGGATCCGCTCGATCTTCTGCAGCCCCTCGACGAGCCACTCACGGGGGCGGTGGCGACGATGGTCACCCTCGCCGAACGTGGTATCGGGGGTGAGGATGTCGTCGAGGAGGCCGCTCGAGGTGGGCACGCGCGCCATCACGCCGACCCCCTCGCGGCCGGCGGCATCAATCAGGGCCCGTCCCGGCTCCTGCTCGAGCAGGTTGTAGACCGTCTGCACCGAGGTGATGTCGCGCGTCTCGATCGCCCGCAGCCCCTCGTTTCGCCACCCGATCGCCGGCCCCAGGGCGACACCGTAATGGCGCAGCTTGCCCTCCGCCTTCAGCTCCTCGAGCGCCGCGAAGGTCTCGTCCGACTCGACCGCCTCCATCCGCGGGTTGTGGAGCTGGTAGAGGTCGACGCGGTCGGTGCCGAGCCGGCGCAGGCTCGCCTCGAGCCGCTCGCGCACGAACGGACCGTCCCAGCGCTGGGGGCGCTCGCCCTCGGAGTGGTCGCGGCGCCCGGCTCCCAGCTCGTAGCCGAACTTGGTCGCGAGCTGGACCTCGTCGCGATGGGGGGCGAGCACCCGGCCGACGAGCTCCTCGTTCGCGCCCCGCCCGTAGGCGTCGCCGGTGTCGAAGAACGTGACCCCGAGCTCGCGGGCGCGCAGCAGAAGCCGCTCGCCGTCCTCCTCGCTGACGTCCCCCCACCAGCTCGACCCGAGCGCCCAGGTGCCGAATCCGACTTCCGAGGCCTCGAGATCGGTGTTGCCGAAGCGCCGCGTCCGCACGCCGGTCAGTCTAGATAGGCGCCACCGTAAGTAGGCTTCCGGCCTCGTGAGCGCTCGACGGCCATCCCCGCGGCAGTTCCTGATCAGTGCTCAGGGCTGGCCCTACCTGCTCGCCCCGTTCATCCCCGCCGCCGTCGCGCTCGAGCTGCTGCATGCCTCGGCCCCGCTGATCTTCGTCGTCGCCGCGCTGGGGATCGTCCCCACCGCGGCGCTTATGGGGCTCGCGACCGAGGAGCTCGCCGCCCGCTCCGGCCCCGGGATCGGCGGGCTGCTGAACGTCACCTTCGGCAACGCACCTGAGCTGATCATCGCCCTGTTCGCGCTCGAGGCGGGGCTCCAGGAGGTGGTCAAGGCGTCGCTGGTCGGGTCGATCATCGGGAACATCCTGCTCGTGCTCGGCGCTGCGATGGTGGTCGGCGGGCTGGGCCGCGACCGCCAGCACTTCGACCGCACCGCGGCCCAGGTGCAGTCCGCGATGCTCTTCCTCGCCGCCGCGGCGCTGATCATGCCGGCGATCTTCGAGCTCGTCGAGGGCACGGGGCTTCCGGGTGTGACGGAGGTGCGGGTCGAGTACGGATCGACGATCGAGACGCTGTCCGCGCTCACCGCGTGCGTCCTGATCGCCACCTACGTGATCGGGCTGTTCTTCTCGCTGCGCACCCATCGCGACCTATTCAACCCCCACTACGAGGGCGAGGAGGAGGACACGATGGGGTGGAGCGTGCGCCGCTCGGTGGCGATGCTCGCGATCGCCGGGGCCGCGGTGGGGCTGATGTCCGAGGTCCTGGTGGGGTCGATCAGCGAGGCCTCGGAGTCGATCGGGATCAGCGAGTTCTTCGTCGGGGTGATCGTCGTCGCGATCGTCGGCAACGCCGCCGAGCACTGGGTCGCGATCCTCGTCGCGTTCAAGAACAAGATGGACCTCGCGGTGAACATCGCGGTCGGCTCGAGCGCGCAGATCGCGCTGTTCGTGGCGCCGATCCTCGTCCTCGCGTCGTTCGTGATCGGCCCGAGCCCGATGCCGCTGGTGTTCAACGGGTTCGAGCTCGGCGCGGTCCTGGTCGCGGTGCTGATCGCGAACTACGTCACCAGCGAGGGCGAGTCGACGTGGTTCGAGGGCGTCCAGCTCCTCGCCGTTTACGTGATCCTCGCGCTGGCGTTCGCGTTCGCCTGATGGCCGGTAACTTGATCCTTCTGGCGGCGAGTTTTGCCGTGATCCTCGCGGGGGCGCTGCTGTTCACGAACGCGGTCGAGTGGCTCGGCCACCGGCTCGCGATCGGGGAGGGGGCGGTGGGAAGCCTGCTCGCGGCGGTCGGGACGGCGATGCCCGAGAGCCTGATCCCGATCGTGGCCGTGATTCAGGGCGGGGCGGGGTCCGAGGACGTGGCGATCGGGGCGATCGTCGGCGCGCCCTTCCTGCTCGCGACGATCGCGATGATGCTGGTCGGCCTCTCGGCGCTCGCGTACCGCTCGCGACGGCCGCAGGGGCGAAGCCTGGAGGCCCACGCCCCGACGCTCCAGCGCGACCTCACCGTGTTCCTCGTGTTCTTCACCGCCGCGCTCCTGCTCGGCGTCGGGCTTCCGGACGGAGTTCGAATCGTCGCCGCCGTGGCAATGGTGATCGGGTACGCGGCCTACGTGCGCCGCACGCTGACCGGTGGAGGCTCGGTGCAGGCCGAGGAGACGATCGGCCCGCTGCTCATGGACCGAGGCCGCGGGAGCGATCCCCCAATGCGCCTGATCCTGATCCAGTTCGCGGTCGGCCTCGGCGCGATGGTCGGAGGCGCCCACCTGTTCGTCGAGGAGGTGATCACGGTCGCCGAGGAGATCGGCGTCGAGGTGCTGGTCCTGTCGCTCGTGCTCGCGCCGCTCGCGACCGAGCTCCCCGAGAAGGCGAACAGCTTCTTCTGGGTCCGCGACGGCAAGGACGCGCTGGCGCTCGGGAACATCACCGGGGCGATGGTCTTCCAGTCGATGCTCCCCGTCGCGCTCGGGCTCCTGCTCACAGACTGGGACCTGGACCGGTTCGCGATCCTCTCGATCGTGCTCGGGGTCGCCGGCGGGCTGGTCGCCTACTGGGCGCTGCGCCTCCGCGGCCGGTTCAACGCCCCGGCGATCGTCGCCTGGGGCGGGCTCTACGCCGTCTTCCTCGTCTTCGTGCTCGCCGGCTAGTCCACCGGCCAGAAGTCGTCGACCTTGACCGCGGGATCGTCGCCGGCCTGGGACATGATCACCAGCTCGGCGTCCCCGGGACCGTCGTTCCACACGGAGCGCACGACCTCGGCCCCCACCCTGATCGCCGTCCCCGGACCGACGTCGATCACGTCGTCGTCGAGCTTGAACTGGAGCGTCCCGGAGATCACGAAGTAGATCTCCTCCTGCTTGCGGTGGTGGTGTCCGTAGCTTCCCTTGCCGCCGGTCTTCTCAAGCATCGAGCGCCAGCTGAACCCGACCTGCTCGTCGCCGAGCGCGTGCGTGTAGGACCTCATCTCGCCGTACCCCGGGAACTGGGCCATGAAGTCCTCGGTCTCATCCCGCTTGACGACGGTGTAGGTGTCGCTCGGGTCCACGTTGCCGAACACGCCTAATCCTCGCGCCCGGGGTCCTGCCCGAGCTCGTCCTCGTCGAGCTCGTCGTCGCCCTGCTCGAGCGCCGTCTCGGACACCGACCCCGCCGCCCCCGCGTGGTAGTGAGTCTGGAACGTCTCCAGCGTTTCGTCGCGGGCCTCCTCGTCGACGGGCACCTCGTCGCTGATCCGCACCCAGTCGGCGCCCTCGTAGGCCTCCATGTTGAACACACCCTGGTCGAGCGAGGTGGAGTCGTCGACGATCACCAGGACCTCGGTCTGGGGGTTGAAGTAGGTGCCGGGCCGGACGAGCAGGTCGTCCACCTCGACGACTGCGTCCTCGATTTCCGGATCGGGAGTCACGCGGCTCCCTGATGTATATCCAACCCGCGAACCCCTGTCGAAGGGTGCCTCACTGGCCCAGATTCTCGAGCTCGCGAAGCTGGCGCTCGACCTCGGCGTCGACGTCCAGCGGCTCCTTGCCCTTTCGCGCCCGGCGCTCGTTGCGGGCGACGACGAGCTGGCGCACCTCCTCGCGAAGTCCCGGGTCCGCACCCGGCGACGGCCCCGCTTGCTCTGCGAGCAGGCGCTTCACCTCGGCGTCGACGTCGAGCGGCTCCTCGCCGCGCGCCTCCTGCCGGTAGGCCTTCGCCTCGACCATCTGGCGGACCTCTGCCTCTCGCGCCTCGCGCGAGACCGGGGCGGAGCCTCCGCCTGAGTCCTGGGGAAGCTCCTGCTCGATCGCGAACTGGCCCTTGCCGATCTGTCCGAGCGCGTGTCGCGCCCCGAGAAAGCTCAGGAGCGCGAACGGAATCGAGACGATGATCGCGATCAGGAACGCGTCCCCGGTGCTCAGCGCGACGACCGGATCGGCCATGCGCCCAGGTTAAACCGGTATGCTTTTCCCCACGCTGGCTGACTGACCAGTCAATCGGGAGACGAAGGGAGAACACGAGCACAGTGGTCGATTTCACCCTCACCGACGAGCAGAAGGACCTGCGCGAGCTGGCGCACAACTTCGCGGAGAAGGAGATCCGCCCCGTCGCCTGGGAGTACGACCGCGACGCGACCTGGCCGCAGGAGATCGTCGAGAAGGCGTGGGAGGTCGGTCTCATGAACGCCGAGTTTCCGGAGGCCTACGGCGGGCCCGAGCTCGGCCTGCTCTCCGGCTGCCTGATCGAGGAGGAGATGGGGTGGGGCTGCTCCGGGGTCGGGACCTCGCTGATGGCGAACGGCCTCGCCGCCACCCCCGTGATCCTCGGTGGTTCGGAGGAGGTCAAGAAGCGCTACCTGACGATGCTCACCGAGGAGCCGAAGCTCGCATCCTTCTGCCTCACCGAGCCCGACGCCGGCTCCGACGTCGGTGGGATGAAGACCCGCGCGGTGCGCAAGGGCGACAAGTGGGTGATCTCGGGCTCGAAGTGCTTCATCACCAACGGCAGCCACGCCTCGTGGTACACCGTCTACGCGAAGACCGACCCGGACGCCGGCCATCGCGGGATCAGCGCCTTCGTCGTCCCCCGCGACGCCGACGGCGTCACGGTCGACAAGAAGGAGGACAAGCTCGGCCAGCGCGCCTCCGACACCGCGCTGATCTCCTTCGACGAGGTCGAGATCCCCGCCGGCAACCTGCTCGGCGAGGAGAACAAGGGCTTCAAGCTCGCGATGATGACCCTCGACCGCACGCGACCGGGTGTCTCCGCGCTCGCCGTGGGCATCGCCCGGGCGGCGTTCGAGTTCGCGAGCGAGTACTCGAAGGAGCGGGTCCAGTTCGGCGTCCCGATCGCGATGCACCAGGCGGTCGCGTTCATGATCGCCGACATGGCGACCAAGATCGAGGCCGCGCGGCTGCTCGTGTGGCAGTCCGCGGTCCTGATGGACCAGGGCCAGCGCAACACCCTCGCCGCCTCGCACGCGAAGCGATTCGCGGCCGATGCGGCGATGGAGGTCGCGGTGGACGCGGTCCAGGTGTACGGCGGCTACGGCTTCATCAAGGAGTACCCGGTCGAGAAGCTGATGCGCGACGCGAAGATCATGCAGCTCTACGAGGGCACGTCGCAGATCCAGCGGCTGGTGATCGCGCGCGAGATCCTCAGCCCGCGCCCGCCCGACACCGAGCTCCAGACCAAGCAGGAGACCGAGGTCGCCGAGGCGGCGCAGAAGGAGGCAACCCCGGCGTAAGGGCCGCTGGTCACGACGGGATCGTCCCGCATGGCGCGCCACGACCCGGTGTCCCAGTGGCGACTCAGCCGGCGTCCACAGGGAGCAGCGTGAAGGCCGCGAAGCGGCTCAGAGGCCTCATTGCGCGGAAGTGACGCTCGTCGAACGTGGCGATTCGATCAGTCTCGAGTCGCGCGGCCAGGACCGCCAGCGACGCGTCGGTGAGGCTGACGCCGAGGTCGGCGTAGCCCTCGGCCGTGATCGCGGCATCCCGCGCGAGCTCGGGCCACCACTCGACCCGGTACGCCCCGGCTGACACATCCCCCCTGAAGCCGCGGACGGCGTCGGCGCCCGCTCGGGGCACGAGATGATCGAGCTCCGCCAGAACGAATGGCGTGGTGGCGGTCGGTTCCTCCGATCGGTGGTACCACCCCGCCGCCTCGCGGTGCCGGGCGTCGTTGGCGTCGATGAGGGCGAAGACGAATGAGGTGTCGAGGACGATCAATCCTCGCCGAATCCGGTCTCGACCAGGTAGCGATCGACGTTGTCTGCGACGTCACCGGGGCCATGACCGACGCCGATCGCGGTCATCCGCCGCTGAGTCGGGGCGGACTTCGCCTTCTCGGCCAGCGCCTCGCGGATCACGGCTGCCTTGCTCTTACCCGCCTCCTCGGCGAGTCGCGCGAGTGCGAGGTCCACCTCGGGCTCGATGTAGAGACTCGTCTTCTTCATGTACGTAGGGTACCACCCGGGTAGGTGGTATCAGACGGCGACATGAGGCCACCGGCGGAGCCCTCTCGCCTGATCCCCCGCTCGAGGGCGGGCTACCCGCGCCGGTTGGGGCTCACGGCGATCATCAGGCCGATCGTGGTCAGCACGATCACGCCGAGCACCAGCGCCTGCCACCACTCGTCGATCCCGGCGATCGTCGCGTAGAGGAGGACGCCGAGAATCGGCAGCGCGAGCAGGGTGTAGATCAGCGGCCCCCTGTTCGATCGCGCCCTCAGCATCCGCGTGCTCCTCGCGTCGCCGAGGTCCATCCGCTCCGTCTGGGAGCGCTGCGTGTAATCCATGTTCCCCATCTCGCTCCTCCTCCTGCTCGGTCGCACACACAATAGATCGAGCGCCGGGGGGAAGTGCGTGCGGTTCGTCACTCTCCGGCGCCCCGCCTATAGTCGGCGCCGTGAGCGCGAGGAAGGGCGCCAAGCCCGTCGCCGAGGCGGTCGCGGAGGCGACGCGGGCACGGGAGGGGCCGCGGGGGGTCCGGGCGGGGAGGCCGTCCGACGTCTTCGGCGGCGAGGTCCGGCGCCGCGACGTGTTCTGCCTCCTCGTCCTCCACCTGATCTCGCGCGAGCCCGACTACGGCAACCGCCTGATCGAGGAGATTGAGGAGATCACCCAGGGCGTGATCTCGGTGAACCCGAACACGATGTATCCCCTGCTGCGCGAGCTCGAAGGAAGGGGGCTGATCGAGGGGCGCTGGGAGCACCCCGACAAGCGCACCCGGCGCTACTACTCGATCACCGCGCCTGGGCGCAGGGAGTACCGCCGTCTGGTGAAGGAGCTCGAGCCGTTCCTCGACTCGGTGATCCGCTCGGTGGCCCTGATCAAGCGCGAGATCTACGGCGGATAGGGATGCCGACCGTCGCGGAGTCGGTCCACATCCGCGCCTCGCTCGCCGAGGCGTGGGAGCTGTACTTCGACCCCGACACCTGGCCCGCGTGGGTCGACGGGTTCGCCCGCGTCGAGTCGGCGTCCGGGTACCCGAAGCGCGGCGGCAGTCTGCGGTGGCGCTCGACGCCCGCGGGGCGGGGAGAGGTCACCGAGCGCGTGCTCGAGCACGAGCCGCGGACGCGCCATCGGGTCGCCTTCTCGGACCCCGGGAGCGACGGCGAGCTCGAGACCGCGTTCGCGATCGAGGCGTCCCCGGGCGCCGAGCAGGGCGTTGTGGTGCGCCAGGAGCTCACCTACCGCGTGCGCGGCGCCGGCCCCCTCACCCGGCTCACCGACGTGTTCTTCATCCGCCCCCAGGTCACGCGCTCCTTGCGCCGCTCGCTCGAACATCTCCGGGTCGAGGTGGAGGAGCTCGCCGCGGCCTCGTAGCGGGGCTCGCCATCGGGGGGCGGTCCGCCCGCTGTCCTATAGCCTTTCCGCGGTCGCGTAACCCGCACGGAGGCCCCCCCGATGTTCGTCTTCAAAGCCGCAGTCGTCGGCGCCGGCACGATGGGCGGCGAGATCGCCCAGGTGATCGCCGCGTCGGAGGTGCCCGTGGTGCTCAAGGACGTCGATCGCAAGTTCGTCGACACGGGCCTCGAGAAGGCGCGCGAGGTGACCGAGGGTCAGCTCAACGGTCTCGTCGACAAGGAGAAGCTGACCCGCGAGCAGGCCGACGAGCGGCTCGAGGGAACGTTGGACCGGATAACGGGGACCACCGAGTACGAGGGGTTCGGGGACGTCGACTTCGTCGTCGAGGCGGTGCCCGAGAGGATGGAGATCAAGCAGGCCGTGTTCGAGGAGCTCGACCGGCTCACGCCGGGCCACGCGATCCTCGCCTCGAACACCTCGTCGCTCTCGATCTCCGAGATCGGCTCAGCGACGACCCGGCCCGACCGGGTGGTCGGGTTCCACTTCTTCTACCCCGCCTCCGTGATGAGGCTGATCGAGGTTGTCGAAGGCGCCCTCACCTCCGAGGAGACCTCCCAGGCGGCCGCCAACTTCGCGATGCAGGTCCGCAAGAACCCCGTCCGGTGCGGCGAGGAGCCGGGGTTCGTCGTCAACCGGGTGCTCAACGCCGCCGCGTCGGAGATCTGGCGCCACCAGGACGAGAGCGGGCGCTCGGTGGAGGAGATCGACAAGGAGATCACCGACGCGAAGGCGGCGCCGATGGGCCCCTTCTTCCTCACCGACCTGCTCGGACTGGACACCGTCCTGCACGTCGCCGAGCACCTCCAGGAGTCCTACGGCGATCGCTTCTACGTCCACCCGAAGATGAAGGAGCTCGTCGAGGCCGGTGACCTGGGCCAGAAGACGGGCAAGGGCTACTACTCCCACGGCGGGGACTAGATGGAAGCCGCGACCGAACAGCAGACGATCGTCGAGCGCTTCGGCCTCAAGGCCCTCGCCGAGGCATGCCGGGTGATCGACGAGGGCGTCTCGACGGCCAAGGACGTCGAGCTCGGGATGATGATGGGCGCCGGGATCCTGCCCGGTCCGCTGACCCGCGCCGACGACGCCGGCCTCGACGTCGTCCTCGAGCAGCTCGAGGCCGCGGAGCGCGAGTGGGGGGAGGGGTTTTCCCCGCCGCTGATCCTCAGGCGGCTCGTCGCCCAGGGTCGCCTCGGGCGCAAGGCCGGCCAGGGGTTCTTCGCCTACCCGCGCCCGGACGACGGGTTCGAGCAGCCCGCGACGGTCCTGCTCGAGACCCGGGGGCAGGTCGCGATCGCGTGGCTCAACCGACCGCCCACCAACCCGATCTCGCCCCAGATGATCAGCGATCTGACCGCGGTCTGGGATCACGTCGAGCACGCGGGCGACATCCGCTCGCTCGTGATCACGTCCTCGAGCTTCCCCGTCTTTAGCGCCGGCGCCGACATCAAGGAGTTCACGAAGATGACCGACCCGGAGGCCGGGATGGAGCTGCTCGACAGCGGCCACGGCGTGATGCGGCGGATGGAGCGGTCGAGCGTCGTCACGGTCGCCGCGGTCAACTCGCTCGCGCTCGGCGGCGGGTGCGAGCTCGCGATGGCGTGCGACTTCCGGATCGCCGCCGAGTCGGCGAGCTTCGGGCAGCCGGAGATCAACCTCGGGATCATCCCCGGGTTCGGCGGGACCCAGCGCCTCGCGCGGCTGGTCGGAGAGGCGAGGGCGCTGGAGATGACCCTGCTCGGCGACGCGATCTCCGCCGCCCAGGCGTACGAGATCGGGCTTGCCAACGACGTCGTTCCCGACCACGAGCTGCTCGACAGCGCGCTGTCGTGGGCGCGGAAGCTCGCCGAGCAGGCCCCCGTCGCGGTGAAGCAGATCAAGAACGTGTCGGCGAAGGGAGACCTGGACGAGGGGATCGATGCCGAGAAGGGCGGCTTCGTGACCGCGTTCAGCTCCGAGGACGCCCGCGAGGGAATCGGGGCGTTCCTCGGCAAGCGTAGGCCGAAGTGGAGAGGGAAGTAACGGGCGGCGGACGCCCGGACACCGGCCTCGTTCGCAACCCCTCGGACGCCGCTGCGCGGCGTCCTCGGGAACGCGCAAAACACTCGGCCGGAATCCGGACGCCCGCCGCCGAGCTCGACCGCGATTCCGGCCCCGCCGCTCGACTCGCAGGCCTGCTGAAGGAAAGCGCCTGCACGGTTGTGTTGACCGGGGCGGGGATCTCGGTGCCGTCGGGGATCCCCGACTTTCGCTCCCCCGGGACGGGCATCTGGGAGAACGTCGATCCGCTCGAGGTCGCGACGATCCAGGCGTTCCGGGACGACCCGGCGCGCTTTTGGAGCTTCTACCGCCCGCGGTTCGCGGCCCTTGGCGACAAGCGGCCGAACCCGGCCCACGAGGCGCTGGTCGAGCTGGAGCGTCGCGGGCTGGTGGACGCCGTGGTCACGCAGAACGTCGATCGCCTCCACCGCAAGGCTGGAACCCGGCGCCTGATCGAGGTCCACGGCAGCATCGACACCTCGAGCTGCGTCGGGTGCGACGCGAGCTGGCGGCTGGAGGAGGTCGAGGGGTTGTTCGACGGGGAGGGCGTCGCCGTGTGCACCCATTGCGCCGGCCCCGTCAAGCCCGACGTCGTTCTGTTCGGCGAGCTGCTCCCCGAGGCCGCGATGGCCGAGGCCCAGGAGCTCGCCGCTCGCGCGGAGCTACTGCTGTGCGTCGGGTCCTCACTCGAGGTCTACCCCGTCGCCGGGCTGCCGGAGCTGACGCGGGCGTCGGGGGGGCGGATCGCGATCGTCACCAAGGGGCCGACCCCCTACGACGACTCCGCCGCGGTGCGGATGGACGGCGACGTGGTCACCGAGCTCGGCGCCGTGCTCGCCGCCCTGTAGGCCCGAGCGGATAGACCGCCCACTGATCCCGGGGACGTAGGGAGTGGCGTCGCCTATGCGGCCGGGCTTGATCCCTATGTGACCGGCCAACCCACTCCGCGACCCGACCCCGAGGGTCCCGAGCGCATTCGCCTCGCCAAACCGGGCGAACTCGCCGCCGCGAGCTCGGCTGGCGCTGTCTAACCCTCAGACAGAGCTAGAGAGTGGGGCCCAGGCGGCGGCGGCGCAGCGCCCGCTCGCATAACTTGAGCGTGCTCTCGAGCCTCGCCACGACATCGGCCGAGGGTTCGGCCGAGATCGCCTCGCGCGCCGCCGCGGCGATCTCCTCGCGCCGCGCTCGAAGCGTCTCGAGGTCCTCCCGCTGTCGTGGCCCCTGGCCCTCGGTCGGCTCGGCGAGCAGCGCCCGGAGGCCGGCGTCGAGCTGGAGCGCGGCCTCGCGGGCCCGGCACTGGTCGAGGTCGAGCCGGGCGCGGAGCAGGAGCGGCTCGCAGGTGGCGATCTCGTCGCGCTCGCCGAGCACCGCCGCGACCCGCTCCTGGGGCTGGAGGCTGTCGGCGCGGCGCCGGCGTGGCTCGCCGCGCTCGAGCTCTCGGGCGTCGGTCCAGTGGCCGTCGGCGACCTGGTCGCCGTTGCCGTATCCGACCCGGGTCGCAACCGCCGCCACCGCCGACACCTCGTTCACGTACGGGTCCTGGGCGGCGGTCGCGTGGGCTCGGAGCGCGCGGTTGATCAGCCGCACCGCCTCCGCGACGAACGCCTCCGCCGAGTCGGCCTCGGCGGCAAGCCCGTCGAGCCACCGCGCCGCCTCGTCGGCGTCGCCGAGCTCCTCGGGCGTGACGACCGTCAACCGCGTGAGCACGAGCCCCGTCTCGTCGTCGGTCGCGTCGGCGGCGGCGAGCCGGGTCCGGCGCCTGCCCCGCCGGCGCATCGGGGCGCCGAGCGTCGAGCAGATCAGGACCTCGCTCGGGTCGCCGCCGCTCCGCGCGAGATAGCGGCCGTCGGCCAGCCCGAGTCCGCCGGCGTAGTCGAGCTGCGCGAACGGTAGGAGGCCCGCGGCTACTCGCCCTTGTGGGCGGCGCTCGCGCCGCCCTTGCCCTTGCGCTTGCCCGCCGGGAGCGCGTAGCGCGAGGGCTTGCGCGGGACCTTCGGCTCGTCGAGCTTCCCGATCCTGTCGAGCAGCTGGTTCCACTGGTCAGGCTTCAGGATCGTCTCGACCTGCTTGCCGAGCTCGCCCTTGCCGTACTGGGGGGTGAACCCGCAATGGATGTGGTCGGCGTGATCGGACATCGCGAGCGTCGGCCCGCCCATGTCCATCAGCGAGATCAGCTGGTCGCACTGGTTGGGCTCCTGCATCGCGAGCAGCTCCTTGAGCACCTGCTCGGTGATCGAGCCTGGGCCCTGGTGACCGAGGATCGGGACCCCGTTGACGGTCGGGATGTCGACCGCGTTGCCCGACGAGTGGTGGCTGACGCCTCCGCTCGCGGTGTAATAGCTGTGTCCGCACTTCAACGAGCTGATCCCGAGCCGGAAGCCCTTCGCCGCGAGCACCGAGAGCGTTCGCAGGACGCGGGCGTCGATCTGGTGGGTCTGGATGTCGTCGCGGCCGCACGAGTAGATCTCGATCCGCGGGTTGTCGAGCACGTGGCGCTCGAGCGCCGGCTTCGACATAAGGAGCACCTGGCTCACGTCGGCCTCGTTGAACGGACTCTTGCCCTCGGCGCGGTAGATCGCCGTCGACTCGAGCAGCTTCCATCCGTCGAGGATCGGCTTCGGGTCGATCTTGCGCGCCCCCTTGCCCGCCGGCTTGATCGCGAAGTTGACGTGGGGGGCGAGCTCGCCGGTCTTCCCGATCCTCCCCAGGACCGTGCCGGCGACCACCTTCGAGCCCTTCTCCAGCGGCTGCATCTCCATCTTGCGGCGGTCGAACTTCAGCACCCCGCCGAAGTACGCCTTCACCGTCTCGTAGCCGGGGAAGCGATCCGCGAACAGCGAGTCCAGCTGACCGGTGAGGTCGGCCCGGTCGACGTTCTCGGGCCGCTCCGGATACGCGTACAGCCGCGGCCTGAGGTCCTCGCTGTTGGTCGGGCCGCCGCTCTTCTCGCCTCCGGAGGGGGCGTCCTTGGACGCGGTTCCCTTCGCGCTCGCGGGCGCCTTCGGCTTCTCGTCGTCGGGCCCCTCGAGCTTGAAGTCGTCCGCGGTCAGCTTGTCCTGCTTGGGCACCGGATAGACCTCGGACACGCGGCCGAGCTGCGCGTAGGTGAACGTGTTGCCGTACCCATCCCGCAGCACGATGTAGCGGCCCAGCTCGCGGGAGCGCCCGACGTCCTCGATCACCCCGTCGTTCACGGCGACGACCGGGGCGCCCTCGCGCGAGAAGACGTTGATCCCGCGCCGGGTCGGGGAGGACGAGATCGTCTCCGCGGTGACGCCGCCGAGCTGTTCGCGCTCGGACGGCTTGGCGTGCTTGAGGATCTCGCGCTCGGAGAGGTCGTCGGCGTAGGTCGCGCGGGCGGCGACCGGGAAGTGCGCGCCCTCGGTGAGCCCGGTGAGCGAGCCGACGAGACCGTCGGGAAGCTTGCCGTACTGGCGCGCGACGAGCAGCACCTCGTCCACGTACCAGTCGGCGTGGTTGTAGGCGAAGATCGCGGTCCGTAGATCCTCCTCGGCGCCGGCCGCCTTCAGGTAGCGCCCCGCCGCGCACACCGCGTCGAGCGGGTTGTAGGGGTCCTTGCGCCCGTCGTGGTTCGCGTCAACGCCGTACGCCTCCCACGACGAGGGAAGGAACTGCATCTGGCCGATCGCCCCCGCGGTCGAGGGTCCCATGTTGGTCCCGAACGCGCTCTCGATCTTGTGGATCGAGGCGAGGATCGGCCACGGGACGCCGTACTGGGTCCCGCACGCCTGGTAGACCGAGAGCATGAACGGCGGGATCTCGAACTGGTTGATCATGAAGTTCGGGACGCCCTGAACCGGCGCCGGGCCGAAGTCCGCGACGCTGAGGCTCGGGTTCGACTTCGTCGGGGTGCCGTCGGGCTTGCGGATCGGCGCCGGCTCGAGCCCGCCGCCGTGGTCGTGACCGTTGCCCTTGCCCTTGCCCTTGCCCTTGCCCTTCTTTTTCCCCTTCTTCGGTCCCTTGGTGCCGCCGCTGCCGTTGTCGCCCTTGCCGCCGCCGCCTCCGTTGCCGCCCCCGCCGCCCTGGCTCTCGCTGCCGTCGGGGACCGTCGGGGTGGTTGGGGTCGGGGTGTTGGGAGTGGTCGGGGTCGGGGTGGTCGGGTTCGTCGGCGTGCCGCCGCCGGCCGGCGCGTTGTACTCGTCGCCGTCGGTGGGGGAGCTGCATCCCGGGTCCTGGAGATCGACGGCGCCGTCGCCGTCGTCGTCCTTGAGGTTCGCGCACGCCGGCAGCACCTTCACGTCGGGCAGGTTCGAGCCGCCGTGGAGGTTGATGTCGACGCCGTCCTGGCCGCTGCCGACGATGTTGGGGGCCGCGCTCACCGCGCCTGCGACGCTGACCGAAGCCAGAACCGCCAGCGCAACGATTAGAAGCAGCCTCTGTCTCATCCTCTATCCCCGACGACGAGCCGCGCTGTACGCCGCCTCCCTGAGCGTGCGAACCCTGGGCCCGTAGGCACGAACACGCTACTTGTTCGAATATTCCTTTGCAACGTGGAACCGCGCCCTGGCAGCGGACAACCTACCCGAGGACGACGGACGAAAACCTCGCGTCGGTCCCGCATCCCTTGTTAGGGTGAATACAGGGGCTTTCTAAAGAGGAGATGTCGAGGTGAGCGAAGAGCGATCCGGGGACCACGGCCTCAGGGATAGGCTGTCGAGCGCCGGCGAGGACGCGTTCGGAGAGCTGGCCCAGAACCTGCTCGACAACCCGCTGTTCAACCAGGCCTTCGTCGCGGCGCTGGGCGCCGGGGAGCGCGCGATCCAGGCACAGCGCTCCGCGATGACCGCGCTCAACATCCCCTCGAGCTCCGACCTGGAGCGGTTCGAGCGCAGGCTTCGAAGCCTCTCGGACCGCCTCGAGGAGGTCGAGGACCGCCTCGACGACCTCTCCGCCGAGCTCGGCGCGCTGCGCAGGGGCGCGGCCGCCCCGCAGCGGGCGCCGGTTCCCGGCCGCGTCGAGCGCCCCTAGTCATCCAGGCAAAGCGCGGCGGCCGCGATCCGACCGGCGCGGATCATCGCGTCCTCGTCGTCGCCGACGACGAGGATCGACCCCACCTCGAGCCCCGGCCGATCGCCGAGCGTGAGCAGCGCGGCCGATTCGAGGTCGACCGCGAGCGCCTCCGCGGGCTTCCCCGCGCCGGCGAGCGCCACGTCGACGCTCGCCACCGCTCCCGCTTGGGTGCCGCGGCCGGCGGCGCGGCGCAGCTCGCGCGTCAGCGC
>JBOGZL010000163.1:0-32915 GCA_050697195.1 Solirubrobacterales bacterium
TCATCGTCCAGGTCCATCCTGGCGGGGTCTCGACGGTCGAGAATCTCCGCACCCGCCAGCGCGTGAGAATCGAGGATCTCGCCCGCCTCGGCACCCAGATCGAACGCTGGGTGTCCGACGCGCTCGAGGAACGCGAGCCTGCGGACGGGGGCGTCCTCGTACCCTCTGAGGATGCCCCCCGAACCCAACGCCCTGTCGATCAAAGGTCTCACTAAGCGCTACGACGACGGCACCCTCGCGCTGGACGGCCTCGACCTCGAGGTCCCGGCGGGCGAGTTCTTCGGCCTCCTCGGCCCGAACGGGGCCGGCAAGACGACGCTGATCAACGCCGTCTGCAACCTGATCCGGGTCACGGGCGGCGAGATCGACGTGTTCGGTAGTCCCGCGTCGAGCCTCGATGCGCGGCGCATGGTCGGGCTCGCGGAGCAGGATCCGAACCTCGATCGCTTCCTCAGCGTGCGCGAGGCGCTGCTCTACCACGGCGGCTACTACGGGATCACGAGGGCGCGCTCGGCAGAGCGCGCCGAGGAGATGATCGACGTCTTCGACCTTCGCACGAAGGCCGACGTGAGGGCGCCGAAGCTGTCCGGCGGGATGCGCCGCCGCCTGCTGCTGGCGCGGGCGCTGCTTCACGAGCCGCGGCTGGTGATCCTCGACGAGCCGACCGCGGGAGTGGACGTCGAGCTCCGCCGCGAGCTGTGGCGCTACATCCGCATGCTCCACAGCCGCGGGACGACGATCCTCCTCACCACGCACTACCTCGAGGAGGCGGAGGCGCTGTGCGAGGACATCGCCCTGATCGCCGGCGGCGGGATCGTCGCCCGCAGCACTCCCGACGGGCTCAAGGAGCAGTTCGGCGCGAGGACGCTGGAGGACGTGTATCTCAAGGCGGTGCACGAGCCACGTGAGGAGGCGCTGGCGTGAGCGCGAGCGAGCCCTCGATCGCCGACCTCGACGCCGTCAGGCCGGAGCCGTGGCGCGGGCTCGCGTGGCTCGCCGCCCGCGAGTGCCTGCGGGTGTCGAAGCTGTGGACGCAGACGATGCTGGCGCCGGTCGTCTCCTCGATCCTCTTCATCCTCGTGTTCGGGCTCTCGCTCGGGACCCGGATCCGCGAGGTGTCGGGATTCGAGTACGACGTGTTCATCGTCCCGGGCCTGATCGCGATGGCGATGGCCCAGGCCGCGTACTCGAACAACTCGAGCTCGATCTTCCAGGCGCGCAGCGACCGCTATCTCGACGACGTGCTCGCGGCGCCGATGCGCCCGTGGCAGATGAACCTCGGGCTGACGATCGGCGGCGCGTTTCGCGCGGTGCTGATCGGGATCGCGCTCGGCGCGCTCGCGATCCCGCTCACCGGCGCCCCGGTGGAGCGTCCGCTGGCGCTCGCCGCGGCGGTCCTCATGCTCGTCGCGCTGTTCGGCGCGCTCGGCATAGTCGTGGGGATCTACGCCGAGACCTTCGACCACCACACGTTCATCAACAACATCGTGATCCTGCCGCTCACGTTCGTCGGTGGGGTGTTCTACTCGATCGAGATCCTGCCGTCGCCATGGGAGGAGCTCTCGCACCTCAACCCGCTCTTCTACGTCGTCAACGCGCTCCGCTACGGCTTTCTCGGCTCGACCGACGTGAGCGTGTGGCTCTCGTTTGCGGTCACCGCTGCGATCGCCGCGGCGATCGTCGCCTGGTCCCAGTACCTGTTCACCACCGGGAGGCGGTTGAAGCCGTGATGCCGGCCTTGCCGATCCCATCCTCGGCGTTGTCGACCTCGGGCTGGGCCCAGCCGCTGACGGGTAGGCGAGTGGTACCGGCGAAGCTGCGATCGCCGCGGTTCGGTGTCCACAACCGCACACTCGACGCAAGCTTGGCCGCGAGCGTGCATTTAAGGTCGCTATACGACCCCAATCGCACATTCGTCGTTCGCGGCTCGGCGAGTGTGCGGTTAACGGCCCTCCCGCAGGGGGAGTACCGGATCGCGGAGATGGGTTTCTGATGACCGCTTCGTTCCGCTCGCCGTTCTTTCCGATCCTGTACAGCGACGACGTCCCGCGGGCGCTCGCCTTCTACCGCGATCGGCTGGGTTTCTCGGAGACGCTTCGCTTTCCCGACGAGGGCGAGCCGGAGTTCGTGGCGCTGGAGCTCGACGGGTCGGAGGTGGCGATCGGCCGCGCCGGGGACCCGCTGCACGGAAAGCCGCTGCGCCCGGTGTCCGGCCACCGGTTCGAGCTCTGCGTGTACACCGACGACGTCGACGCCGCGCTCGCGGAGCTCCGCGACGCCGGCGTCCCCGTGCTCGTCGAGCCCGCCGACCAGCCCTGGGAGGAGCGCCTCGCCTACATCGAGGACCCGGACGGCAACCCGGTGATGATCACCGCGCCGATCAAGTAGTGCGCGAGGCGCCTCGGGCGGGATAATCGGGGCGTGGAGGAGGACCGGGAGTCCAACGTCGCGCTGCTTCAGCGGGTGCCGCTGTTCAGCGAGCTCTCGCGCGAGGAGCTCGAGAGCATCTCGCGCGTCGCGGTGGCGCGCTCCTACCCGAAGGGGGTGCGCGTGTTCCACGAAGGGGACCAGAGCGACGCCTGCTACATCGTCCGCCGCGGCGACCTGAGGGTGACCCGGGAGCACCCGGACGGCCGCGCGATCGCCCTCGCCACGCTTGGATCGGGGGACATCTTCGGCGAGCTCGCGATGCTCGACGGGGAGGCTCGGTCGGCGAGCGTCGAGGCGCTCACCGAATGCGAGCTCCTCGCCCTCCCGGCGGCCGACGTGCGACGGATGCTCCAGTCGAGCTCGGAGATCACCGTGAAGCTGGTCGTCGCCCTCACCCGGCGTCTGCGAGAGGCGAACGAGCGGATCGCGCGGCAGTCCTTCCAGACCGTCCCGAGCCGCGTCGCGGGGGTGCTCTCGCAGCTGATCGCCGAGGAGGCGCCGATGGAGACCCGCGACGGGGTGACGATCCGGATGACGCAGGCCGATCTCGCCCAGCTCGCCGGGACATCGCGCGAGAGCGTGAGCCGCTTCCTCGCCACGCTCGAGCGGGCGAACGTGGTGCAGGTGGGGCGCGGTCGCGTGACCGTGCTCGAGCCGCGCCGCCTGCGGGCGTACATCTTCTGATGAGGGACTTCGCCGGCGAGAGGGCGGCGATGGTCAAGCGCCAGCTCCGCCGCCGCGGGATCGGCGACGAGCGGGTCCTCGAGGCGATGGCGGAGGTCCCTCGCGAGCGCTTCGTCCCGGAGCCCGAGCGCCGCCGCGCGTACAACGACTCGGCGCTCCCGATCGGGCGCGGCCAGACGATCTCCCAGCCGTGGATCGTCGCCGCGATCTGCCAGGCGCTGGCGCTGGAGGGGGACGAGCGCCTGCTCGAGATCGGCACCGGGTCCGGCTACTCGGCGTGCGTCCTCGCGCGCCTGGCGCGCGAGGTGGTGACGATCGAGCGGATCGCGGAGCTGGCCAGGGGCGCCGAGGAGCTCCTCGCCGAGCTCGGGGCGGCGAACGTGACCGTGGTCGTGGGCGACGGCACCCGCGGCTACCCCGATCGTGCCCCCTACGATGGGATCGCGGTCCACGCGACCGCCCCGAACGCACCGCCCAGCCTCATCGACCAGCTCGCGATCGGCGGCCGGCTCGTGATCCCGATCGCCACCGACGGCGCCGACATGCTGACCGTCTTCGTCCGCGGCCGCGAGGCGGTGGACCCCGAGTCCGGAGAGGGGCTCGAGCGCCACAACCTCGGCGCTTGCAGGTTCGTTCCGCTGATCGGGCGCGAGGGGTTCGCCGAATCCGGTTAGGCTCGTACGCGCATGAGCAGCGGAATCTTCGTGCTCAACTTCTACTCGCCGGTCTTCATCGACCAGCTCAAGCGCGGGCGCAAGACGGCGACGATCCGGCTCGGCGACAAGTCGAACAAGTACACCCGCGGGCAGATGGTCTGGGTGACGGTCGGGTACCGCCACGGCCCGCGCCAGAAGATCTTCTCGGCGGTTGTCGACGACGTCGAGGTCAAGCGGGTGAGCAATCTCTCGCCGCGCGACATCGAGCACGACAACCCGGAGTTCCGCCGCCTCGACGAGACCGTTCACTTCCTCGAGCAGATCTACGGACGCCAGATCGAGGAGGGCGACACCGTGACCGTGATCCGCTTCTCCCAGATCGTGGAGCCCGCCTCGCCGGGCTTCGGCAACGGCGAGACGCCGTCGCGGAACTAATCCGAGGGCGGGCGCGGGGCGTAGGACTCAGTGGTGGCCGAGTACCGGTTCCTGACGACGTGGTGCCTGGGGGCGCCGATCGAGCCGATCTGGGACGCGATCTACGACTCCGAGCGCTGGCCGCAGTGGTGGCGCGGCGTCGAGCGGGTGGTCGAGCTGGAGCCGGGGGGCGAGAACGGGACCGGCCAGCGCGCGCGCTACACGTGGAAGAGCCGGCTCCCCTACGAGCTCGTGTTCGACATGCGCACGACCCGGATCGAGCGTCCGCACGCGCTCGAGGGTGAGGCGTCGGGCGAGCTCGCGGGCGTCGGTCGCTGGCGGCTGTTCGAGGGCGACGGGGCGACCGCGGTGCTCTACGAATGGAACGTGCGCACGATGAGGGCGTGGATGAACCTCCTCGCGCCGATCGCGCGCCCGATCTTCGCCTGGAACCACGACTACGTGATGCACAACGGCGCCGAGGGCCTCGCGCGGCTCCTGGACGCGCCGCTGCTCGCGGTGGGCGGCGCCTCGGCGCGGCGACCGCCGGGCGGGTAGCCGGCGGCGGGATCTGAGCACGGAGCGCGCAGATTCCCCCTTGACACGCGGCCGCACCCGACTACACTTCAGAACGCGCTTGGCACTCTCATGGGTAGAGTGCCAAGCCGAAGATCAGTTCCGGAAGCACCACCCAGTAGATCCCTGCACCCACCCCGCCGCGACGGAGGCGAAGCCGAGGACGCGGAGGGCACTGACTCTTAACGGAGGTATTTGGATGAAGCTGAAGCCCCTTGGCGATCGGGTGATCGTCCAGGCAACAGAGGAGGAGGAGACGACAGCCAGCGGCATCGTCCTCCCCGACACGGCGAAGGAGAAGCCCCAGAAGGGCAAGGTCGTCGCCGCGGGCGAGGGCAGATGGGACGAGGAGGGGGAGAAGCGAATCCCCCTCGACGTCGGCGAGGGCGACGAGATCCTCTACAGCAAGTACGGCGGTACCGAGATCACCGTAGACGGGGAGGAGCTCCTCGTCCTGCGCGAGTCCGACGTCCTGGCAAAGGTCGAGTAGACCGCGCTAACTCACAGGACTAGAGAAGACAGGAGGCACGAACACACATGGCTCACAAGGAGCTGAAGTACAACGAGGAGGCGCGGGCGGCGCTCCAGACGGGGGTTGACTCCGTCGCCGACGCGGTCAAGGTGACGCTCGGGCCCAAGGGCCGCTACGTCGTCCTCGACAAGAAGTTCGGCGCGCCCACGATCACGAACGACGGCGTCACGATCGCCCGCGAGATCGAGGTCGAGGACGTGTTCGAGAACCAGGGCGCGCAGCTCGTGCGCGAGGTCGCGACCGCGACGAACGACGTCGCCGGCGACGGCACGACCACGGCGACGCTGCTCGCCCAGATCATGGTCCGCAGCGGCCTCAGGAACGTCGCCGCCGGCGCCAACCCGCTCGGGCTGCGCCGCGGGATCGAGGCCGCCGTCGACCAGGTGGTCAGCAACCTGCGCGACAAGCAGTCGAAGGAGATCGCGGGCAAGGACCAGATCGCCCGCGTGGCCGCGATCTCGGCCGCCGATGACGAGATCGGCAACGTGATCGCGGACGCGATCGAGAAGGTCGGCAAGGACGGCGTCGTGAACGTCGAGGAGGGCCAGACCTTCGGCATGGAGCTCGAGTTCACCGAGGGAATGCAGTTCGACAAGGGCTACATCTCCCCGTACATGATCACCGACCAGGACCGCATGGAGGCGGTGCTCGAGGAGCCCTACGTGTTGATCGTGAACCAGAAGATCGGCTCCGTGCGCGACATGCTGCCCGTGCTGGAGCAGGTGATGCAGGGCGGCAAGCCGCTCGTCATCGTCGCCGAGGACGTGGAGGGCGAGAGCCTCGCCACGCTCGTCGTGAACAAGCTCCGCGGCACCTTCACCGGCGTCGCGGTGAAGGCGCCCGGGTTCGGCGATCGCCGGAAGCGGATGCTCGAGGACATCGCCACCCTCACCGGCGGCGAGGTGATCACCGAGGAGATGGGCCTGAAGCTCGAGAACACGCAGCTCTCGCAGCTCGGGAAGGCCCGCCGCGTCGTCGTCACCAAGGACGACACGACGATCATCGACGGCGGCGGCGAGAAGAAGGAGATCGAGGGCCGGATCAACCAGATCCGCCAGGAGATCGAGACCACCGACTCCGACTTCGATCGCGAGAAGCTCCAGGAGCGGCTCGCCAAGCTGGCCGGCGGCGTTGCCGTCGTCAAGGTCGGCGCGGCTACCGAGACGGAGCTGAAGGAGAAGAAGCACCGGGTCGAGGACGCGCTCCAGGCCACCCGGGCGGCGCTCGAGGAGGGCATCGTGCCGGGCGGCGGCGTGGCGCTGCTCAACGCCCAGGACGCGATCGACCCGAAGGGCCTCGAGCCCGACGAGGCGACCGGCGCGGAGATCGTGCGCCGGGCGCTCGAGGAACCGGTGCGCCAGATCGCCGGCAACTCGGGCTTCGAGGGCTCGGTGGCCGTCGAGAAGATCCGCGGGATGAAGCCCGGCGAGGGCCTCAACGCGGAGAGCGGCGAGTACGGCGACCTGGTCGCGGACGGGGTGATCGACCCGACGATGGTCACCCGCTCGGCGCTCCAGAACGCCGCCTCGATCGCGAAGAACATCCTCACGACCGAGGCGATTGTGGCGGAGCCGCCCGAGAAGGAGCCGGCGGCGATGCCCGGCGGCGGTGGCATGCCCGACATGGGCGGGATGATGTAGTCGAGTGCTTCATCTCGTGAGCCGCCGTCGGCGGCTTCCGAAGGAAGTGCCCTTGAGGGGCCCGGCTCCGGCCGGGCCCTTCGTCGTTTACATCCGTCGAATTCCACCCGCGCCATTCGTAGTGGAGGTGAAGCGGGGAGATGCCCGCACCTACGAAGGAGGAACACCATGGCTCAGTACCTACTCTCCGTCCACACCGTCGAGGGTGAGGCCGCAGAACCGATGACCGACGAGCAGATGCAGGAGCTCATGCGCAAGGTCGGCGAGCTCGAGCAGGATATGAACGCGGCCAATGCGCTGGTCTACTCCGGGCGCCTGGCCGATGTCGACACCGCCACGGTCGTCCGGGTCGAACGGGGTGAGACCCTGACAACCGATGGTCCCTTCGCTGAGGCCAAGGAGCATCTCGGTGGCTTCTACATCGTGAACGCGAACGACATCGACGAAGCACTGTCGTGGGCATCGAAGACCGCGGCCTGCGTCGGTCGACCGATCGAGGTTCGCCCGTTCTTCGAGATGCCCGGCGCCTGACGCCGTGGCGGATCTCGGCTCCGCGTCCAAGCTCGAGGAGGTCGAAGTCGGCCGGATCTTCCGCGAGGAGTTCGGCCGCTCGCTCGCCGCCCTCGTCCGCGCCTTCGGCGACGTCGACATTGCCGAGGACGCGGTTCAGGAGGCGTTCGAGGTGGCACTCGCACGATGGCCCGCCGAGGGTCTGCCGCCGAACCCGGGCGGCTGGATCACCACCACCGCGCGCAACCGCGCAATCGATCGCCTGCGGCGTGAGTCCCGCGGCCGCGATCTGCTGAAGGAGGCCGCGATGCTCTCCCCCGAGGAAGACCCCGATCCCGCCGTGGAGCCGGTCACGGTCGAGGACGAGCGCCTCCGCCTGATCTTCATGTGTTGCCACCCGGCGCTCTCCCAGGAAGCCCAGGTGGCTTTGACCCTGCGATTGCTCGGGGGGCTCTCGACCGGCGAGGTGGCGAGATCCTTCCTGGTCGCGGAGGCGACGATGGCCCAGCGCCTGGTCAGGGCCAAGCGCAAGATCCGGTTGGCTCGGATCCCCTACCGCGTTCCCGACGACCACGAGCTCCCGGACCGCCTCCGTCCAGCCCTCGCGGTCGTCTATCTCATCTACAACGCCGGGATGGGCGCGGCGGGGAACTCGGACCTCTGTGCGGAGGGCATCCGGTTGGCTCGAGTGTTGGTTGCATTGATGCCGGATGAGCCCGAGGTCTCCGGGTTGCTCGCGTTGCTGTTGTTGGCCGAATCGCGACGCCCCTCGCGCCTCGCCTCCGATGGTTCCCTGGTGCTACTGGCCGACCAGGACCGAAGCCAGTGGAACGAAACGCTGATAGCCGAGGGTCGAGCGATCATCGAGCGCTGCCGGATCCGGAACCAGCCCGGGCCCTACCAGCTCCAAGCGGCGATCGGAGCGGTGCACGCCGAGGCAGCCACCGCCGAGGAGACCGACTGGTCACGGATCCTGGGGATCTACGACCAGCTGCTGGCCCTCGCGCCGACGCCGGTCATCGCACTCAATCGGGCAGTCGCCGTTGCCGAGGTCGAGGGGCCGCCGAGCGCGCTCGCGGCCGTCGACGAGCTGGAGCTCGAGGGTTACTACCCCTTCCACGCCACCCGGGCAGATCTGCTCCGGAGGCTGGGGCGGGAGAAGGAGGCGGCGATCGCCTATGAGCGAGCGGCCGAGCTGGCGCCGACCGAGGCCGAGCGCGAATTCCTGCGTGGGTCGGCTTCGGGCCGACGAGGGCAGGAGTGAGAGCCGCCGGCCCTCCCCTCAGCGTTCCGGGGTTTTGGATCCGGCGTCTCGGGAACGCTCATGGTGAGATGGAATCGCGATGGCACACGGCACAGGCGACACAGTGAGCGCGTCGGCGGAGGAAGACACCGGCGAGTTCTCCGTTGTCGGACCGCTCGAGAACCCCGCGATGGAGGGGAACCCGGACGATCCGCTACTCGATCCCCACCCGTCGGAGCCCGGCGTGAAGGGGGACGGTGGTTTCGCCGCGCCGCTCGAGAACCCCGGGCGTCCCCGCTCGTAGGCGAAGCCCGGCCTGCTACAGCACCTCGCCCATCCGGCGGGGCTCAACGCCGAGCGCGCGTGCGTCCTCGGTCCCGCGTGGGGTGACCATGGGGATCTCCATCAGCTCGGCCTCCTCCCAGGTCGCGAAGGCCGTCTCGCCGAATACGCGGCGAAGCCAGATCAGCCCCGAGCGCACGAGCGGGAGCGGGACGTGCACGAGCGGGCGCGTGCGCCCGGCGGCGGCGGCGATCAGGCGCGTCATCTGGCCGTAGCTCAGCACCTCGGGGCCGGCCAGCTCGTAGCGCGCGACGGCCTCGACGTCGCGCAGCGAAGCGTGCACGCACCGCGCGACGTCCCGCGCCCAGATCGGCTGGTAAAGCGCGCGCCCGGAGCCCGAGATCGGGAGCACCGGAAGGAGGGCGAGGCGGCGCATGATCGTCACCCACGGGTCGTCGCGGTCGTACACGATCGAGGGGGCGAAGATAGTCGTACGGAGCGGCGAGCCCCGTACGCCCTCCTCCGCGAGCGCCTTGGAGCGAAAGAAGCGCGTGCGCTGGAACCGGGTCGCGCCGATCGCCGAGAAGAAGACGAACCGCTCCACGCCCGCGCGCTCGGCGGCGCGCAGCAGACGCAGCGTGCCGAGCCCATTGACTTCCTCGACTCGGCGCGGCGGCTGGTCGCGGATCGTGGCGGCGAGGTGGATCACCGTCTCCGCGCCGCGCAGCGCGTGGCGCAGGGCGTGGGGGTCGCCGAGGTCGCTGAACGCGAGCTGGACCCGGACCCTGTGGGGGCCGAGCCGGCGCGGATCGCGGACGAGTGCCCGCACAGGCTCGCCCGCCTCGAGCAGGATCGAGAGCAGCGCCCTGCCGACGGTGCCCGTCGCTCCGGTGATCGCGATCACCCGTGGACTGTATCCGCGCATCTGGGGCCGCCCGGCACCGCGGTGCGGGTGAATCGGTTCGCCTACAATTTGCGCTCCGCTCGACCGAGCCCGGAGGGCGGATCAGTCGCACCCACCCTAAGCCGGACGGAGGCCCCACGTCATGACCTACGTCATCGCAGAGCCCTGCATCGGCGAGAAGGACAACTCGTGTGTCGAGGTGTGCCCGGTCGACTGCATCCATCCGACTCCCGACGAGCCCGACTACGAGGCCCAGGAGCAGCTCTACATCGACCCCGACGAGTGCATCGACTGCGACGCGTGCGTCGAGGCGTGCCCCGTCGACGCGTGCTTCGCCGAGGACCAGCTCCCCGACGAGTGGGCGAAGTACACGCAGATCAACGCGGACTACTACAAGAGCGCCTAGCCGCCGCCCGCCTGGACGACCGGGAGCTCCGTGCCGCCCACCGGGGCGGGGGCCGCCGCGGCGGGGGGAGGCGCCTGCATCACCGGGAGCTCCTGCGGCGTCGTTGCCACGATTCCGCGGGCGGCGTCGCGGATCGCCTGCGAGGCGGGGGCATCGGGCTCGTCGATCACCAGCGGGGCCCCCGCGTCCGCGTGCTCGCGAAGCTCCTGCTCGAGCGGGACCTTCCCTAGCAGCGGCACGTCGAGCTCGTCGGCGAGCAACTGCCCGCCGCCCTCGCCGAAGATCGTGAGCCGTTCGCCGTCGGGGGTCGTGAAGCCGGACATGTTCTCGACCACCCCGAGCACCTCGAGGTCTACCTTCGCCGCCATCTCGGCCGCTCTGCGGGCGACCGACTGGGCGGCGGGCTGGGGCGTGGTGACGATCAGGATCTTCGCCTGCGGCAGGAGCTGGGCGAGCGTCATCGAAACGTCCCCGGTCCCGGGCGGGAGGTCGAGCAGCAGATAGTCGAGCTCGCCCCAGTCGACGTCCTCGAGGAACTGCTGGATCGCCTTGTGGAGCATCGGCCCGCGCCACACGACCGCGGCGTTCTCCTCGACGAAGAAGCCGATCGACATCACGCGCACGCCGGACGGGGCCTGGAGCGGGAGGATCTTTCGCTGCGGTGAGACCTCGGGCTTGCGGTTGACGCCCAGCATGCGCGGGATCGAGTAGCCGTACACGTCGCAGTCGAGCGCGCCCGCGGACTGACCCTCCGCCTGAAGCGCGGCGGAGAGGTTGGCGGTCATCGTCGACTTCCCCACCCCGCCCTTGCCCGAGGCGACGCAGACCACGTTCTTGACCTGCGCCAGGGCTCCTTCGGGGAGGCGCTTGCGACCGAGCGTCTGCTGAAGCCCGGCCTTCTCCTCGTCGCTGAGGACGTCGAACCCGACCCCCACCGAGCTCACCCCGTCGAGCTCGGAGACGCGCTGCGCCACCGCCTGCTGGAAGTGGTTGCGGATCGGGCAACCCGGAGTGGTCAGCGAGACCACGACCTCGACGCGCCCGTCGTCCTTGATGTCGATCGAGCGAACCATCCCCAGGTCGACAATCGAGCGACGAAGCTCGGGATCGATCACCTCGCGCAGGCGCTCGGTTATCTGCTCGGTGCTAGGCATTCACCTAATTGTCCCAAAAGTGATCGACGGGCCCTGAGGCCCGCCAATCGGGGAGGAGAGGTTGCTGCTCCTGTCCGCCGCGATGCGGCGCGACAGGCTTCTCCGGGCGCGCCACCTCTCACGGCGGCCCGGGCTAAGCCGTCTAGAGCGAAACGCGCTCGGTGACCCGCGCCCGCGCCTCGCGGACGCGGTCCTCCGCGCGACGCCGGCGCTGGCTGACATCGCGCTCGACGCGGTTCCGCGTCCGGTTCGCGCGCCGGGTGAGCTTGCGGCGGGCGGTGCCGCCCCGGCGCTCGACCTTCGAGAGCTCGCGGTCGAAGCGCTTGCGCAGGCTCTTCACCTCGGTGGTCGCGGAGTCGATGCTCCGCCACGGCCGCATGAGCTCGTCTACGCGGTCCTTGACCGTGAGCGCGGTGCCGACGGGAACGTCGACGGCCGACTCGAAGCCGCGGCTCTGGGACGGGGTGCTCGGGGCCGTGCTCCGGGTGCTCTGGCCGTTGGTGGTCTTGGCGTTGGTAGCCATCTCTTTGAACAACCTCCTGGTGGCAGGGACTTTGGGGGGTCTTCCCCTGAGCGAAGGTACTTAGCTCTAAGGAAGTTCGGCAGAGTAGCACCGAACGCATGTTTGTACCCCTGCGGTCCCGCGGGGTTACACGGTCGGCGCGCCCGCTCAGGCGACGTGCGCGCGGGCCAGCCATCGCTCCGGGGTCTCGAGCTCCTCGAGCCCGGGAAGCGCGTCCGGCGCGCGCCAGACCTCGTTCAGGCCCGCGATCCCGGAGCGCTCGGCCACCGCGTCCGCGAACCGCTTCCCGAGCCTGTACTGGCGCAGCTTCACGTCGAGCCCGAGCAGGCCGGCGACGAACGTGTCGAGCAGGCCGCGGCGGTCGCGCTCGATCTCCGCCGCCGCGCGCAGGCGCGCGTAGCCGGGGTCGAGCTGGGCGCCGATCGCGTCCATCACGTGCTCGCAGTACCCCTCGACCACCGCCATCGCGGCCTGGAGGCGGCGCAGGATCGCGACCTGGCGCGGGCCGCTGAGCAGCGTGATCAGCCCGCCCTCGCGGATCTCGTCGGCGAGCCGGCGGGGATCGGGCCGCTCCAGCACCCGGCGCAGGGTCCGGCGCAGCTCCGAGAGATCCGCCCCGAGTGTCGCGCCGTCGAGCAGCTCCTCGACGAGCCCGCCGAGGTGGCCGCGCAGCCACGGCACCGCCGAGAACTGGACCGCGTGCGTGGTCTCGTGAAGCGCGATCCAGTGCAGGAACAGCTCGCGATCACCCCCCAGCCTCCCGTGCGCCTGGACGAGGTTGGGCCCGACGAACAGCAGCCGGGGCGGGCGCGCGGGCCCGAGCAGCGCGACGTCGTACTGGCCCAGCACCTTCCGCCCCACGTACCCCAGCGCGAGGCCGACCTGCGCCCCGCCGACCGTCCCCACGAGCCCGCGCACGAGCCCGCGCACCGGCTCGGGGGTCCGGATCGACTCGGCGAGGCGATGGTCGAGGTCGGCGCTCATCCCGCGGAAGGTCGCGATGTTCGCCCGCACCCACTCCGCGCGGTCGATCGCCTCGGCCGCGGGAAGCTCGCCGGCGGGGTCGAGCCCGGTGTAGGCGAGGACCTCCGCGACCGCCCGGTCGGCGACGGGGCCGAGCTCCCGCGCGCGCACCGGGCGCGCCTGCACGCCCGGACGAGCGATCGTCAGCGCGACCCGCTCCGCGAGGCCCCAGTCGACCAGGGCCCGCCCGTCGCGCGCCGCGTCGCTCACCCCGCCGGCGCCTGGGCCGCGAGCATGAGCTCGAGCGCCTCGTTGTCGAGCCCCGCCGCGACGCGGTAGCGGGCGTCGAGGCTCAGCGAAGCCTCGCCGAGCACGAGGTCCTCGAACTCGACCACGGCGCCGGCCTCGCGGGCAATCAGCTGGGCGCCGGCGGCATCGACCGAGCGGCAGGCGCGGGCGGTGAACATGCCGTCGAACCGCCCGGCGGCCACGTAGGAGAGCGAGAGTGCGATCGCGCCCACGGAGCGGACGCGAAACGCCTTCCCGCGCAGGACCTCGATCGCCGGCAGCAGCCAGCCGGGGTCGGCCGACTCGAGCCCCACGACCTCGATCCCGTGGCCCGGTCCCTGGGCGCTCAGCGGGTGGCCGTTGACCCGTGCGCCCTCGCCCCTCGAGGCGACGAACTCCTCCGAGGCGCCGAAGTCGTACACGTAGGCGAACTCCACGTCGGCCATCGAGTCCCCGGAGGCGACCGCCACGCTGAGGCAGTGGGCCGGGATCGTGCGGCGCGCGTTCAGCGAGCCGTCGATCGGGTCGATCACGACCCGGGCGCCCGAGTCGGAGCCGAACGAAACCTCGCCGCGCTCCTCGGAGATCGCCCTGAACTCGTGCCCGGCGCCGTTCAGGCTCTCGAGCTCGGCGAACACGATGTCCTCGCAGCGGCGATCGATCGCCAGCGCGTGATCGCCGCCCACTCCGACCCCCTCGTACACGGTTCGCTCGCCGATCCCCGGGGCGGCGGCGAAAATCACGCGCTGGGCCTCGACCATCCGCCGGCACGACCCCAGCCAGTCGGCGGCGAGTACCCCTTCGGGGCTATCGCTTGGAGCGGGCACCGGCCCATGCTAGGCGCTTGGATCTGTAGAACCCCGCGACGGCGGACGCGAAGCGGAGCACGTCGCGGGAATTGCTTGGGGGCCCGCGGCGGTCGTTAGCTTGTGTTCCGATGGCCTCCGAGCCCGATTTCGATCCCTCCGCCGCCCAGCGGCGCGCGAGCGAGCATCGAGGCGGGCCGCTGCTGGTCGTCGGCCCGGGTGGGTCGGGGCGCACCGAGACCCTCGTCCGCCGCCTCGCCCATCTCGCGGACCACGGAGTGGCTCCCGAGCGGGTGGTGGTGCTCACGCGCTCGCGAGCGGCGGCGGCGCGCCTGCGGACGCGCGCGCAGGCGTCGCTCACGGGCTCGTTCGAGGAGCTGTGGATCGACACGTACGCGGCGCTCGCGGAGCGCCTCCTGCGAGAGCACGCGATCGAGGCCGGGCTGGACCCGTTCTTCGAGACCGTCGGCGCCGCGGACCGCCTCGCGATGCTGCTCGACAGGGTCTCGGACCTCCCGCTCCGCCGCCACGAGATCCGCGGCAATCCCGCGGGCCTCCTCGCCCGCCTCCTGGGGCGCATCGACACGCTCAAGGACGAGGCGGTCGGCGCCCCGGCGCTACGGCGCTGGGCCGCCGAGCGCGAGCGTGAGGCTTCGAGCGAGGGCGATCGCGAGGCGGCGCGGCGCGAGCTCGAGTTCGCGGACCTCTACGAGCGCCACGACCGCATTCTCGGCGAGGCCGGCAGCCTCGACCAGGGAGACCTGGTCCTCGCGCTCGGGCGGCTGCTGCGCGACCGCGCCGACGTCCGCGATCGGCTCGGGGCGCGTTTCGCGGAGGTGATGGCCGATGAGTACGAGGACGCCGGCGCCGCCCATCGTCAGCTCCTCGAGGGCCTGGCCTCGCACGGAGGCCTGCTCGTCGCGTGCGACGATCGCCAGGCGATCCGGCGCTTTCGCGGCGCGGGAGCGAGCGCTGCGGCCCTGTTCCGCGCGCGCCATCCCGGGTGCGAGGACGTCTCGCTGGAGGAGCCACGGCGCGGCGGCGGGGAGATTGCCCTCTCCGCGGCTGCCGTCGCCGGCGAGGAGCCGGGACCCGCCGGAGAGGGCGACGCGATCGTGAGGTTCTGGCGCTCGCGCAACCGGGGCGCCGAGGCGCAGGCGGCCGCGCGCGAGATCGAGCACCTGCTCGCGACCGAGGAGGTTCGCCCGGAGCAGGTGTGCGTGATCGTCGAGGAGGCCCAGCGCGAGGGGAGGCTCGTGGCCGCCGCCCTCGAGGAGCGGAGCGTTCCCTTCCGGCTCGCGGGGGGCGCGGCGTTCTTCCAGCGCCCCGAGGTGCGCGACGCGATCGCGTGGCTGCGCGTGCTCGCCGACCCCAACGACTCACCCGCCGCGGTGCGCGCCCTCACCCGGCCGCCGATCGAGCTGCGGTCGGTCGACCTCGCGCGCTGCACCCTGATCGCACGGAGACGGAAGCTCGACATGATCTCGGCGGTCGAGGCCGCGTGCGAGAGCCCCCAGCTTCCGCCCGAGGCTCGCGACCGGATCCAGGCGTTCCTGAAGCTCTATCGCGCGGCCGGCGCCGCGCTCGAGGAGATGCGGGCGGACGTGTTCGTCCGCCGGCTGATCGAGCGGATCGGGCTGCGACGCCACCAGCTGTTCGCGGCATCGCCGGAGACGGCCTACAGGCTGGTCAGCCTCTCGCGGCTCGCGGACCTCGCCGCCGCGTGGGCGCGGCGCGAGCCGCGCGCCTCGACCCGCGACTTCGTCCGCTATCTCACCGCCGTCGCCGAGGCTGGCGAGCTCGGGGACGACCCGCTTGCCGAGCCCCCTCGCGCCGGAGTGCTGCTCGCCGAGCCCGAGCAGGTGAAGGGGCTCGAGTTCGACCACGTGTACGTCCTCGACCTCCATCGCGATGCGCTCTCGAGGAGGCACGCCCACGACGGCTGGATCCCGGAGGAGCTGCTCGCCGAGGAGGTTCCCCCCGCCGGGGACGAGCTGAGCGCCGCCCACCGGGCGCGTCTCGCGTACGTCGCGATGACGCGCGCTAGCCGCTCGCTCGTGCTCGGGTGGCCCGAGGAGACCAGTCGCGGCCCGACCCGCCCGTCCCCGGTGTATGAGGCCGCGCGCGCCGCGGTCGGCGGGGAGGAGGAGATCCACGAGGAGGAGCTGTTCGGCCCCGCCGAGGGCCTCCACGCCACCTACCGGATGGTCCGCGACGAGGTCCTCGAGACGTCGTGGCGCGCCGGAGGGGCGCTGAGCGAGATGCGGCTCGACACCGCGGGCGACGTGGACCGGGCGGTGGCCCGGTTCCTCGAGCTGGTCAAGCTCGCGGCGCTGATCCAGCGTCCCGGGGACGAGCCCGCCGCGGATGCGCTCGCGGCGCTCAACCAGCTCGTCGTCCAGGCCGCGACCCCCGAGCAGCGGGCGATGCTCGAGGACTCGGTCCTCGACGAGTACCTGGTCGAGGAGGAACGCGAGCGCCGCCGCCGCCGGGAGCTGATCGCCGAGCGCCACGAGCCCTCGCTGGAGGCGTTCATCCCGAAGCGGGGCGAGGGGCTCGCGCTGTCCGCGTCCGACCTCGACCTGTACCGGATCTGCCCGCTGAAGTACAAGTTCGCGCGCGTCTTCGCGATCCCCGAGGAGCCGACGATCAACCAGCGCTTCGGGATCCTGATCCACCAGGTGCTGCAGCGCTTTCACGCCGACGAGCTTCGCGAGGAGCAGGGACACCACGAGGCCGGGACCGAGGAGGGCAGGCGGGAGGGAATCGACCGCCTGCTGTGGCTGTTCGAGGCGGGATGGCGCCGGGCGGGGTTCGGGGCGTCGGACGACGAGCTCCAGTACCGGGATCGCGCCGTCGCCGCGCTGACCCGCTACTGGGAGCGTCACCTGCGCTCAGAGACCACCCCGGTGTGGCTCGAGCGCGCGTTCGCGTTCGGGATCGGGCCGCACCAGCTCCGGGGCCGGATCGACCGCATAGACAGGCTCCCGGATGGCGGATACGAGCTCATCGACTACAAGACCGGGACCCCCGCCTCGGCTCCCCAGCTCGCGTCCGACCTCCAGCTCGCGCTGTACCGCGTCGGGGCCCGCGAGGCGTGGCGAATCGACGCCGACGCCGGAAGCTACTGGTACGTGCTCGAGGACGAGAAGGTCCCGGTGCCGAGCGCGCCCGACGACCGCGAGCGCGTCGAGCGGACCGTGATCGACGTCGCCGAGGGGATCAACGGCCAGGACTTCGAGCCGCGCCCGTCGTACGAGATCTGCAGCTGGTGCGACTACCGGCTGATCTGCCCGGCGTCCGAGGCCTGAGGCGCGTCCCCGACGAGACCCTCGCCATGCCTGCGATAGGCATGATGAGCTTTTGATGAGCGCTCCAACGTAGCGTGGCACCCGACCTCACAGTCGGGAATCAAGGAGAAGCCATGGACGCAGTCGAGCGCAAGGGCCTCTACGCAACAGCCGCGCTGGTGGCCGGATTGCTCGCCATGTTCGTGCTTCCCGCGAGCGCCTCGGCTGCCTGGCACCAGCCCGTCGGCGGCGCGAGCCCCGTCAACCAGGCGGTGAACCAGGCCGGCGTCGAGCCCAGCCTCACCTCGGTCGTCGGGGTTCCGTACGTCGCCTGGCGCGAGTTCGACGGCACCAACCGCGAGGTCCGCGTAAGCCGTCTGAATGCCGCCGGTACCGCGTGGGAGCAGATTCCCGGCGGGGCGAGCCCGATCAACAACGACCCCAGCCAGGACGGCTTCGAGCCCAGCCTCGCCGCCACCTCCGGCGGCGTGACCTGGGTCGCGTGGCGCGAGAACGACGGCACCAACTCCGAGGTCCGCGTCAGCCGCCTGCTCCCCGGCGGCACCACGTGGACGCAGATTCCCGGAGGCGCGAGCCCGATCAACAACGATCCCAACCAGAGCGGCTTCAACCCCAGCCTGACCCTCGTCGGCGGGCGACCGTACGTCGCGTGGTCGGAGGAGGACGGCACCAACTCCGAGATCCGCGTCAGCCGCCTCAACGACGCGTTCACCGCGTGGGAGCAGGTGGGGGGCGGAGCCAGCCCGGTCAACCAGGACCCGAGCCAGGATGCCTTCTTCCCGAGCATGACCGTGATCGCGAACGTGCCGTACGTGGCCTGGATGGAGGACGACGGCCCCGGGTTCCAGATCCGAGTCAGCCGCCTCAACGCCGCCGGGACCGGATGGGAGCAGGTGGTGGGCGGAGCGAGCCCGATCAACCACGACCCGACCGGGATCGCGCAGTCTCCCAGCATTGCCTCTGTCGGCAACGTTCCGTATGTGGCGTGGTCGGAGAACGACAACAGCAACAACGAGATTCGCGTCAGCCGCCTCAACGGTGCCGGCACCGAGTGGGAGGAGGTGGTCGGAGGCCCCAGCCCGATCAACCAGTCCTTCGGCCAACCCGCCTCGGAGCCGAGCCTGACGTCGGTCGGCGGCGTTCCCTTCGTCTCCTGGACCGAGCATGACAACGTCAACTTCGAGCTTCGCGTCAGCCGTCTCAACGGGGCCGGCACCGCATGGGAGCAGCCCGTCGGCGGCGCCAGCCCAGTCCAGAACGAAGCGAACCGGAACGCCGCCCAGGCGAGCCTAACCTCGGTCGGCGGCGTCCCGTACGTCGGCTGGACCGAGTTCGACGGCACCAACCAGGAGATCCGCGGCGGCCGGCTCGAGCCCGACTTCCTCGGCGCGAGCGCAACGCCGACCGCCGACAGCGCCACGCTCGCCGTCGACGTCAAGGCGTACGGGATCGAGTACCCGGTGGGGTTCGAGTACGGGCCGGGGCTCGCCTCCTCGACCACCACGGCGACCACCTCGGGCAACTTCGACACGATCACGCGGCAGGTCGGCGGCCTGACACCCTCGACCGCGGTCGACTACCGGCCGTTCGCCACCGCCGGCGCCCCGGCGCCCCGCGTGCTCGGCCCGACGCAGCAGTTCACGACCACCGCGGTGAGCGGGCCGGGCCCGACCGGTCCTCCTGGCTCCTCCGGTCCTCCCGGCTCGGGCGGCCCCCCGGGCGGTCAGGGACCAAGCGGCCCTCAGGGCCCCGCCGGACCCCAGGGACCGCCCGGTCAGGACGCGCTCGTCAGCTGCAAGGTGAAGAAGAAGAAGAAGAGCGGCAAGGCGAAGGTGAAGTGCAAGGTCACCTTTCCCGAGCAGGGCGCCGGCGCGAGCGTGAAGCTGGTCCGCCACGGGCGCGTGTACGCGCGCGGGCGCGCGAGCGAGGACGACGCGAGCGTGCGGCTGCGACCTCGGCGCGAGCTGCGAAGCGGCCGCTACCGGCTCGTGATCGTCACGGTCGACGCCGCGGGCGAGCGGCACCGGAGCAGCCAGCCGTTCGCGGTGAGCTGAGCCAGGTCCCCTCCGCTCACACAGTGCGCCCGGTTCGGCTCGGTGTCGCCTAGTTGCCGCCGCGCTCGCCGCGCTGGCGGAGGAAGCGCTGGAAGTCGCTCGCGATCGTCTCACCCGAGGGGACGTCGTCGGCGAGCTCGATCGCCTCGGCCTGCTCCTGCTCGAGCCTGCCCACGAGCTCCTCGATCTCGGGGTTGGCGGCGACCGCGCGGTCGATCTGCTCGTCGAACGTCTCCGACGCCTCCTCGAGCTCGGACGCCTCGATCGCGACCCCGGTCAGGCCCTCGAGCCTGCGCAGGAGCGCGAGCGCGGCCTTCGGGTTCGGGACCGCGGAGACGTAGTGCGGCACGGCCGCCCACAGGCTCGCGGACGTGATCCCGCGCTTGCGGCAGGCGTCGTGAAGCACGCCGACGATCCCGGTCGGGCCCTCGTACTTCGAGCGGCTGAGCCCGAGCTCCTCGACGAGCTCGGGATCCGACGCGAGCCCGGTGATCGGGACGGGGCGGGTGTGGGCGACGTCGGCGATCAGCGCACCGAGGGTGATGACCATCTCGACCTCGAGCCGCTCGGCGACCCCGACGACGAGCTCGGAGAAGGTGCGCCAGCGCAGGTTGGGCTCGGTCCCGCTGAGGAGGACGAGGTCGCGCTCGGCGGCCGGCGCGGGCGCCGAGATCAGCGTGTTGGCCGGCCACTCGATCCGCCGCGCCTGGCCCGCGGTGAGGCGGACGGTCGGCCGCGTGTCCTGGAAATCGAAGAACTCCTCCGGATCGACCCGCGCGAGGACCTCCGACTCGAGCGAGACGGCCACCGCCTCGAGCGCCGTGGTCGCCGCGCTCGCGGCGTCGTTCCAGCCCAAAAAGGCGGCGACCAGAGTCGGGCGGCGAAGGTCCGGCGGGTCGCCTTCCCAGATCAGCGGGTCCACCCAACGAGCTTAGATCATCGCCGTTCCCGTCCGGCCCGGATTGCAAGATCGAAGGGTGGAGGCGTCGACCGCCAACGGCCGCCCCGCGGTCGCCGAGCTGCGCCCGGGGCAGAGCTTCGAGGGGCGCTTCGCATGCGTCAGAAAGGACCGCCTCACCGCCCGCAACGGCTCCCCCTACCTGGCGCTCGAGCTTCGCGACCGCACGGGGACGATTCCCGCCCGCGTGTTCCGCGAGGTCGACCGCGTCGGGGCGCGGTTCGAGGCGGGGGACGCGGTAGGGGTGCGGGGGCGCGCAGCGCGGTTTCGAGGCGACCTCCACGCCGAGATCGACGACATCCGCCGGCTCGAGCCGGCTGACTATGAGCCGGCGGAGTTCCTCCCCTCCGCGTATCGCTCGGTCGAGGAGCTGGAGGGGTTTCTCGAGCACCTCGCGCGCGAGGTCCACGACCCCGCGCTGCGCTCGGTCGTCGAGCGCGTGCTGATGCGCGACCCGGTGGGGGCGGAGTTCCGCCGCGCCCCGTGCACGCGGGCGGGCCACCACGCCTACCTCGGCGGCCTGATCGAGCACACCGTGTCGGTTGGGACGCTCGCGCTCGAGCTCTGCCCGCTTCACCCCCGGCTCGACTTCGACCTCCTGATCGCCGCCGCTCTGCTCCACGACGTGGGCAAGGTTCGCGAGTTCACCTACGGCGCAGAGTTCGGGCTCACCGACGAGGGGCGGATGCTCGGGCACCTCGCGATCGGCGCCGAGATCGTCGGCGACGCGGCGGGCGAGCTCGCGGCCGAGCGCCGGGTGGCGCTGCTGCACTGCGTGCTGGCGCATCACGGGACCGATCCGGGTAGACCCGGGGGCTCCGCTCCGGGCGGTCGGGGACTCGGCTCGCCCGAGGCGCTCGCGCTCTACCGCCTGAACGCCCTCGACGCCGCCGTCAAGGGCGCGCTCGAGCACGGATAGTCGTCAATTCGACCGGCTCCCGGGGCCGATCTGGCGAGAACCTTGCCCATAGGGCAAGTAAGTCGACATGCTCGGCTCCGCCTGTCCTGATCAGGCACCGAAGGCACATCGCGCGAGCTTGTGCCCCCTACTTGCCGAGGCGCTGCCGGAGATGGTCTCGTACCGAGGCCGCCACCTCACGCTCATTGCTCGCGAGTTCGCGGTCCGCGAACCGCAGCACCTCGATCCCGCGCCTCTTGAGATCGCGGTCCCGGGCGCGGTCGGACTCGAACGTTGCGCGGTCGGCGTGGTACGCGTAGCCGTCGACCTCAACCACAAGGCCGGCCTCGCGCCACAGGAAGTCCACCCTGTACGGGCCCACCTTGACATTCACCTCGGGTTTGGGAATCCGGCGGTCCTCGCACAGCCGCAGGAACGCGCGCTCGAGGTCGCTACGGGGTCGGCTCGGGGCCGTATCCGAGGTCGCGGAGCGTTCGAGCATGAGTGGTGACGGGGATGTTTCGGCGCCGGGTCGTGTCCGCGGACTCGAGCGTGGTCGTGCGGTGGATCCGGATGCCGCTCCTTCTTGCCCGGCCGTTGTGGCTCGGCACCGTGACGTGGACAAGCGGCGGGCTTCGAGGGGAGATCCTCCACAGCGCCGCGGCGCTCTCGTGGCTCAGGACCGCTCCCTCGCCGCAGGCGAGGACCGCCGCGAGCCACCGGCCCTCGTCGGTGAGTTGTGGGTGCCCGACGGCGTACACCCCTCGATGCAGGCGGTGTAACCGCCCCGAGCGCGCCCATGTCGTGATCGCACTCGGGGAGAGGCCCGCCCAGGCGAGCTGGGCGGCGGTCACGACCCCGTGCTGACGAGCCGCGATCTCGGCGACGACCCCGGGTCTGGCGCGAACCTTGCGCATATCGCAAGTAAGTCGACACCGGCCGATCCTTGCCCCCTCGGTGCCCCTAGAAGGGCGCGCTCGAGCACTAGCTGCGGGCGCCACGTCCTCCGCCCAGAGGACGTTGGGTCGTACTCGAGGGGGATTGATCCGCGCCCCGACGTCCCCCTCGGGGCGACCTCGAATATCGCCTGCGTGGACGACGACAGAACGGGCCTTCGACGGGAGCCTTGGTCGCGACAGAAAGACACCGCGTCCGGCCCGCCGGACGCCGACCAAGGAGCTACGAATGGCACGCACAGGACAGGTAATCGAGAACCCCGTGAGCGGCGAGCGGATCACGTTTCGCAAGACCGCCGCCGACACCGACGGCGAGCTGCTGGCGATCGACCTCGAGCTCAGCCCCGACGGGCACGTGCCCGGGATGCACGTCCACCCGGTCCAGGAGGAGCGGTTCGAGGTCACCGAGGGCACGATGCGGTTCAAGATGGGCCGCAAGAAGGTGACCGCGAAGGCGGGCGACGTCGTCGTCGTCCCGCCGGGGGTGCGGCACAAGTTCGAGAACGCCGGCGACGGTGAGGCCCACGCCCGGGTCGAGATCCGTCCGGCGCTCCGGATGGAGGAGCTGTTCGAGACCACGGTCGAGCTCGCCGAGGAGGGGCGCACCACCAGCAAGGGACTGCCGAAGCCGCTCGACCTGGCGCTGTTCGTGGGCGAGTTCAGGCGCGAGGTGCAGGGTGCCTTCCCGCCCGCCTGGGTCCAGCACGCGACGCTCGCGCCGCTCGCCTGGATCGCGCGCAGGCGCGGCTACGACGCACGCTACTGGCCCGAGCCGGCGATCGCCTGATCGCTCGACAACCCGGCCGCACCGCGACCCCGCCGGCATCGCCGGCGGGGTCGCTGTCGTTCAGCGTCCGGCTCCGCGCCCGCCCGAACCCGGCGCGACGAGCCCCCACTCGTAGGCGAGGATCACCGCCTGGACCCGGTCGCGCGCGTCGAGCTTCATCAGCACGCGCTTGACGTGGGTCTTGACGGTCGTCTCCTCGACCACCAGCGCTTCGCCGATCTCGCGGTTGGAGAGGCCCTGGGCGATCAGCTCGAGCACCTCGCGCTCGCGCGGCGTGAGCTCGTCCAGGCGGGGATCACCCGCCTGGTCGACCATCGGCTGGGTCGCCATCCGGTCGATCACCCGCCGCGTGACAGAGGGCGAGAGCAGGGCTTCGCCGGCGGCAACCGTGTGGATCGCCGCCGTCAGCTCCTCGGGCGAGGTCCGCTTGAGCAGGAACCCGCTGGCCCCGGCGCGCAGGGCGCCGAGGATGTACTCGTCCTCCTCGAACGTGGTCAGGATCACCACCTTCGCCTCCGGGACCGCGTCGATCAGCTCGCTGGTCGCGGCGATCCCGTCCATCTCCGGCATCCGGATGTCCATCAGCACGACCTCGGGGCGGGCGTGGCGCGCGCGTTGGACCGCGATCCTGCCGTCGTCGGCCTCCTCGACCACCTCGATCGAGTCGTCGCTTGAGAGCACCGCGCGGAGCCCCTTGCGCATCAGCTCGTCGTCGTCGACGAGCATCACCCGGACGGTCGCGTTCACGGGTTCGAACGTTACGAGAGAAGTGCTCTACCGGCGGTCGTACGGGAGCACGGCGCGCACTCGGAAGCAGTCGCCGTCGCGCTTTGCGTCCAGCGAGCCGCCGACCATAGTCGCCCGCTCCCGCATTCCGGCTACCCCGCGGCCGCCGCCGGGCCGGGTCTCGGGATCGCCGACCGGGTTGACGATCCTGACCTCGATCTCGTCGGCGCGCCGCTCGATCACCAGCTCGCGCTGCCGGTTCCGTGGCGGGAGGCGTTCGTGAGCGCCTCCTGGGCGATCCTGTAGGCAGCGCGGCCGACCGCCGGCGGCGTGGCGCGCGTCCCGGCTCCGTCGGTGCGCAGCACGACGTCGAGGCCCGCGGCGCGCTGGTGTGAGACCAGATCCGGGATCCGGTCGATCCCGGGGAGTGGCGCGAGCTCCGCCGGGCCCTCGTCGCGCAGCGAGCCGACGATCCGGTCGATGTCCTCTATCGTCTCGCGGGCGAGCGTCTCGATCGCCTCGATCGCCGCCCGGGAGCGCTCGGGATCGCGCTCGCGCAGCACGCGGGCGGCGCCCGCCTGGACGAGAATCGTGTTGATCGCGTGGCCCGCGGAGTCGTGCAGCTCGCGAGCGATCCGGGTGCGCTCCTCGGCGATCGAGAGGCGCTGCTCGCGCTCCTGGCGCTCGCGCTCCTCCGCGGCCCGCTGGCGGGTGGTGCGGCGCTTGTCGCCGACCAGCCACGCTCCGACCCACAGGACGGCCGGAATGATGAAGTCCTCGATCGCAAAACCGAGCACGACGGTCTCGACCGTCACGATCGCCGCGTAACCGGCCGAGGCGGCGCCGATCACCGGCCAGATGCTCCCCCGGTTGGGCCTGAACGCGAGCGAGTACAGGCCGACCGCTGGCGCGAGGGGCGCGTGGACCGCGTATCCGAGCGCGACGAGCGCGATTCCGGCGGCGATCGTGATCGCGAGAACCGGCCACGGGTGGCGCCGGCGCCACAGCAGCGGAAGCGACCCAGCCACGATGATCCCGAACCCGAGCCAGTCCGGGTCGGTGGCGACGTCGACGTCGTCGCCGAAGCCCTGGCTTCCGAACTGAGCAAGCGTGAACCACAGCACCACGACCAGAACGCCCACGTCGATCAGCCGGTCGCGCCAGGTCTGCGTCAGCTCGGGCATCGTCTCAGCGTACGCCGCGTCGCTGGGCCCCGAAACCTCCCGCGGTGGTATCCGGTGTCCTCCTCTCGGGGGACTCAGTCCTCTGTTGAAGGCGGGCGGCGGCGGTCGCGCTTGCGCTGCGAGCGGACGCGCTTGTCGGCGAGCCGGCGCTCCTTCGCCGCGCGGGTGGGGCGGGTCCGGCGCCGCTTCTTCGGCGTCGCGAGCGCCGCGGCCAGCCGGTCGCGGAGCCGCTCCAGCGCGAGCTCGCGGTTGCGGGCCTGGCCGCGGGCGTCCTGGGCGACGGCGGAGAGGCGGGGTCCCGCCCGCTCGACGACGCGGCGCTTCTGCGCCGCGGTGAGCGCCCCGGACGCCTCGACGTCGAAGCTCGCCTCGACCCGCGACGCGGTGACGTTGGCGTGCTGGCCTCCGGGGCCCGAGGAGCGGCTCGCGCGGAGCTCGATCTCGGTGAGCGGCACCGAGACCTCGGGCGTGACGACCATCGGGTCCTCCATCTCCAGGGGCGATACTAGGCGGCGTGCACGCCGCCGACGCGGAGGCCGGGAACCCCAAGGACCTGCTCGAGCCGTTCCGGGCCAGCCCCGGCTCATCGGCTGTCTTCTGCGACATCGACGGGACCCTAGCCCCGATTGTCGAGCGGGCGGGCGAGGCCGCCGTCCCGGACGACGCCGCCGACGTGCTGCGCTCGCTGGCGGGGCGCTACGCGCTCGTGGGATGCGTGTCCGGACGGCGCGCGAGCGAGGCGCGCAGGCTGGTCGGACTCGACGAGCTCGTCTACATCGGCAACCACGGCTTCGAGCGCTTCCTGCCCGACGTCGGCGAGGTTCGGCTCGACCCGTCGGTCGCGGCGCACGCGGACGACGCGGCGGCGTTCATCGAGCGCCTGGACGAGAGTGAGCTCGTCTCGCTCGGCCTCCGGGTCGAGGACAAGGGCCCGATCTGCGCGCTTCACTGGAGGGGCGCGGCCGACGAAGGCGCCGCCGAGGCGGCAGCACGAGAGATCGCGACCGACGCGATCGGAAGGCGCCTCCTGCCCCACTGGGGGCGCAAGGTGCTCGAGATCCGGCCCGCCGTCCACCTCGACAAGGGCACGGCGCTGGCGGAGCTGCTCGAGGAGCGCCGGGTCGCGAACGCGCTGTTCGGCGGCGACGACCGCACCGACATCGACGCCTTCCGTCGTCTTCGGGACCTGCGGGCGGCGGGCGATCTCGAGGCGGCCGTGTGCGTGGGCGTCGCCTCGGAGGAGGGGCCGTCCGAGCTGCGCACTGAAGCCGACTTGTTGGTCGAGGGAACGGCCGGTTTCCTCGAGGTCCTGCGCGAGCTGGCCGTCTGATGCTGTTCACCGACCTCCTGCGCCTCACCGTGCTTCTCGTCGCCGCCGAGTCGACGGCGCTCGGGGCGATCGCCGTCGTGGTCGCGAATCGCGACGGAGACAGCGTGACGCTGATCGTCGCCGGCGGGTGGTGGGCCGTGGCGGCGATCGCCGGGCTGGTGCTCGGGCGCGCGGAGCGCGCCGCCGAGGGCCTCTCCCGGACGCTCGCCGGGGCACGGGTCTCGCCCACCCTCCCGCCCGAGAGCTCGCTGCGGATCGCGCTGGTGCGACTGTGGCCGTTGGGGGCGTTCGCCCTGATCGTCGGCGGCGTCGCGTTCGCTTGGCCGCAGGTGGCCGCGATCGGGGCCGGCTACGCGCTCCTCGTCGCGCTGATGTGGCGCAGCCGCGAGGCCGCGGTGACCGGAATCGAGGACCGCGACGGGGTTCGGTTCTACGTCGAACCGTCCTCGGCGCTCGAGCCGATCAAGCTCGTTCGCACCCCCGGCCTCGGCCGCGACCGAATGCCGGCGGGACATCCGCCTCCGCCTCCTCCCGAGCGCGAGGCGGGCGTCGGCGGCGGTCGGCCCGCCTAGTCGTCTTCGCCCAGCGCCACCGGGAGCTCGTCGCGCGAGCCGATGTCCAGCTTGCGGTAGGTGTTGGTGAGGTGCATCTCCACCGTGCGCCGGGTGAGGAAGAGCGCCTGGGCGATCTGTGGGTTGCTCGCCCCGTCGGCGGCCATCGTCGCGATCCGCCGCTCGCTCGGGGTCAGCGACTCGACGCCGGTGAGCTCGATCCGACGCGGACGTCCCCCGGCGGCGGCGAGCTCGGTCCGGGCGCGCTCGGCGATCGCGAGCGCGCCGCAGCGACTCGCCAGGTCGAGCCCTTCGCGCAGCGGCTCCCGGGCGTCGCGCCTGTGGCCCTCGCGGCGAAGCGCGGACCCGAGATCGACGAGCGTCCTCGCGTGCTCCAGTCGCGCGGGGGACGGCTCGAGCACCGCGATCGCCTCCCGCACGCGCTCGATCCCGTCGTCTCCGCCGAGCACGAGCCCGACGGTCCGAAGCGCGGCACCGGTCGCGCGCGGGGCGCCGAACTCCTGCGCGAGGCGGAGCTCCGTCTCCGCGAGCTCGCGGGCCTGGTCGCTCTGTCCGAGATGGCTCGCTGCCAGCGCGGCGCCGGACCGCCACGGGAGCACCGACGGGTTCGTGAGCCGGGAGCCGTCGCCGAGCTCGCCGCACTCGAGAAACGTGGCCAGCGCGGCGGCGGACTCCCCGCGCTCGAGCTCGATCCGCGCGCGAGCCGCCAACAGCCACGTGTAGGAGATGATCCGAGACCAGCGCTCGTCTCCCCCGGGGAGGCGGACCGCCGCGGTCGCCTGATCGATCTCTCCTCGCTCCAGCCGGGCCTCGGCAAGAACCGCACGCCCCGACGGCAGCGCCATCTGCCAGCCCAGCTCCGCCCCCTTGACCGAGCTCTCCGCGTCGGCCGCAGCCGCCGCGACGCGGCCGCTGCGCAGATTCAGGAAGGCGCGCGGATGGCAGGCGGCGGCCGCCTGCACGATCGAGCCCCGACCACCCGCCAGCTCGAGCGCACTGGCGACCGCGTCGGCCGCGCGCTCGTACTCGTCGCAGTCGTTGTACGCATAGGCGGCGAAGAAGTAGACCCAGAACGCCATCGGATCGTCGTGGTCGAGCCCGTCGGCGATCGCCCGGCTCGCCAGCTCGTGAAGCTGGTCCAGCGAGCCTCCCTGATAGGCGCGCTCCGAGGCCGCGTGGGCGAGAAGGACCCTCCCGGTCGCCGTTCGGTCGATCTCGGGAACGGCGAGCAGGGCCTCGATCCGGGGCAGCGACCCGGGACGAGCCTCGAGGTCATGGTCGAGGCCGAGCGCGCACATCGCCTCGAGGTCGCGTGCGAAGGCGCCCTCGGTCCCGGCGATCTCCGCGATCCCGCGCTCGTAGGCGGCGGTTGCCTCCGTGACTCGCGCCTGGAGGGTGAGGGTGGTACCTAGCGCCAGCAGCGCTCCGGCGCGCTCCTCCGGCCCCGACAGATGCTCGATCGCGCCGGTTATCCGCTCGGCGCCGTGTGGGTCGCCGATCTCGGTCTCGGCGAGGCCGAGGCTGACGAGGAGGCGACCTCGGCGGCCCTCCGAAGGGCCTTCGTCGAGCGCGCGGCGGAGGAAATCCGAGGCGGCGACGGGAGATCCACGCGCCATCGCGCCGCCCGCCGCCTGCTCGAGCTCGTCCACGACCCAGTCCCCGCCGCGGCGCTCGGCGCTCAGCAGGTGAATGGCGACCGCCTCGCGCGGTCCCCCGGTTTCGCGCAGCAACTCGGCTATCCGCAGATGCATCCCGCCGCGCTCGGCATCCGGCACCGAGTCGTACACGGCCGCCTGGACGACCGGGTGGACGAAGCCGAGCGGATCGCCGCTGACGAGGATCGCCGCCTCGACCAGAGCGTCGGCCGCCCGACGCCCCTGCTCGACCTCGATCCCGGCGATGCTCACGGCGTCCCGCAGCGCCAGCCTTCCGCCCCCCACCGCGGCGGCCTCCGCGAGCTTCCTCGCGTCGTCTCCGAGCCCGGCGACGCGCGCGAGCACCGATTCCGCAACCCCCTCCGGGCCGAGATCCGAGAGCGCCTCCGCGTCGCGGCTCGTCGCCGTCAGCCCGCTCTCGCCGGCGCTCCGCAAGAGCTCGAGCACGTAAAGCGGGTTGCCTCCGCTGAGGCGGTGGCAGGCCCGGGCGAACTTGGGCTCGGCGTCGCCGAACGCTCCCTCCACGAGGCTCGCGACCGCCGCGGCGCTCAGGCCGCTCGGCTCGAGGGAGGCACAGCCCTCTTCCGCCGCGAGCGCGGCGAGCAGCTCGCCGGCCTGAGTCGCGTGTCCCGCCGGTCGAGCGGCGGTCAGGAGGACCGCCCGGAGGCCGTCGAGGCGTCGGGCGAGAAAGTGCATGAAGCGGAGCGAGGGGATGTCCGCCCAGTGCGCGTCATCCACGCACAGGAGCAGCGGTTCGCGATCGGCGATGTTGGCCGAGAGCCAGTACAGCCCGTGGATCAGCGACAGGATCCGGTCCTCGCCGATCGCGGGCGGAATCGCGGCCGTGGCGCCGAGGATCGGGCGCGCGAGCGCCGCGGCGCCGGCGAAGACGTCGCCCCCGTTGCCCTCGCGCGGCGGACTCGCCACGCCGTGGAACAGCTGCACGCAGACGCCGAACGAGAGATTCGCCTCGAGCGCGTCCGCGCGCACGCGAAGGACCTCGAACCCCTGCCCGAGAGCCGACTCCATCGCGGACTCGAGCAGTGCCGTCTTCCCTATCCCGGCGCCGCCCTCCACCAGAACCGCGCGCCCTTTGCCGACGAGCGCGTCCTCGAGCACAGCGTCAAGCGCGCTCAGCTCCTGCTCCCGCTCAAGCAGCTCGACGGTCAGCACGGTCTCGGCCACAGGCTCGATTATGCCGCCGCCGTCATCCGCTTGATGTACGCGCGCAGGCGTCGCCGGGACCGAGATCCGTGACCAACCTCACTGAAGTCCACGGTACCCCTCGCCGCGAAAAGTCTTCGGTGGGTCCACGTAGCGAAGCGCCCCCACCCACGCATAAAAAGGGCGGCGCACTAGGAACCGGTACAGGAGGAAGCCTCGGATGGGACGAAGGCGAGTCGGCAGGGCGGTTGTGCTCATTGCGACGCTGGTCGCAGGGTTGTCGGTGCTGCCGGAGACCGCGAGCGCTGTGCTCTCGGGCACGAACGGAAACATCGTCATCGCCAGCGGGCGGGGTGAGACCGATGACTCCACGGCGAGGCTCTACCTACGGCGCACGTTCAGTGGGACCGGCGGGCCGGCGACCAGCGCGCCGACGATCACGCTAGGGGCGGGCCTCGGACAGCATCGCCACCCCACGTGGTCGCCCGGTCGCACGAAGATCGCCTACGCGCGCGGGAACAACAACTGCAGGCCAGCCGACTCCACCAACTGCGCCATCTACGTCCTCGACCTCACGGATCCGAATCCGACCCCGCAGGCCATCACGCCTGCGAACGTCATCGCCAAGGATCGTCCAGCCTGGTCCCCCGACGGCACCCGGATCGCGTACGAGAGCGAGGAAACGAACGGGAGCAACCAGCTCGACGTCATCGTCGACACCGAGCCGTTCGGGTCGGGGCTCAATCAGAACCTCACCGCCACGGGAACGGTCATCGAGGGCAAGCCGGCGTGGAGCCCGAACTCCCAGACCCTCTACTACGCGGAGGGCGACGTGAACGTTGCCCCCAACGGCACCAACAACGACGTGAAGATCTTCCAAAGGCCGGCGACTGGCGGCACCGCGACCGAGGTGGTCCACATCAGCGGCGCCCATGCGTTCCAGCCGTCGATCTCGCCGGACGGCACGAGGATCTGCTACACGACGAGCCCGACGCTGGGGCTGAACACGATGGCCAGCATCTTCGTCGCGCCGCTCAACGATGCGAACAACGCGACCGTGCTCGCGTCCAGCGGCAGCGGTGACTACAACTGCACTTGGTCTCCGGACGGAGCGCAGATCGCGTACGTGCGTGGAACCTTCGCGAGCGGCGACCTTGTCATGGAGCCCGCCGACAACAGCCTCCTGACGCCGATAACGCTGGAGACCACCGCGAATCGCTTCGACGGCAACCCCGACTGGGCGCCGGACGGGCGGCCCACCTGCGAGGACACCACCGCGACCACCAAGGTCAACACGCCGGTGCAGATCGAGGTGCCGTGCGCGGACAGCGGCCCCCAGTACGAGCGCACCGACGTGGGCGTCAGCGTGTCCCCCGACGTCGCCCCCGCCAACGGGACGGCCGACGTCGCCACGGGGCTCACCACAACCGTCACGTACACCCCGAACCAGGGGTTCACCGGCACCGACACGTTCCAGGCCAAGGTCAGGGACGAGATCGCGTTCGGATCTGACCGCGGGACGGTCACGGTCAACGTCCGGAAGCAGTTGAACGGGTTCGAGATCGTCGACGTGGCGAGGAACAAGAAGAAGGGGACGGCCGAGCTGACCGTGTCGGTCGACGAGGGCCCCGGCGACCTCGCGCTGGCGTCGAAGAAGGCCAAGCCCGTTCAGGCGCCGGTCGGTGCGGGCGAGAACCTCGAGCTCACGCTCAAGGTCAAGGCGAAGGGCAAGGCCAAGAAGAAGCTCAAGGAGAAGGGCAAGGCGAAGGTCAACACTGCGCTCACCTACACGCCCGACCTTGGCGATCCGAACACGCTGAACCAGAACGTGAAGCTGAAGCGCAAGCAGAAGTGATTCGCCGGGCGCCCACGCCGGCGACCCTTCCTGAGGGGAGGCAAAACCCTTCGGTGGGTCCACGTAGCGAAGCCCGCTGGTGGCGCGTACAACAGAGACCGGCGTAATCAAGGCGGCAACGGGTGACCGGGAGAATCGTGGGACGAACACGCATCGGAACGACGGTGGCAATCGTCGCGGCCTCAGTGGCCGCCCTTGGGGCGGCGGCCCCGGGCGCGGAGGCGGTCCCGGCAACCGTCTACGCCGCTAACTCCAGCGTGACCGGCAGCATCTCCCAATACCGGGCCGGGCTCGCCGGCGTGCTGGCGCCGCTGAGCCCGCCCACCGTGGGGGCGGGGGAAAGGCCGCAGCAGATCGCGGTCTCGCCGGACGGGGAAAGCGCCTACGTCACGAACCTCACGAGCGGGAGCATCGGCCAGCACGACATCGCCCCTACGTCCGGAGCGCTCTCACCCAAGACGCCCGCGACGGTCCCGGCGGGCGCGAGCCCGAGCGCGATCACGGTGAGCCCGGACGGGAACAGCCTCTACGCGACGAACGCCGGGACGACGGGGCTCGTCCGGCAGTACGACGTCGCCGCGGATGGCACGCTTGCGCCTAAGACTCCGGAGACCCTTCCGACGGGCGGCACGAATCCGTTCGGTGTCACGGTCGCACCCGACGGCGACAGCGCGTACGTCGCAAACGAGACGGGTGGCGTCGCCCAGTACGACGTCGCGGCTGACGGCAAGCTCACGGCCAAGGCCCCTGCGACCGTCGCCGCGGGCGCGGCGGGGCGCACCGTGGTCGTCGCTCCCGACGGGGACAGCGCCTACGTGACCGAATTCGGCCTCCCCGGGAAAGTGTTCCAGTTCAACGTAGCTGCTGACGGCAAGCTGTCGGCGAAGAGCCCGGCCAGCGTGACCACGGCCAACACGGCTCACGGGATGGCGGTTGCACCGGACGGAAGGAGTGCATACGTCACGAACAACTTCGCCGGCGTCGTCTCGCAGTTCGACGTCGCCGCCGATGGCCGCCTCGTGCCCGAAAGTCCCGCCACGGTCGGCGGATTGGTGAATCCAGCGGATATCGAGTTGACCCGCGACGCAAGGAACGCCTACGTCGGCAACGGCGACGCCAGGGTCTCGCAGTTCAACGTCGACGGCGACGGCAAGCTGTCCCCCAAGAGTCCGCCGACGGCTGCGGCGGTCGCCGATGTAAGCTCGGTCGCCGTAACGGGCGAGGCGCCTCCGCAGCCCCAACAGCCGCCCGCACCGGACAACGACACGCCATCGAACGAGTTCAGCTTCGGGAAGGCGAAGAAGAACAAGCGCAAGGGCACGGCGAAGTTGACCGTCGAGGTCCCCGGCCCGGGCGAGCTCGAACTTGCGAAGACCAAGAAGGTGAAGGGCGACGAGGAGCGCGCGGACGCGACGGGAACCGAGAAGCTGCTCGTGAAGGCGAAGGGCAAGGGG
>JBOGZL010000164.1:0-4691 GCA_050697195.1 Solirubrobacterales bacterium
CTGAGGGCCTCCGCGATGAGATCCGGCTCGAGTGTTCGACGCGAGGCAACACGATCACGATCGCCGAGCGGCGACCGCCCTGGAAGCCAGAGCTCGGGCCGGAGTGGAGCACGCTGAAGGTGGCCCAGCTCCGCCACGATCAGCACACCGAGGCATGGTCCCGGTACTGCGCCGATCGCAACGGGCGTTGGTTCCCATACGACGAGATCGACCCGAGCAAGGACGTCCGTTTGCTTCTCGACGAGGTTGATGCCGACCCGACCGGAATCTTCTGGGGTTGAGCGATCGGACCGGCGGCGCGAAGGCACCGCTACCGAGATTCGAACCCGGCTTTCCGGACTGAGAATTGTCCCGAAACCGTCCTGCTGCCGCAATTTGGGCGAAATACGTTCAGTTAGATCGAGTTGCGTCAGGCTCGGCCGGGGGAGTCGGGGACAAATTTCGGGACAACGTTTCGCTGCTGGTCCTCGCGCGGAGCGGAAGCGCTTGCCAGGAAGCGCTTGGAGAACCGCTTCGCATGGAATGCAACGCTCTTCATGAGAGTGTTGTGGTGTGGTGCCTGTGGCTGACCTTCCCGACGTTCTGCGCGGCGCGGCGACGGTCGCCGTCGTGCTGGTCGGCCTGGGCGCGCTGGGGTGGTAGGTCCAGATCGGGCTCGCAGTGTGGCAAGAGCGGAAGCGCTCTCAGCCGATCGTTTTGGTCCACGAAGATCGGGAGCGCCACTTCGAGACGGTTTCCGGCAGTTCGGCATGGGTTGTCGACGCTCACATCGAAAACGTCGGTTCGGGACCGGCGTTCAACGTCCGCTTCGGGGTCGAGTTCAACTACGTCCGCCTTCCATATCGGCTGACTGTCGAGGATCCCGAGACAGGGAACCGCCAAACAGTTGTTAAGCCCGGCGACCGCATCCCGTCGCACGGCGCATTACCGATTCTCATTACCTCCGAGCAGATGTGGGGTTCGGCGATGAAGAGCTTGGGATCGGAGGGTGACCTTGATCGGGGCAGGATCTACTGGGCGCGGTTCGAGAACTCCTCGGGACGCCTCTGGGAAACGCGGAACCCGGGCGACCGATCAGCGGATCTCGACATACGTCCTCTGAGCAAGCTCCGACTTAGGTGGCGGGTCAGGAAAGAGGCTCGCCAACGGGCCGAGGTTCTCAGACTCACCGCGGACGCAGAAGCCGAACTACTTGCCGACCTCGAGCGACGTCGTCGTAAGGCGACCTAACCGCGGCCGATCAAGGAACCGCTGCTTTGCACGGACGGAGCGCCCTCAGGCCTGACGCTCGGTGTTCGCGCGAAGCGGAATCGAGGATCTGCACCCGTCAGGTGGGACCTCGCTTCCGGTGGTCGTCCAAAGTCGCCAGCCGTAACTCGCGGCGAACGCTGGCTGCGCGAGCTAAAGCGCCGCCGGCGACACCGCGGGAACCGCGCCGCGTCGCGCGCGGACCTCGGACCAGGTAAGCAGGCGACCGGCCTCCGGGTCGATCACCTTGAGCCGGACCGCGCCGACGCCGTCCCATGCGGTCAACACCGGGACGTCCCGGAAGATCGGATTCTCGTCATGCGCGCGCTGCAGGTTGTAGTTCGGCACCTTGGCGCTCAAGTGGTGGACGTGGTGGAGGCCGATGTTGCCGGTGAAGAACTGGAGGGGCTGCGGCAGCTTCAGGTACGAGCTCCCGCGCAGCGCCGCGTCCGCGTAGGCCCAGCTCTCGCCACTCTGCCAGTAGACGTCCTCGAACTGGTGCTGGACATAGAAGAGCCAGACGCCTGCGGTCCCGGCGAGGATCGCCATCGGCATCTGGACAAGCAGCCACTGCTGCCAGCCGACGAACCAGAAGATCGCGCCCAGCAGCACTGCCAGGACGAGGTTGGTGATGACCACGCTCCGCCGCTGGCGCGGGCGCATCGAGCGCGACCACAGACGAGGCCCGAACATCAGCGACCACAGCGGCCCGATCCCAAACATGACGAGCGGGTTGCGGAAGAGACGGTAGCCGAGCCGCTTCCTCCAGCCGCTGGCGACGTACTCATCGAAGGTCAGCGTCGAGACGTCGCCGGTGCCGCGCCGGTCGAGATCGCCGGCCGTGCCGTGATGGACGGCGTGGCTGTGGCGCCAGCTCGCGAACGGCTGGAAGATGAGCAGCCCGCTCAGCCGGCCGACCCAGAGGTTGGCCCGCCGCGAGGGCAGAAACGAGCCGTGGGTGCAGTCGTGGAAGACGATGAAGGTTCGCATCAGGAAACCGGCGGCCGGGATCGCGAGGGCGAGGGTGGCCCAGTAGGTGACCTCGCCGAGGCTGACGTACATGAGCACCGACAGCGCTACGTAGGGCACGACCGAGGTCGCAACGTCGAGCAGGCTCCGGCCCCAGGACGGGCGCTCGTATGGGGCCATCGAGTCGCGCCACATGGGCCGGTTCGAAACGGAACCGGCCTTCGATGCGACCTGTGAGGCGGCGTCGATCACTGCTACCTGGATCCAGGCTACCCCGTGCTCGCCTGCTTCAGCGGGGCGACTAGCCCGCGGCTCACGCGCCGCGAGGCGGAATCGAACCCAAATACTGGGATAGACCCGCCTAAGAAGCGGTTTCAGAAGCCGGCGGCGGGCTCCTGCTCCTCGTCCGGAGCAGGAGCGGGTTACATCGGCCTCTCGTCCGCATAGATCGCACCCACGCGGTCGCGGCTTCGAGGTCGCGGGCGGCGGATCTTGGTGCGCAAAGACCCAAACTCGATCGCCTATAACATGTTTGGAACCCAGGTCCGACGGGGGCCGAAATGAGCGCCATCGACGAGTTCCTGAAGAACAACGAGGCCTTTGCCGAGGGCTTCGACAAGGGCGACCTGCCGCTGCCGCCCGCCAGGAAGGTCGCGATCGTTGCCTGTATGGACGCGCGCCTGAATCCGTATCCGATCCTCGGGCTCTCGATCGGGGACGCGCACGTAATCCGCAACGCGGGCGGCGTCATCACGGATGACGAGATCCGCTCCCTGGCGATCTCCCAGCACCTACTCGGTACGGAGGGGATCATGCTGATCCATCACACAGACTGCGGGATGCTCACCTTCAGCGACACGGAGTTCGAGCAGATGCTCGAGCAGGAGGCCGGCCGGCGGCCCGAGTGGAGCCCGCGATCCTTTCCCGACCTGGAAGAGGACGTCCGCGACTCGTTCCAGCGGATAACTGACAGCCCGTTCATCCCCAGGAAGGATGAGGTGCGGGGCTTCATCTACGACGTGAAGACCGGCCGCCTCCACGAGGTCACCTGAGCACCCAGGATCAACCCGTCCCGCCGCCGGTCAGCCCCAGCGCCACCCGCATCCTTGAGACCGCGCGCTCGAGGTCAAGCGGGCGGTCGCCGGTCGCCGCCAGGATCGTCTCGCTCCGAGCCAGCCCCACGCGCCGGACGATCCGGCCCTCGCCCAGGACCCACTCCCCGCGCTCGGCGAGCCGAGCCTGGGCCGCGGCGACAGCGGCCTTCGCCAGCAGGCCCGCGCAGCCGGCCACGTCCCCTCGCGACGCGAGCGACTCGGCGATCGCGAGCACGCGGGCAGCTGTGTCGCGCCAGCGGCGCGTCGCGGCCTCGCGCAGCGCGGCCGGAAACTCCGGCCGTGGCAGCTCGCCGGCCAGAGCATCGCAGCTCGCCAGCTCCCCGACGAGCGCGTATGTGGGCATTCCGGCGAGCCAGCCGTCCACGGCGGCGACCTCGAAGCGTCCCTCGCTCGCTTCGGCCACCCAGTGCTCGACCGCGTCAAGGTCACGGTAGACGATGTCCACCCGCCTACCCTCGACCGTGAACGAGGCCCCGCCATCCATCAGGCGGCCCCAGACGCCGGGCTCGGCAACGTCGCCTTCGAACTCGAGGTTGCGGAGGCGGGCGGCGTCCAACGTCCCTCTGTGGTAGAGGAGGAAGGCCGGCTCTCCCCCGGGCGCCGCCGGCCAGGTCGGATCCTCGCCTCCTGCGCGCGCCACAGCCACGGCGCCCGGGATCCCGATCAGGCTCTCGACGAGGTCGGCCACAAGAGAAAAGCTAGCCCGGCGACGCCCGTGCGTAGCTCGGAGCAGCGGTCTCTGCGTCGGTTCCGCTTTGTCTCACGCGTTTCGGCCTTCGCCAGCTTCGCCTCGTCGGCGAATCAGTGCCCGCTCCCGCCTTCCACCGCGAATATGCTGGTCGGACATGGTTGAGCGGAGCTCGCGGCACTCGGAGGCACAGGACCCCGGCCCGCAGGCCCGGTGCGTCTGCGGCGAGAAGGTCACCATCGCCGACGCGCGGGAGGTGACCCTGCCCAACGGTCGTCCCGGCTGGGAGGGCCGCTGCCCCGAGTGCGGCGCCCCGCTGTTTGCGATCCGCCGACGCAAACCGGCGAGCGACTGATGCACCACAGCCAGGCCGCGTCTCGTCTGGGCGGCGCAGCTACGCTTCGGGCGTGGACGCCTGCCTCGCAGTGGCGAGCACGCGCGACCAGCGGGACTACGCCGACAGGCCACTTCCGGAGGACGCGGTGAGGCGCATCCTCGACGCCGGCCGCATCGCCGGAAGCTCCAAGAACCGTCAGCCCTCGGCCCCACGCTGGTGATCGCAATTGCGCTCAGCGGGAAGGGTCCGGTCGCCTTCGACGCCGGGCGAGCGACCCAGAACATGATGCTGGCCGCGTGGAACGAGGGGGTCGTCTCCTGTCCGAACGGAATCG
>JBOGZL010000165.1:0-6187 GCA_050697195.1 Solirubrobacterales bacterium
GAGCACGCGTCGCCGTCCTGCTCACCGGCGCGGGCGGCGATCAGCTCTCCGGAAAGTAGACGTCGTATTTCGCACTCAGCCTCTCGATCTCGGCTGGATCGGGCTCGCCGCCGGCGACCGCCTCGCCGACCTCGATGAAGAACCCCTCGATACCACCCGGTACGTAGGCGTTCACGCACCTCGCGGGCGCGTCGCCGCGGTTCGAGAACGTGTGGACGACACCAGGCGGTAAGAACACGAAGGAGCCCGCCTCGGCCTCGATCGTCTCGGCGTCGGCCCGGAACGTCAGCGTGCCCTCGACGACGAAGAAGGCCTCCTGGTGTTCGCGGTGAAGGTGCGGCGGTGGGCCGTCTTCGCCGGCGTCGACCGTCCACTCCGAGAAGCATTGCCGGCCGCCGGTCTCGGCGTCGTCGACCTTGATCGCACCGCGGAAGCCACCCTGCTCGTAGCGGCGACCACCGCCCGGCGCGACATGGATCACCCGTCCGCCCCCCGTTCGCTCGCCATCCGCGTTCTCCGGCATCGTCACCCGACCCTGCTGTGCGTGAGGTCGAAGTCGAGCCCACTCCATTGCGCGTTCCCGGCGTGCTCCTCCATCTCGATACCTCCTCGGGGTTTGGGGGGATGGCGGACGGGCGTGCAAGATCGCAGATCCTGGGTAGATACCGGATCCATGGATCGAAATCCGATCGCGATCTATCTCAACGACCATCTCGCAGGCGCCACCGCCGGCGTCGAGGTGGCGCGCCGCGCGCGGAGCAGTAACGAGGACAATCCGTTCGGGGACTTCCTGCGCCGGCTGACGAGCGAGATCGAGGAGGATCGCGGGACGCTGCGATCGCTCATGTCCGAGCTCGGCGTGGGTGTGGATCGCGCCAAGCAGGCGGCGGCGTGGGGCTCCGAGAAGGTCGGCCGCCTGAAGCCGAACGGGCGTCTCGTCGGCTACGCGCCGCTGAGCCGACTCGTTGAGCTGGAGTTTCTCGCGATCGGGATCACCGGGAAGCTCGGGATGTGGCGGGCGTTGCAACACGTGCTCGACGAGCCGCCGGCGAGCGCCGACCTGGCGTCGCTGATCGAGCGCGCGGACCGCCAGCGCACCGAGGTCGACGAATACAGGCTGCGCGCGGCCGACGAGGCACTTCCGAGCGGGATCCGACCCGGGTGATGTAGCGAGGTTCCGGTGCGCCTGAGAGGAGTCGAACCTCCGCGGGAGCCTATCCGCCCGCCTGCCCCTACACCCGCGCCACGTTCAGCCTGGGGTGCGCCCGGGCGATCGCGTCGAAATCGTCGTCCTGGGTCACCACGGGCAGCCCGTGCTCGACAGCCGTGGCGGCGATCAGCGCGTCGGTGAGCTTGACCGCGCGCTGCACGCCGGCAGCCCGGCAGTCGGCGACGAGCCGCGCCCACGCGACCATGACCGCCTCGTTGATTGGGATCGGGTCGGCGACACGGGCGAGCGCGAGCGTATCGGCGCGCCGCGCGCGTCGGTCCGCATCGGCGGCGCTGAGGACGCCGAGCTCCAACTCCCCGATCGTCACCACGGAGACCGCGACGCGCCCAGGCAACTCGCCAAGCGGTCGATCGCCCTCGCGCGCGATGAAGACCGAAGTGTCGAGGAGCCCGGCGGCGGGAAGTCCGGTCACAGCTCGTCGAGCGTATGACCGGAGAGCGAGGCCAGTTCCTTGCGCAGCTCGGGATCGGCGGAGCGCTTGGCGAGCTGGTCCGCGAGTCGCGCACCGGACAGCCATCGGACCCGGCGGCCGTGAGGAACGATGTCTGCGATCGGCTCCCCGCGGAGCGTGAGGGTCACCCGCTCACCGGACTCGACCGCGGCGATGACCTCCGACGTGCGATTGCGTAGCGCTCGGACCCCGATCTCCATGTGCTACAGAGTAGCACCTAGCTGCTGGACCCTATATGGCTTGCCAGAGCCGTTTCGAGGCCTGCTCAGATCGCTCGGATTCGCTCAGATTGGGACCACGAATGGGAGCACGTTCGTGTCGGCGCTTTCGGCGAGCTCGCGCACGGGCTTGTTGTCCGCCGTGACCTCGAGCGGATCTTCGAGTATCGACGCCTGGCGATCGTGAGCCTGCTCGACCGCTCCCAAGGGCAGCGCCCCGACACTGCGCAGCGGGCCGCGGAGCGCTAGGACCGACGGCCCGCGCGCGATCGGGGCGCTCTGGTAGCGTGTGGCCACTGTGGCCACACGCATGGGGATCAGGCAGCTACGCGACACCCTCACCGCGACGATCCGGCGCGTGCGGATGGGGGAGACGGTCGAGGTCACGCACCATGGCGACCCGGTGGCGGTGCTCGCACCGGTTCCGGCCGGTCGCGTCGATCGCCTGGTTGCCCGCGGGGAGGTGACGCCGGGCAAGCCGCTGGCGCGACCGCCTCGGCGTTTTCCGGTGACCGGCGAGCTGACCGCGAGCCAGGCAATCGAGGACGATCGCGCTGAGCGCTGAGGGCAGGCTCCTCTACGCCGATTCCTCGGCGCTGGTCAAGCTCATCATCGAGGAGCCCGAGAGCCCGGCGCTCGAGCGGGAGCTGGGGGTCGACCCGCTGATTGCGACGAGCCGCATCGCGCTCGTCGAGGTGCCGCGCGCGACTGCTCTGGCGAATCCGGCGCCGGAGGTGCAGACCGAGGTGGAGCGCCTGCTGGCCTCTTGCATGCTCATCGACGTCAACGACGGGCTTCTGCGGGCCGCCGCCCAGCTTGCCTCACGGGCCGTGAGGACGCTTGACGCGATTCACCTTGCGAGCGCGCTTCGGATCGAGGCGGACGAGGTCGTCGTGTACGACCGGCGCCTCGTGGAAGCGGCCGCTGGCCGCGGACTCGCCGTCTCGAGTCCGGGCGCGGAGCAATAGCTGCGTCGGCGGCCGGCATGGGACCACGAAGCGCGATCCGCTATCTCGGCTCGACCCTCAGCCGCGATCGGCCGAGTCCGGCAATGCGCGAGCCGCCGTCACGACCTCCGCTCCCGCCTCCGTGAGCACGACGGTCTGCTCGGCTTTCGCACCGGTCACGTCCCTGCCCCACACCCCTCACCGAAAGAAGTCCCGGCATTGCAGCGACGTCGCATGCGCCTGAGAGGAGTCGACCCTCCACGGGCCTATTCAGCCCACAAGGCCCTCAACCTTGCGCGTCGGGGCACCCTGGGCGCTATGGCGCATTCTAGAGCCATCTAAGGCCTGCTCAGATCGCTCGGATTCGCTCAGATTGGGACCACGAATGGGACCACGCACTGGCCGTCGCCCGCGCTCGTAGGGTCTCGAGCCGGCTCGCGTCAGGCGCCGACGCGAATCATCCGGCCATGCGAGGGGACCAGCTCGCCGTCGACTCTCCTCAGCACGAACAGCATGTAGTGGCCGGGTGGAGCGACCGACGGGTCGCCGGGGGCCGTGACGGTCAGCTCCTCGCCGTCGGCTTCGTCGTCGAAGAGAACCACGCAGCGCTGGTTCATGTCGATCGAGTGGGTCATCGCCCCCGGCGCGAGCAGCGTGACGCGGTGGATCGGACCGTGGCGAACCTCGATCGAGTAAGGACGTCCATATGGCATTCGGCGCGGCGAGCCGAGGATCTCGGGGCGCTCCTCCTCGGGGACGACGGACAGATAGGGCGGCGAGTAGTAGCGCAGATCCGTGCGCTCCGGTGGGCCGCCCGGCCGCCCATCGATGTCGCTGCCCTCTCCGGCCGCGGTGAGGACCCGCCCGTCCGGCACCAGCAGAGCGGAGTTGTGGTACCCGCGCACGCTGCCGTCCGGCCACGGCGGGCCGTCGGTGACCTCACCGGAGTCCGGGTCGACGATCTGAGGCGTCCGGGGGTCCCCCCGGCGCCCGCGATCGCCGTTCACGACGGCGACCTTTCCGTCCGGAAGCAGGATCGCGACCGGGTAGATTCGGGCGACGCCGGTCTCGATCGATCGCCACTCGTCCCGGTAGGGATCGTAGACGTCGGCTCGCGACATCAGGCTCGGCTCGCCCTCCCCGCCCTCGTCGCCGTTGCCGACGATCAGGATGCGCCCGTCGGCCACCATGACGCTGGAGGTTCCCCAGCCGGGGCTGGCTTTCGCCGGCGCGGGGCGGCGCGCGTTGGGTTGGGTGGCGAATCTCTCGGCCGGGTCGGCGAAGTGGTCGGTGTGGTTGAAGAACCAGAGCTCGCCGTTCGCGCCGATCATGACCACCTGCCGCTCATGGCGCTCGAGCGTGAGCGGCCGCGGGAGCACGAAGACGTGCGTGTAGTCCGCCCCGGCGGGTGAGACGTTGGGGACCCTCTCGTGGGGCACGAGCAGGGTCCACGGCGATCGGTTCGCGTCGAAGCGCCGTGGTTGGAAGAGCTGAATCGTTCGGTTCACCTCGCCGCCCCAGTCGGCAAACCCCGAGATCACCAGCATGCCGCCATCGGCCAGCCGGGTCACGGTCGGATACCAGCTCGGCCCTCCGTGGATCTCGGCGTCGATCGCCGTCCACCTCCCCGAGCGGCCACTCCGATGGTCGAAGATCAGCGCGTACTCGAGGCCCAGCTCCGGCGTGCTGCGCTGGCCGCCGACCAGAAGCATCCGGCCGTCCGCGAGCGGAGCGTGTCCCGCACAGAACAGAGTGTCCTGCTCCATGCGCATCGGCGGTTCGAGGTCATCGGCCTGGATCGGGTCCCGGACCCTCGGGTCGATCAGAAAGTCGCTGATCTCACTGCCGCCGCCAGTACCGTTCATCAGAACGCTCCCGGAGGGAAGCAGCGAGGCGTGCACGGGGGCCACCCCGTCGGTTGGGATCAACTCGCCCCACGCTCCGAGCCCCGGCTCCGATCCGCCGTCCGACCGAGCGGCGAGAGCGACCGCCGTGCCGCCGACCCCCAGCGCAGCCGCGGCCGCCCCACCTCTCACCAGGAGCTGGCGACGCGTGACTGCGCCGGATCGCTCGGCGCCGTTCATCGGCTGTCGGGGCCCCGCCGGCCTCGGATCACGCGCGGAGGTTAGCCGTGCTGGGATGAAGCTCGGAACTGGTCATCTAGGATCGCTGCATGGCCGGCTGGACCGCCGAGCAGATCCCCGACCAGTCCGGCCGGACGGTGCTCGTGACCGGCGCCAACAGCGGCCTCGGCCTGATCACCGCGCGCGAGCTGGCCCGAGTCGGAGCGACGGTGGTGATCACCGCCCGCAGCGAGAACAAGACGGCGGACGCGGAGGCAAGGATCCGGGAGGAGGTGCCGGAGCCGAAGCTCGAGGCGCGCCGGCTCGACCTCGCCGACCTCGGCTCGGTCCGTGAGCTGGCGTCGGCGGTCGCGGCCGACCACGAGCACCTCGACGTCCTCGTGAACAACGCCGGGGTGATGATGCCGCCGAAGTCCACCACCGCCGACGGCTTCGAGCTTCAGTTCGGGACCAACCACCTCGGCCACTTTGCGCTCACGGGGCTGCTTCTGGGGCGGCTCGGGGGTAGCGACCCGCGCATCGTCACGATCCCAAGCCTGGAGCACCGGTCCGGACGGATCGATTTCGGAGACCTCGGCTGGGAGGAGGGCTACGATCCCCGGGCCGCCTACCAGCGCTCGAAGCTCGCCAACGCGGCCTTCGGGATCGAGCTCGACAGGCGCCTGCGGGCGGCCGGCTCGCCGATCAAGAGCGTCCTCGCGCACCCCGGCTACTCGGCGACCAACCTCCAAAGCTCAGGGCCGACGGGGCTGATGAAGCAGCTCCTAAAGGTCGGCAACGCGGTGCTGGCCCAGAGCCCGGAGGCCGGGGCGCTGCCCCAGCTCTACGCTGCCGCCGCCCCCGACGTCGAGGGCGGCGAGTTCTTCGGCCCCGACGGCTTCCGCGAATTGCGGGGGCATCCCAAGCGCGTCGAGGCCACCTCCCGCGCCAACGACCCGGAACTGGGGCGGCGGCTGTGGGAGGTCTCCGAGGAGCTGACGGGCGTCTCCTACGGGCTCGGGCCCGTCTAGGCGCCCAGTTCGCCGAGCGGGGCGCGGCGGGGTCGCCGCGATCGCAGGCCCGGCTTCGCGACTCGGTCGGTCTCCCCGACGCAGGCGAGTGCATGGATCAAAGGACGTCGCTGCCGGGAGCCGAGCGTATCGAGTCACTACTGCGCCGTCCAGCCACCGTCGACGCGAAGGCTCGTGCCGGTGATCAGCTCCGCGGCCGGCGAAGCGAGAAAGACGACGGCCCCGACCACGTCCTCGACGTCCCCG
>JBOGZL010000166.1:0-1733 GCA_050697195.1 Solirubrobacterales bacterium
GGGGGCGGACCGCTCACGGCGCGCCACGACCACCGCCGCCGCGTTGCGGCCGGTGGCGCCCCAGACGCCTGGTCCGGGGAAGGTGCCGGCGCCGGTGAGGAAGAGCCCGTCGACCGGCGTCTCATACCGGGTCAGCTCACGCTGGAAGCCGACCAGCGCATGCAGCGGCGTGCCCTGGAACGCCGGCGGGCATCCGCGCGGGCAACCGAACTCGCTCTCGTAGATGGGCGGGGTAACGACTCGCTGGCGGACAACTCCCTCCAGGAACCCGGGCTCGAGCAGCCCCGCGAACGAGCGCAGCCAGCGCTCCGGCTCCGTCGTCTCCCGCCACCCGCCCTCGAGCGCGTACGGCGTGTAGATGCACTCGAGCGAGAGCACGTGCGCGCCCTCGAGGTCGGAGGGCGCCATCGTAGGGTCAAGCAGGGTCGGCAGGTTGACGTAGTGCATGAGCCGGTCGGCGATCGCTCCCTGCCGGGCGAGCACATGGGCGGCCGCGATTTGGTCGACCGGCGGGGCGACGATCGCCGTCGGCACGCACTCGTCGGCGACGCCGAGGCGGTCGAGATGGTCGCGCCGCACCGACCGGTAGCGGGGCATCGTGCGGACGACCGCGTCAAGCTTCGACTGGTAGCCGTCGATTCCCGGCCGTGACCGCCAGCGTGCCACGAGCCGGCGGGCGACCGGCGGTGGTTCGCGCAGCCACGACAGGACGACCAACCGGGGGTCGCAGGCGGCGACGACGGTGTCCGCCCGCAGCCGCTCGCCGCCCGCAAGCTCCACTCCGGTCACTCGCGCACGGTCGATCAGCAGCCGCGTCACGGCGGCGGCGCAGCGAACGCGCCCCCCACGCGCCCGTAGCGAGGCCTCGAGCGCGCGCGGCAGCGCCCCGCTTCCCCCTTCCGGGCGCCCGGCTCGGACCACGTGCTTGATCGCGTACATCAGCGCCCCGTAGCCGCCGCCGCGGGCGTGCGGGGAGAGCCCCCACGTCGCCGGCCCCGCCGCTACACAGGGGGCGATCATCGCCTCGTCGTCGAAGAGGGAGCGCAGCACGCCCGCGGAGCTCCTCCGCGCCCAGGCCAGGGCGGGGAGAAGCCCGCGCGCGCGGCGCCGCCGCAACGAGCTCGCGATCGACGCGAGCGAAGGCGGCTGGTTGGCGACCTCTAGCACCAGACGTGCGAGCGGCACGGCGGCGGCCGCATAGCGCCGGTAGGCGCGCGCCTGTCGATCGCCGCGGGCGAGCGCGACGGATTCGACGGTCCGCTCGAGATCGTGGAACACCATCCAGGCGGGCGAGCCGTCCCAGCCCATGTTTAGCATCGCCGGATCGACGTCGATGTAGCGCAGCCCATGCTCGGCCAGCTCGAGCTCGTCGGGGATCGGCGTCGCCCTGAACAGCGTGTGCTCGCAGTTGCAGATGTTCACCCGCGCCCCGAGCGCGTCGACGGTCGCCGCCGTGCCACCCACCTCGTCGCGCTCCTCGAGCGCTAGGACGTCGAGACCGGCGCGAGCCAGGTAGGCCGCGCACGCGAGCCCGTTGTGGCCGGCCCCGACGACGATCACATCGGCGTCGCTCATAGGGCGACCTCCAGTCGCAGGTTGAGGAATCCGTCGACCCACAGCCCCTGCCCCGGGTGCACGAGCACGGTGCTGTCCTCGGCCTCGACCACCGCGGGTCCCTGCAGCCGATCGCCGGCCTGCAGGCGGTCGGTTTCGTAGATCGGGGTGGACGCGGC
>JBOGZL010000167.1:0-3216 GCA_050697195.1 Solirubrobacterales bacterium
CTCTCCTCCCAGCGCGCGGCGAGCAGCGCCTGCTCGTCGGCGATCTCCGCCGCGCGAATCGTCTTCGCGCCGGTCCGAGTGGAGTCGTCCTCGGTGACGGTACGCGGCATCGGCTGACGCTATTCGCCCCCGCGCTAACCGCGGTTACCCACCGGTGAACGCGGGAACGCCAGCCGGTCCCGGTCACGGCGCGGTCACACGCGAGATCCCCCGCTGCTCGAAGAATGGCGCGCGGTGAGCGTGCCGTACAGCTATGCCGAGCGGCTGCGTTCCGCCCTCCCCGTGGCCGAGGACCAGCTCGTCGCGCTGCGCGACGTGTGGTCCGCGTTCTGGATCTCCCGCGCGGTGATCTGGCTGGCCGGGGTGGGAGCGGTGGTCGCGGTGGGCGCGGCGGGGGAGACCTCCCCGCGGCTCGATCCCTTCTGGCTCACGATCCCGTTCGACGAGACGTTCGCCAACCTGCTCGTCGCCCCGGGCGCCCGCTGGGACTCCGCCTGGTACCTCGAGATCGTCCAGTACGGCTACGACTACTCCGACCGCGCGGCGTTCTTCCCCCTCTACCCGGCGGTCGTCGCGCTCGCCGGACCGCTCGGGTCGCCGCTTGTGGCGGGGCTGCTCGTATCGTGCGCCTCCGCACTCGCCGGGCTGTACCTGCTGCACCGCCTGGTCGAGATCGACTTCGGCGCCGACACGGCCCGCGCGGTCGTCCTCATCGTCGCCTGGTTCCCGAGCGCGCTCGTGCTCTCGGCCGTGTACTCCGAGGGGCTGTTCCTCCTCCTCTCGGTCGGGTCGATCTACGCGGCCAGGCTGGGTCGGTGGCCGCTCGCCGGGCTGCGGGCGCGCTCGCGGCGGGGACCCGCAGCTCAGGGGTGCTGCTGATGGTCCCGCTGATGGTCATGTACCTGTACGGACCGCGCACCGACCGCCCTCGCCATTGCATCGCCGGCGGGTGGCGCCCCCGGCACCGCGTCACCCCCGACGTGCTCTGGATCGCGGCGGTCCCGGCCGGACTGGTCGCCTACCTCGCGTACCTGTGGGTCGCCACCGGTGATCCGCTGTCCGCGTTCTCGGCCCAGGGGGAGTGGAGCCGGACCGTGATCCCGCTCGTCGGCGGGATCGCGCTCGGCGCCTGGGAGGCGATCACCGGCGTGGTCGAGCTTCTCCCCGGCTTCGGAAGCACGGAGCCGCTCGCCGACGGGCAAGTCGCAGAGTTCGTCGCGCTTCGCAACGTGATCCTGTTCGGCTTCCTGCTCCTCGCCGGGTGGCTGGTGAAGGAGAGTGCGCGACGGCTTCCCGTCGCCTACACGGCGTGGACGGTCACCGGGCTGCTGCTGCCGCTGTCGGTGCCGGCCCTCGACGAGCCGCTCAAGTCGCTGCCCCGCTTCATGCTCGTGCTGTTCCCGCTCTGGATCGCGCTCGCCCTGTGGGCCCAGGAGCGCGGGCGGTTGCGGCGCGTGCTGGTGGTCATGGGGACTCTGCTCGTGATCTCGACCGGCCTGTTCGCAACCTGGGTGCACCCGCCGTAAATCGGTTAGGTTCCGTCCCACCCGAAGCCGGAGGAGAGTGGAGTGGACGTCAGCCAGCTGAAGAGCATCCCCCTGTTCGAGGACGTCCCCGACGACGCCCTGCGCAAGGTCGCGACCTTCGCGGAGCTGGAGTCGCACCCCGAGGGCGCAGCGGTGGTCAAGGAGGGCGGGTACGCGAACGACTTCTACGCGATCGAGGACGGGACCGCGAAGGTCGAGCGGGACGGCCAGCACCTCGCCGATCTCGGGCCGGGCGACGTGTTCGGCGAACAGGCGCTGCTCGAGGGCGAGCAGCGCTCGGCGAGCGTGATCGCGACATCGCCGCTTCGCGTGATCAAGATCGCGCACTGGGAGCTCGACAAGATGAAGCGCGACATGCCCGAGGCGGTCGCCGAGCTGAACAAGCAGGTCGAGGCGCGCAAGGGCTAGCTTCCCCCCGAAGGGGGAGATAGACTGGCCGCTCACATACGGCCGGTGGTCAAGGGAAGTCCGGTGAAAGACCGGCGCGGTCCCGCCACTGTGACCGGGTAAGGGGCGTCGCGAGACGCATCAGTCAGCCACTGGGACGGCCATCGGCCGTCCCGGGAAGGCGCGGCGCTCGTCCCGGAAGCCAGGAGACCTGCCCCCGGCCGAGCCATGACGACCCTCGAGGAAAGGGTGGCTTAGATGCCAACGTGTTTCGTTGTCCGGCCGGCGCGGCTCGTGCTCGCGTGCGCGGCCGTCGTGATGCTGACCATCCCGGCCGTCGCCGGGGCGAAGACGAATGTCGGCGCCGACCTCCGCGTGGTCGGGCCGTCCGGCCAGACCCTCACGCAGCTGGTCCAGTACACCGCGAGCGTGAAGGTCCCTACCGACCCGAACGCGCTCTGCTTCGGGCCCGACACGGGTGGCAGCGGCGCCCGGGTGAAGCTCACCGGCCCGACCGCGCTCGGGCTCGTGCAGGACGGCACCGGCGCGGACCGCGACCTGCGGCCGCTGTCGGTCACCGACGCGTTCGACTTCGGGCTCGGCGTTTGCGGGATCGGGGGCTTCCAGGCCCAGGGGACCGCCTCGTGGTACCTGAAGCACAATCATGCCGGGGCGCAGGTGGGAGGAGACCAGCTCCAGGTGGGCAAGGGCGACGACGTCCTCTGGTACCTGGCGCCGACGTTCCCCTATCCGCCGGAGCTCGGCCTGGAGGCGCCCGGACGCGCCGATCCGGGAACCGACGTCACGGTCGAGGTGTCCCAGTACGCCGACGACGGCACGCAGACGCCCGCGGCCGGCGCGACGGTGAGCGGCGGCACGGCGCCGGTGACCACCGACCTGCAGGGACGGGCGACCGTCTCGGTCGGCTCGGGCAACGCCACGCTGCGCGCGACGCGCGGCGCCGACATCCCCTCGAACGAGGCGACCGTGTGCGTCAGCGACACCGGCCGCGACTGCTCGCCGCAGCAGGAGATCGCCGGCACCGCGAAGCCGGACAAGATCAAGGGGACCGAGCTCGCGGACAGGATCAAGGCGCGGGCCCGCAACGACCTGGTCAAGGCCCGAGGCGGCGGCCCCGACAGGATCAACTGCGGCGCCGGAAGGCGCGACGTCGCCGTGGTGGACGCCGACGACACGGTGCGTGCCTGCGAGAAGGTCAAGGAGTAGTGACCGGGGGCCGCGGCAGCGCGATCGCGGCGGCCGCTTTATGCGCCGCCGCGAA
>JBOGZL010000168.1:0-6115 GCA_050697195.1 Solirubrobacterales bacterium
CCCCCCCGGCTTGCTATCCGGTCTTCCCTTCACCTTCGGGGATGAATGGGACCTCGAACTCCTCGTCCTCGATCTGCTGCTGGACGTTCTCGACCTCGTCTGTGACGTCCGCGGGAATCTCCGCCGCGGAGTACTGGTCGTTGAGGTCGAGCCGAACGCCTCCCTCGGCGACGCCGATGTCGTAGGCCTGTCCGGGACGGAAGGTATCGCCGTTGATGTCCTCGACGATCCGCTCGAAGTACGGAGCCAGGTCCCACGTGACCGTGCCGACGATGTTCTCCGGGGCCTGGGAGGCGATGCTCGACACGTAGTCGAACCCGCTGATGTCCTCCTGCTTGACCACCTCAGCCATCGCGTTCGCGGCGGCTCCGCCGCACGCGATCAGCACGTCCGCGCCCTGATCGACCTGGCCGAGGGCCGCCTGCCGGCTCCTTGGGACGTCGTTGAAGTCGCCGACATAGGTGTCGATGACTTCGATGTTCTTGTCGATCCTGGCCGCGCCTTCCTCGAACGCCTCGAGCTCGGCGTGGCACAGCGGGATGTCCACCGCACCGAGCCCGCCAAGCGTCCCGGACTCCGAGATGCCCGCGCCGATCATGCCCGCCAGGTAGGCGGCCTGGTAGATCGGCTCGTCGTACGTGGCCACGTTCTCACCGGTCTCACCACCGCCGGCGTAGGCGATGTTGACGTCCGGGAAGCTTTGACCGACGTCGAGCGACGGGTCCTGCCAGGCAGAGTGGGCGAGGATGACCTCTTGGCCTTCGCCCGCGACCCGTTCGAGCACCTGCGTGATCCCGGCAGTGTCCTGTGGGGCGCCGGTGATCACGTCCAGGGTGACCTGGCCGTCCTCTTCGAGGGTAGTGGCCGCCTCCTGGCCGGCCGCGCAGAATGGATCGCTCTCCGTGCAGGGCATGACGAGGGTCGTGCTGAGCGCCTCGCCGTCTCCGCCATTCGAGTCGTCGTCGCCGCCGCATGCTGCGACAAACACCATCAGGCCCACGAGCGCGAAGGCGAGCGCGAGCATCTTGCGGCGCCCGGTCTTCTTGCCAACCGTCAACGTGCTTCTCATGTTCTCTCTCCTTTTCTTCTTGGACTTAACTCGTTGTCGCCGTTTCGACTGACGCCGTTCGCTGGCTGCCCTCCTTCCGGTAGGGGACGCCGAGGGCTGCGGGCTGGGCGTCCCGACGAAGCCAGACCGTCGCCCAGACCAGAACAAGCAAGGTGACCAGATACGGGAGCGCCTGGAAGAGCTCGAACGGGAAGCCCGAGGTGAAGCCGCCACTCACCGCCTGAACGCGGAGTTGCAGCGCATCGACGAAGCCGAAGATCAGCGCTCCGCCCAGAACGAGCAGCGGGTTCCAACGTCCGAATATGACCAACGCAATCGCGATGAATCCCCGGCCGCCGGTCACGTTGGTGTCGAAGACGCTCAGCTGCCCGACCACGAGCACCGCACCGCCGAGCCCTGCCATCGCGCCGCACACCAGCAGCGCCAGCCATCGCGTCCCGTCCACCGACACGCCCGCCGCATCTGCGGCGTCGGGCCTCTCGCCCACCGCGCGGACCGATAGGCCGAACCTGGTCCGCTCTAGCAGCACCCACACACCCACCGCAAGGACGACCGAAACGTAGAAGAGGAGGTTCTGGTCGAACAGGATCGACCCGATCCCGGGCAGCGAGCTGAGAACGGGCACCTCGACGTCGGGCAGAGCCTCGATCGCCGGCCTTTCCGCGCCGGCGAACAAGTCCTCGAAGACGAACGCGGTCAAGCCCCCGGCGAACAGGACGATGGCGATGCCGTTGATGATCTGCTCGGTCTTCAGGGTCACGCTCAGGAACGCCATCAGTACGCCCAGCAGAACCCCGGCCGCGATGCCCGCAACGGCCCCCAGAGCTGCGCTCCCGAGGTAGAAGGCCGCGAGGAAGGAGGCCAAGGCGCCGCCGAGCATCATCCCTTCGAGACCGAGGTTGAGAATCCCCGCGCGCTCCGAGAAGGCCTCCCCGACCGCCGCGAGCGCGGTGGGCATCGCGAGTTGCATACCGGTGCCGAGCACGGCCACCAGGGCAGTGATTCCGAAGACCTCGGACCAGTCCATCAGCCCCGAGCCAATCGGTCGGCGATGACAAAGAACACGATGAACATCCCCTGGATCGCGAGGACGATCGCAAAGGGCAGGCTCTCGCCCACGCTCAATGCTTGGCCCCCGGTGAGCAGCATGGCCATGAACAGGCCTCCGATCAGGACGCCGACGGCGTGGAGACGGCCCAAGAGCGCTACGACAATCGCCGTGAAGCCGTAGTTCTGCGAGATGTCGGGGTCGAGGCGACCGGAGATGCCGAGCACCTGCAGGACCCCTGCCAGTCCTGCGAGGCCTCCGGAGATCACCATTAGCCAGACCACCATGTGGCCCGACGGCACGCCGGCGGCTCGTGCTGCCTCCGGGTTGAACCCGATCATCCGCGTGCGGAAGCCGAACGGGGTGCGGTTCATGAGGTAGGCGACGATCGGTACCAGCGCGAGCGGCAGGAGAATCCCGATGTGGACGAGGAACTCCGGAATGTCGGGGAGCACCGCCGCTGACGGGATCGCCTCCCCCTGGAGCTGGGCTGACTCCGGCTGGCTGAGCGGTCTCCGGACCACATAGGTGAAGGCGAAGATCGCCACGAAGTTGAGGAGCAGCGAGGTGATCACCTCGTTCACCCCCCAGCGCGCCCGAAGCGCACCCACGATCCACCCCCAGAAGGCGCCGGCGACGACGCCGGCTCCGATCGCCAGGGCGACCAGCACCGGCCCCGACGAGACGGGGAGGATGACCGCAAGCGCTCCGCCCCCCAGCGCGCCCATGAAGAGCTGCCCCTCGGCGCCGATGTTGTAGACGCGGCCGCGGAACGCCAACGCCAAGCCGAGGCCGATGATCACGAGCGGCGCCGCCACGGCCAGCACCTGGCCGAAGGCAACGGGGCTGCCCAGCGTTCCGTCGAGCATCGCCTCGTAGGCAGGGAGCGGACGGCCGCCCGCGATCACGATCAGAAGAGCGCCGACGAGTGTCGCGAGAACGATCGCGGCGGCGGAGGAGACGAGCGCGCGAACCCGCCCGCCGAGCAGGAGGTGCCCGAGGCGAAGCCGTCCGAGGCGGATGTCCGACTGCGCGAGCGCCATCACGATCAGCCCGGGCCCCCCGCGGGCATTCGGCGCGTGCTCGCATCGCCCGCGCCCGGCCGGTCGCTCTCCGCCCTGGACTTCGGCGCGGCCTGCGACGCCTCGGCCTCGACGGCGCCGCCCATCGCTCGACCGATCTGCTCCCGGTCAAGCTCCGCCCGCGGCCAGGTCCCGACCAGCTCTCCGCGATAGATGACGCATGCTCGATCGGCCATCCTCATCACCTCGTCGAGCTCGGTGGAGATAAGGAGGATCCCCAGGCCCTGCTGCCGAGCCGCGCGGAGCTGGCTCCACACGAACTCGAGCGCGCCGACGTCAAGCCCGCGGGTCGGCTGCGCTGCAATCAGGCAACGCAGGCGTCGGCTCAGGACCCGAGCCAGGACGAGCCGCTGCGCGTTGCCTCCCGACAGTGTGCCCGCGGCCTGCTCAGGATCCGAGACCTGGATCGAGAACCGCTCGATGAGATCCGCCGCCTGCTCGTTGATGGCTCCGGCGTTGATCCTGAACCGGTTGCCGAACGGAGCCTCACCGATCCGGTCGAGGACCAGGTTCGCCGCGACCGACAAGTCCCGAATCACGCCCCGCCGGTAGCGGTCGGATGGAACGAGCCCCAGACCTCGCTCGAGGCGCTTTCCCGGCGAGAGCCTCGTCACCTCCTCACCCCCAAGGCGCACCGAACCGCCCTCGGGCGCCCTGAGCCCGAAAAGGGCCTCCTCGAGCTCGGGCTGACCGTTGCCCTCCACCCCCGCGACTGCGAGGATCTCCCCGGGCGCCACCTCGAAGCTGACGCCGCGGAGGGCATCCGTCCCGCGATCGCCGCGCACCCAAAGATCGGACACGCCGAGCACAGGCTCGAGTCCCGCTTGGCCGTCGGGGGCGTCACTCGCCCCTCCCGGCACCGCTCCACCGTCTCCGGCAGCTCGCTCGGCGCCGGCTGCGATGCCCGCGCTCACCGACCGCCCGACCATCATGCGCGCCAGCTCGTCCACCGACGTCTCGTGCGGGTGTAGGGCCCCGACGCGCCTGCCCTGCCGCAGCACCGTGATCCGGTCAGCCCATCCGAGCACCTCTTCGAGATGGTGGGTGATGAAGACGATCGTCGTTCCCGCCTCCGCCAAGGCACGCAGCTTGGGGAACAGCCGGTCGCTCTCGATCGGCGTGAGGCTCGCGGTGGGCTCGTCGAGAATCAGGACGGAGGCCTGCCGGTGGAGCGCCCGGAGGATCTCGACACGCTGTTGCTCGCCTACCGACAGCTGCCAGATCCGGGCCCCCGGGTCGACCTCGAGGCCGTAGCGGCTCCCCAGCTCGCGGATGCTCCGGGAGACCTCGACGACGTCGCGGCGGCGAACGGCGGCGCGCCCTGGCTGCCCGAGGAGCAAGTTCTCGGCCGCGGTCAGCGTCGGGACGAGCATGAAGTGCTGGTGCACCATTCCGATTCCGAGACGGGTCGCCTCTTGGGCGTCGCGGATCTGGACCCTGCGCCGATCGACCCAGATCTCCCCCTCGTCCACGGGGATCAGGCCGGAGAGGAGGTTCATCAATGTGGTCTTGCCGGCGCCGTTCTCGCCCAGCAGCGCGTGGATCTCGCCTCGGATGAGCTCGAGCCCCACGCCCTCGAGCGCCTGGACGGCACCGAAACGCTTCGAGATCCCGTGCATCTCCACGGCTCTCGTGCCGCGTGGGGCCTCGAGAGTGTCGCTCCCACTCGCCCCTGTGGCGCGGGGCTCGCTTGGGCCTGCCATCGGCGCTCCCTACACCCTCGTCGCGGCGACGAGCCCGCCCGCGACCTCCGACATGAACCTGCGGATCGTGCCGTCGACGCTCCCCTCGGCGGGAGCAAACGGCACGAGGACGACCTGGGAGATCTCGGGGAACTTACGTAGAAGCTTCGCGAGTCGGTCCCGACACTCGGCGGGGTTCCCGGCGAGTCCGAAGCAGCGCACGATCTCGTCGGGCACGTGGGCGCTCGCCTCCGCGACAACCTCCCACGACATGCTCCACTCGCGCGCCTCCATCTCCCGGGCGAAGGCCGAGGGCATGTCGATTCCCAGCGCATCGAGGATCGGCCGGCTGGTCGCCAGCGACGTCGCCACCATCGGCCGGATCGCCTCCAGCGCCGCCGACTCGTCATTGCAGACGCAGCCGTAGAGCCAGGCGACGAGCTCCAGCTCCTCGAGGCGACGCCCGCCGGCGCGCGCGGCCCCTCTGTCGAGTTGGCGCTTGGCGTATGACCATCCCTCTTCCGTGGCCACGTTGCCGACGATCGTCCCGTCGGCGATCTCCCCCGCCAACTGCAGGACCCGAGGTCCGCGAGCGCCGATGTAGATCGGCAGCCGGTCGCGATGCGGCTCGAAGTCGAGGCTCGCGTCGTGAGCCGTGACCACACGACCCTCCACGGTCACGTGCGCGCCGGTGAGCAGGCCGCGGATCACCTCGACGGCTTCGCGCAGCGCCTTCGTGGGGGCCGTGCGACGGATCCCGAGGGCGCTGTGGTTCGTGCCGCCGGCGCCGAGGCCGAGGACAGCACGCCCGCCCGAGAGCTCGTCGAGCGTGGCCATAGAGGTGGCGATCAGAGCGGCGTGGCGGCTGTACGGGTTCGTCACCCCGGGACCGAGCCTGATCCGCTCGGTGCGCTGGGCGATCGCGGCCAGCAACGCAAAGGGGTCGCGACCCAGACGGTCGTCGTTGAGCCACAGGAAGTCAAAACCAAGCTCCTCGACCTCTGTCGCCGTGTGCAGGACTTCGTTCAGGGGTCCGGTGGGCGGAAGGCCGATCCCGAAGCTCAGCTCACGCGTCATGCGCAACCTCCAGGCGAAGGTTGAGCAGCTCGTCGACCCACAGCCCCTGCCCCGGGTGCACGAGCACGGTGCTGTCCTCGGCCTCGACCACCGCGGGTCCCTGCAGCCGATCGCCGGCCTGCAGGCGGTCGGTTTCGTAGATCGGGGTGGACGCGGC
>JBOGZL010000169.1:0-11738 GCA_050697195.1 Solirubrobacterales bacterium
GCGCAGGCCGGGGCGGCGCGCCCTGCGCGCCACCGCGAGCCCGCGGCGCACCAGGGCCCGGTTCTCCCCGGTGAGCGGAACCATGTCGGCGACCGTCGCCAGGGCGACCAAATCAAGGTCCTGCGACGTGCTTCGCTTCGCGTCCGCCGTCGCAGGGTCGTCGGTAGCACGCTGGCGCAGGGCGAGCGAGAGCTTGTGTGCAACCCCGGTCGCGCACAGGTCCGGGCACGGATACCCCGACAAAACCGGGTGGAGGATCGGGCAATCCGGGAGGGACTCGCCGGGGACGTGGTGGTCGGTGACGACCACCTCGACCCCCGCCGCATGGGCGACGGCAACCTCGCGGACCGCCGTGATCCCGCAGTCCACCGTCACCAGCAGCTCGGTCCCGCGGGCGGCGAGCCGCCCGATGCCCGCCTCAGTCAGCCCGTAGCCGTCGGCGAGCCGATCGGGGATGAACCAGTCGCAGCGCCCACCCAGCTCTCGCACCGCACCCACCAGGATCGCGGTCGAGCACACCCCGTCGACGTCGTAGTCCCCGTGAACGGTGATCCGGCGGCCCGCGCCGACCGCGTCGAGCACCCGCGCGCACACCTCCTCCATCGCGTCGAACTCGAACGGGTTATGACTCTCGCGCGCGGCGAGGAACTCCCGCGCCGCCTCGACGGTCCGGTAGCCGCGCCGCACGAGCGTGATCGCGACCGGGTCGGAGACCCCGAGCCCGTCCGCGAGCGCGCGCGCCTCCGAGTAGGCGTACGGCTCGAGGCGATAGGCTCGGTCGGGCACCGTTGCGGACACGGAGCCAGGCTAAGTTCGGCCCCCGACGGAATCGCCCCCCGTCGCCCTCGGGCATACTCGTGCGGAACAGGCGAGGGAGGAGTCGAGCATGGACCTGAGAGCCGCCCAGAAGCCGCTCAAGGAGCGCTACCGCGAGGATCCGGGCGCGGCCCGGATCACGCTCAAGGCCGAGGCGAGCGAGACGAATGCTCCGGTCTCGTGCTCGATCGACGTGGGGCGCGCGGTCCAGGAGGCCCAGGCGCACGTGGGAGTGGCCGGCCCGGGTACCGCGGCGTGCTCGGGCGACCTGCTGCTGGGTGCGCTGGCGGCATGTGCCCAGCTCACCTGCCAGATGGTCGCCGCCTCAATGGGGATCGAGGCGGAGAGGATCGCGGTCAAGGTCGAGGGGGACCTCGACCTGCGGGGAACGCTCGGCGTCGACAAGGAGGTGACGCCCGGGTTCGAGGCGATCCGGGCTCGGTTCGAGGTCCATGCGCCGGGCGCCACCGACGCGGAGATCGCCTCCCTGATCACCAAGACGGAGCGCTACTGCACAGTCCTGCAGACCCTCCGCGGCCCGCCCGATGTCGAGACCGAGACGGCCTCGACCTAGGTCGCCTCGGCCCGCTCCGCGCGCAGGCCGATCAGGTACACGATCCCCATTCCGATAAGCGCGCCGGGGATCGCCACCAGCACGGTCGCCAGGTCTGTGTCGCCGATCGACTTGTCGGCAGCGATCTGCGCCGCCGCGCCGGTGACCATCGAGCCGGCAATCGCGCCGAGGAAGGCGCCGACGATCCCGGCCCAGAACCGGTCCGGGATGAAGACCGTGAAGTGCCACAGCGCGAGGCCGACCGTGAACCACACCAGGGCAGCCATCAGCGATGCCTCCCGTGCTTTCTCCGCCGCCGGCTCTGGCGGCGGCTGCGCTTCTGGGGGCGATCGCGCTTCGGAGGGCTTTCTCCGGCGCCGGCGCCGACGAGCGGCTCGGCCGGCCGTTCGGGTGCCCCGACGCCCGGGGGCTGCTGCTTGGGTCCGTCGCCTCCCGGCGCGCCGATCGGGGGCGCCGGCTTGCGCGGCGGCTCGGGCTCCGGCTCGGGCTTGGGCTCTGGCTCCCGAGGCCGGGTCTCCTCAACCTCTGCGCCCTCCTCTACCTCCTCCACCTTCGCGACGACGTTCTCCTCGGGGAACGCCGGGACGTAGCCCATCGCGTCCTCGAGCCGCGCGTGACGAGCGTGGTAGGCGGGCTCGCGCTCCTTCCACGCCGTCAGCACGGGGGCCGCGATGAAGATCGAGGAGTAGAAGCCCGAGGCGACGCCGACCATCATCGCGAAGGCGAAGTCCTGCAGGGTCTCGCCGCCGAACACGAGCAGCATCGCGAGCAGAAACACCGTCGAGAGCCCGGTGATCAGCGACCGCGTGAAGACCTCGCTCATCGAGCGGTTCACGATCTGCGAGAACGAGGCGCGCGGCAGGCGCGGCTCGTTCTCGCGTATTCGGTCGAAGACGATGATCGTGTCGTACATCGAGTACCCGAGGATCGTGAGGAAGGCGGCGACGGTAGCGCTGGTGACCTCGCGATCGCTGAGCGAGTACACGCCCGCCGTGAGCAGGATGTCGTGGACGAGGGCGATCAGGACCGGGACGGCGTACTTGGGCTGGAACCGGACCGCGACGTAGATCGCGATCACGAGCATCGAGAGGATGATCGCCCTGATCGCGTTGGTGGCGACCTGCTCGCCGAAGCTGGGGCCGATGGTCGTGTTGTCGAACCCCTGGTCGCCGCCCTCGAGCCCGAACTCCTCCTCGAGCGCGGTCTGCGCGATCCCCCCTCCCTCCTGGGTACCGAACTCGCCCTCGATCTGGAACACGTTTTCCCCGAAGTCCGGGTCCTCGACCTCCTGGATCGAGGCGTTGCCCGCGTCCGAGATCCCGGCGTCCGAGAGCGTCGAGCGAATCGATTCCACGTCGGTGGACTCGCCGAGCGCCGCCCTGATCCGGGTTCCCGACTCGAAGTCGATCCCGAGGTTGAGCTGCAGGGTGGCGAACGAGATCGCCCCGATCGCGAGGATCGCCCCCGACATCGAGAAGAACCACTTGCTGAGCCCGGTGAAGTCGAAGTGCCACCGCACGCGCTGCTCCCCCGCGCCGAGGAACCGCGGCGATCGAACGAACTGGGTTCGCCCCAGCGTCCCGAGGACCGCCTGGGTGAAGACGACCGCGGTGAACAGGGAGACGATCGTCCCGACGCCGAGTGTGAACGCGAACCCCTTCACCCCCGATGTCGCGAGAACGAAGAGGATGAACGCGGTGATCAGGGTGATCACGTTCGCGTCGATGATCGTCGCGATCCCCTTCCGGTACCCGGCCGAGATCGCCGAGGGCATCGAGCGGCCGGCACGCGCCTCCTCCTTGATCCGTTCGAAGATCACGATGTTGGAGTCGGCGGCGACCCCGATCGTGAGGATCAGGCCCGCGATCCCCGGCAGGGTCATCGTGATCGGGATCAGCTTGATCAGGGCGAGGAAGAAGACCGCGTACACCCCGAGCCCGACCGCCGCGACGAAGCCGAGGAAGCGGTAGTAGGCGAGCAGGAACGCGATCACCAGCGCGAGGCCGACGAGCCCCGCGACCAGGCCCTGGTCGAGGGCCTGCTGGCCGAGCGTGGCCGAGACCGTGCTCTGGCTGATCAGGTTGAGGTCGATCGGCAACGCGCCGATCCGCAGCAGCTCGGCGAGGTCCTGCGCCTCGGTGAGCGTGAACCCGCCGGAGATCTGGGCGCCGGTCCTCCCGTCGATCCCGTCCGGGTTCTCGCAGAAGTCGATGATCGGCCGCGAGACGACCTCGTTGTCGAGCACGATCGCGAAGTGATCCGAGACGTTCGCGGCCGCGGCCGGGTTCGTGCCGCAGATCCCGGGCGGCGCCTCCGAGGCGCCGCGCTGCGCGATCGCCCGGGTCACATCCTGGAACTTCGTCTGCCCCTCGTCGTTGAAGTCGAAGGTGACGTTGGGCTGGTTCGTGGTCGGGTCGGAGTTCTGCTCCGGGTTCTCGATGTCGGTGCCCGACAGCGACGGGCGGTCGCGGGCCACGAAGTACTCGGCCGGCCCGACCGACTCGTCGTCCTCGGTCTCGGGGTCGTCGGTCGGCGGCTCGGCGACCACGACCGTGCCCTGGGGGACGACCTGGACGACCGTGTCCTTCGGCTGGCGCTCGCCGGGGAAGTCGAGGAAGAGGTCGGAGCGCTTCTGCTCGGGCCCGGCGAGGAGCTCGAGCGAGTCGCGGTCGAAGAGGTAGTAGCGGGGCCCGTTCGTGGTGCACTCGTCCTGGAAGCACTCGGGCTTCTGCGTGGACGCGAACTTGACCGCGTCGAACTGCCGGTTGAAGCCCTGCTCGGTCGCGTTCGGATCGTCCGGATCCTCCGCAATCACGTTCGGCTCCCAGTCGTAGTAGTGGAGCTGGGCCGTCGTTCCGATCACGCTCACCGCGCGCTCGATGTCCTGGACGTCGGGGAGGCTGACGTCGATCTGGTCCTCGCCGACCTGGTTGATCTCGGGCTCCGAGACGCCGAGCGTGTCGATCCGCTGGCGGATGATCTCGATCGCGCGGTCGATCGACTCCGAGTCCACCTCGGGCTGCTGGGGCGTCGGCTGGCCCTCGTACACGAGCGAGGTCCCGCCGCGGAGGTCGAGGCCGAGCTTCGTCGGCTGGCTGAGGATCACGAGCACGGACGCGATCGTCAGCCCGACGACGAACAGCAGGATGAAGAGGTTGCGCCGTCTGCCCACCATGCCGCTAGCTCACCTTAGAGGTCCGTGACGTGACGACCTACTCCGGGGTGAGAACGATCAGCAGGCCCCCGTCGTCGTCGTAGGCGGGGAAGATGTCCGCCACCGCGCTCGCGGGAAGATCGCCCTCCGCGTTGACCTCGACCCGCTTTCCGAGCGAGCGAACGCCCCACTCGAGCGTCGTCTCGATCGGGTCGCTCAGCTCGTCCCCGTCCGTGTCCGCGGTGTCGCCGCCGTTTCCCTGGTCGACCCATCGCAGGCCGAGCACGTCCTGGACCTGGCGCCCGATCACGTCCTCGTCCTTCAGCCCCGTGAGCTCGAACCCGCCCTTGCCGATGTCGATCACGCGCGCCTGCTGGTCGCAGGTGAAGAAGGCGGCGTCGGGTGCCGGGTAGTAGTCGTCGAGGAGCTCGAACAGGAAACCGAACCCGCACTTCGGGCAGCTCTTCGGCCGGCCGGTGAACCCTGCCGTCCGCTCCGCGCTCATCAGGCGGTTCCCGCAACTCGGACAGATGAAGAACGGCACACAGAAAGGCTAGTAAAGAGCGCCGGGGTGATCGGTGGGCGAGCGGGCGCTACCGTGCCGCCAATGTCGAGGCCTGTTATCGGAGTCTGCGCCGCGACCGAACGGGCGCAGTGGGCGGCATGGGACCTGCCCGCGGTGCTGCTGTCGCGCTCGTACGCGGACGCGATCGGCGACGCCGGCGGACTGATGCTGATGCTCCCGCCGCGTGAGCCGGATTCGGAGATCCTCGCCCAGATCCTCGAGCTCGTCGACGCGCTCGTGCTCGCCGGCGGCGCCGACGTCGATCCCGCGTCGTACGGCGCCGAGACGGACCTCGCGACCGGGCCCACCCGGCCCGAGCGCGACCGGTTCGAGCTCGAGCTCGCCCGCGCCGCGCTGGATCGCAACCTCCCGCTGCTCGGGATCTGCCGCGGGATGGAGCTTCTGAACGTCGCCCGGGGCGGCACGCTCATCCAACACCTGCCCGACGAGCTTGGACACGAGGGCCATCTCCCGATCCCCGGTCGGTTCGCGGAGCACCGGGTCCGGCTGCGGCCCGGCTCGCTGGCTGCGCGCGCGGCGGGTGCGGAGCGGGTGACGGTCAAGGCCCACCATCACCAGGGGGTCGATCGCCTCGGCGACGGGCTCGTCGCGACGGGATGGTCCGAGCCCGACGAGCTGATCGAGGCGATCGAGCTCCCCGACCGCGCGTTCGCGCTCGGCGTGCTGTGGCATCCCGAGGAGGACGACACCGCCGTGGTCGAGACCCTCATCGCGGCCGCGCCCGGACGCTGACCGGCCCCGCGCCGGGGTCGACGTCGCGGGTCCACCCGCCGGGGATGCGCGCGGAGCGCCCGGGCACGAGCCGGCGAACCCGACTCTCCCACAGCGTCCGGCGCGCCTGAAGCACCTCGATCCGAGGCCCGCGCGCGAACTCGCCCGGCCGCACCAGGAAGCTGTCGCGAGGGGGCGGCACCGAGTCGGGCGAGACCAGGTTCGGGAACACCCACCGCAGCGGAGGAGCGGCGGTGAACGCGACGCTTCGGAACGGCCATCCCTCGCCCTCCCCGCCGAGGTGGGCGGCCACCGCAGCGGCGGCGTGGCGACCGTCGAGTGCCGCGACGTCGGCGGGCTCGGCGGGGTGGAGCACGTTCCCCGCCCCGAACACGCCGGGGACCGTCGTCCGCAGCGCGGGGTCGGCGCGTGGCCCGCGCGTCGCGGGGTCGAGCTCGCACCCCGCCAACGCGGCGAGCTCCGCGTCGGGGATCCAGTCGGCGGTGAAGACGACGAGGTCGCACGCGACGCGCTCGGTCCGCCCCGTGTCGAGGTCGATCAGCTCCACCTCCTCCACCCGCGGCCCCCCCTGGATCGCCGCGAGCCGGGTGCGGGTCCACACGCGGGCGCGGTAGCGAAGAGCTGCGCCGGCCCGGAACGCGGCGAGCGTCTGGTGGCGGGGAAGCTCGGTGACCATGGCGGCGACCGTGGCACCTCCGTGGGCGAGCGTTGCCACCGCCGAGAAGCTGACGTGCTCGGCGCCGACCACCACCGCCCTGCGCCCCACCCTCTGCCCGTGCAGGTACACGAGCTGCTGGAGCGTGCTCGTCGTCATCACGCCGGCGGGCCGCGAGCCCGGCACCAGCCGGGCCGAGCGGGGGCGCTCCCGGCATCCGCTCGCGAGCACCACCGCCGCGGGCTCGGTCTCCCAACGCCCTCCGGGGCCCGTGAGCTGGAGCCGCCGCGCCCCCTCCCACCCCGTCACCATCGTCTCGGCGACCACCTCGACCCCGGCGCGCTCGGCGAGGTCGGCGTAGCGGCGTGCGTAGCGGGGGCCCGACAGCACCCGGCGCAGGTCGCGGACCCCGAAGCCGGTGTGGTTCGAGTGCCGCGGGATCCCGCCGGGATCGCGCTCGCGCTCGACCACGGTCACCGCGCCGGCGCCGAGGCGGCGCAGCTCGATCGCCGCCGCGAGCCCCGCCGGCCCCCCGCCGACCACCACCGTCCCGTCAGCCGGGATCCCCATCGCTCCCCCCCATGACCTCGGCGATCGACTCTCCGCGCGCGGATGCGAGCGCCGCCGAAACCTCGGCCGCGCAGAAGAATCCCTGGCACCGTCCCATCAGCGCCCGGGTGCGCCTCCTCACTCCGTCGAGATCACCCGGGGGAATCCCGCTCGCGATCGCATCCCCCAGCTCCCGTCGCGTGACCCGCTCGCAGAAGCACACGATGCGGCCGAAGTCGGGGTCGGTCGCGATCGCCTCGGGCCGCTCGTAGGGGCGCGGGGCGAGCTCGCCGATGTTCGGCATCCGCGGCGCGGTGCCGCGGCGCTCGGCGGCCAGCTCCAGTCCGGCGGCCGCGAGCCCCTCGCACACGTGCTCGGCGATCGCCATCGACGCCGAGACACCGGTCGAGCGGATCCCGCCCGCGCATGCGTAGCGCTGCTCCGCATGCACGCGGAGCTGGTAGTCGCGGTGCTCGCTCGCCGCCCGCAGGCCGACGTATGTCGCGGTGACCTCGTGGTCGGCGAGCCCCGGGACGATCCGGGCGCCGTCGGCGAGCAGCGAGGACAGGCCGTCGGCGGTCGTGGACCGGTCCTCCTTGCTGTCGAGGTCATCGGCGGTGGGCCCGAGGAGGACGTTGCCGTACACGGTCGGGGAGACGAGCACTCCCTTTGTCCGCGCGGTGGGGACCGGGAGCAGGATCCCGTCGACCAGGCCGCGGGCGAGCTTGTCGAACACGATCAGCTCTCCGCGGCGGGGCGTGATCGTGAACTCGCAGTGTCCGAGCATGGCATCGAGCTCGTCGCTGTAGAGCCCCGCGGCGTTGACGAGGTACCGGGCGCGAATCGGGCCCCTGGACGTGGTGAGCTCGAAATGCTCCCCCTCCTCGACCCCGAGCACCCGGGCGCGGAGCGCGAGGCGGGTTCCGTTCTCGACCGCCTCGGTGGCGAGCGCGAGCGTCGCCGTGAACGGGCACAGGATCCCCTCCCGCGGGATCTCGAGCCCGCCGAGCGCGCCGGGGCCGAGCGCCGGCTCGCGCTCGTACAGCTCCTCGACCTCGACCCGGCGGGTGTCGGTGTGGCCGTTATCGACCGCGGCGGCCTGGACCCCGGACAGCGCCTCGAGCTGCTCCGGCGTCCACGCGACCATCAGCGCCCCGGTCGTCGCGATCGGGATTCCGGCCCGGCCCGCGTACTCGCGAAGGACCTCGTACCCGCGCCGGACGAGCCGCGCCTCGACCGTGCCCGGCGTCGCATCGAATCCCGTGTGGTGGATCGCCGTGTTCGCCTTGCTCGTCCCGGCGCCGACGTCGTCTCCGGCCTCTACGAGCACGCACGAAGCCCCGCGGCCGCCCAGCTCGCGGGCGATCGCGCACCCGACGACGCCCGCGCCCACCACCGCGACGTCGAACGGCCCGCGTGGAGCAGGCCCATCCCTGGTGATCTCCGAATCGACCATTGACACCGTCCGGCGAGCAGCATAGGGTCGGCTTCGAAACCTGGACCGGTACAAGATCTCGGTCGGAGTTCGAGAGCGCTCTCGGGCCGAGAGGGAGGAGCACAGGGATGGCTGAGCGACCTGGCGACGTGACGGCCCCGGAACCCGCAGCCCGAACGGAGGACGAGCAGCGCCTCCACGAGATGGGCTACCGACAGGAGCTCTCCCGCGCCTGGAGCGGGTTCACGAACTTCGCGATCTCGTTCACGATCATCTCGGTCCTCGCCGGGACCTTCACGACCTTCGCCTTCGCGTGGAACAACGGCGGTCCGATCGCGGCCTCGATCGGGTGGCCGGTCCTGTGCGCGTTCGTGCTCATGGTCGCGTTCTCGATGGCCGAGCTGACCTCGAAGTACCCGACCGCAGGGGGTCCGTACTGGTGGGCGCACGACCTCGGCGGCAAGGGGTGGAGCTGGATGACCGGGTGGTTCAACATCGTCGGGCTGGTCGGGATCGTCGCCTCGGTCGGATACGGCGCCGCCTTCTTCCTCTGGGCCACGCTGAACCTGTACGGGCTCGACATCTTCGGGATCGACTTCGGCGACGGCAAGAGCATCCTCGGCGAGACCTGGTTCCTGTTCTTCCTGATCATGCTGCTGTACACGCTGGTCAACATCTTCGCCGACCGGTTCCTGGCGCTGATGAACAACATTTCGGTCGGCTGGCACGTCCTTGGCGTCGCGGTGATCATCGCGGTCCTGGTCTTCGTCCCCGACGACCACCAGAGCGCGAGCTTCGTGTTCGGGGAGCGGATCAACAACAACGGCGCGTTCGACGGCTCCACCGCCACCCTCGGGTTCTGGCTCCTGGTGCTGCCGGTCGGGTTCCTGCTGGCGATGTACACCCAGACCGGGTATGACGCTTCGGCGCACACCGCGGAGGAGACGCGCGGCGCCGCGAAGGCCGCCGCTCAGGGCGTGTGGCGCTCGGTGTTCTTCTCGGCGCTGATCGGCTGGTTCGTGCTTCTCGCGTTCCTGTTCGCGGCCACCGAAGTCAAGGAGGTCAACGACTCGGCCGGGTTCGTGGGCGCGATCTTCACCAGCGTGCTGGACTCGTGGGCCGCGAAGTTGGTGCTCCTGATCGCGACCGTGGGGCAGCTGTTCTGCGGCGCGGCGGGGCTGACCAGCGCCTCGCGGACGTGGTACGCGTTCTCGCGCGATCGCGCGATCCCCGGATGGGCGATCTTCCGACGGGTGAATCGCGACCGGGTGCCGTTCAACTCGGTGATCGCGATCTCGGTCTTCGCGCTGATCATCGCGATTCCGGCGTTGTTCGGCTCCGCGGACATCCCGTTTGCGTTCTTCGCCCTGACGGGGATCTGCACCGTCGGGCTGTATCTGGCGTACATCATCCCGGTGTACCTGAGGCTGCGGGCCGGCGACTCGTTCCAGCCCGGCCCGTGGAACCTGGGTGGGCGCTACAGGGTGGTCAACACGGTGGCGATCATCTTCGTGATCCTGGTGGTGTACAGCCTCGTGGTGCTGCCGTTCACGCCCGCGGGCCTGCCGTGGAACGACGACTTCGACTGGACCGTCGTCAACTACACGCCGCTAGCCGTCCTGCTGCCGCTGATCTTCGGGGTCTGGTACCTGATCTCGGCGAAGAACAAGTACCAGGGGCCGGTCCGGACCCTCGAGGAGGACGAGGTAACCGCGGACTAGCCGTTCGCGTCGAGCGCGGCGGTCGCTTGGACGAACTCGCGCCAGGCGCCGTGTTCGGCGTCGCGCCAGGCTTGGTCCCGGGTGGGCTCGACGTGGCGAGTCCACGAGAGCTTCTCGGCCGCCTCCGGTAGCGAGCCGAAGACCCCTGCGCCCACCGCGGCCAGTGCGGCGGCGCCGAGCACGGTGGCGTCGGCCTCCCCGGCGTCCACGGAGGCGCCGATTGCGTCGGCCTGCAGCTCGAGCAAGAGTGGCTCGTTGGTCAACCCACCGTCGACTCGGAGCACGTCGACGTCGACGGTCGCCCGGATCGCCGCGACGACGTCGGCGACCCTCCACGCGATTCCCTCGAGCGCGGCGCGCGCGACGTTGGCCCCGGTGGTCCCGCCGTAGATGCCGGAGATCACCGCGCGGGCGTTCGGTCGCCACCACGGCGCGCCGATGCCCGCCAGACCAGGCAGCACCCGGGCGCCGGCCGACTCGTCTGCCTGCCGGGCCAGCTCGCCCAGGGCTGGCGGGTCCTTCGCGAGGTTCAACTCCTTGCATAGCCACTCGAGCATCGCCCCGGCCGCGAACACGCCGCCGTCGAGCGCGTACTCGGTGCGGCCGTCGATCCGCCACGCGACCGTCGGCAGCAACCCGCCGGCCGGCTTCGGGACCTCGTCGCCGACGTGGGCGAGCACGAACACGCCGGTGCCGTACGTCGCCTTGACAAGGCCCGGGGTCACGCAGCCCGCGCCGGCCAGGGCCGCCTGCTGGTCCGGCTCGCGGCTTCGCAGCGGAAGCTCGGCCGGCCACGAGTCGTGGCTCATCGTTCCGAGGTCGCCGGCCGTGTCGAGGACGTCCGGAAGCACATCGGGGGGGATCCCGAATCGCTCGCACAGCCAGGGGTCGAACCCGGGCTCGCCCAGCGTGTGCAGCTGGGTCCGCGACGCCGTCGCCTCGTCGGTCGCGAAGCCGGCCCCGAGCCGGTCGCAGAGGAAGGAGTCCACCGTACCCATCCGCAGGGTGCCCGCGTCACGGGCCTTCCCAACGCCATCATCGTTCTCCAGAAGCCAGGCCAGCTTCGAGGCCGAGAAGTAGGGATCGGACGGCAGCCCGGTGCGCGCCTTGATCGCCTCCTCGTCGTCCGTCATCCGGTCGAGGATCCCCTGCGAGCGCTTGTCCTGCCACACGACGATCGGCGACAGCGCCGCGCCGCTCTCGGCATCCCACGCGAGGACCGACTCACCCTGGTGGTCGAGGCCGAACGCGACCACCTCTCCGGGAGCGTCGTCGAGCACCTCGGCGATCGCCTCCACGACGACCGTGAGTACCTCCTCGCCGTCCTGCTCGACCCACCCCGCCTTCGGGTGCCGGTTGACCTTGTCGCGCCTGGCCTCGCGGACCGGGCGCAGGTCGGCGTCGAACAGCGCCGCCTTGACGCCGGTCGTCCCCTCGTCGACCCCGAGTAGCAGGCGGTCGGCCACGCGCGGGCTCAGCCCCGCTCGAACATCCGCCGACGCTCGTAGTCGGTGAC